>NZ_DAQC01000008.1 GCF_002502735.1 Methanoregula sp. UBA64
ACGAGATCTGGATCTGGACCGATGTGGACGGCATCATGACCTCCGACCCGCGGGTGATTAACGATGCCCGGGTCTTAACGAGCGTCTCCTACATCGAGGTCATGGAGCTCTCGTACTTCGGCGCAAAGGTCATGCACCCGCGCTCGATCGATCCGGCCATGCGCAAAAACATCCTTGTCCGGGTAAAAAACACCTTCAACCCGACCTACCCGGGCACGATGATCGTAAGAAACGGCCACCGGGACAACCGGGTGGTAAAGGCGCTCACCTACATCGACAAGGTTGCGTCCATCAACATCAACGGCGCCCAGATGATCGGCAGGCCCGGGGTTGCAAAGATGATCTTCTCGGCTCTTGCCGACAAGGCCGTGAACGTGATGATGATAACGCAGGGGTCGAGCGAGGCGAACATCTCGCTCATCGTTGACGAGTCGCACCTCGACGCGGCGGTAGAGTCGCTCGAATTTCTCGTCAAAGACGGGATCGTCCGCGAGGTCTCGCACAACCGGGATGTCTGTGCGGTCGCCGTGGTCGGCGCCGGCATGGCAGGCGCGGCCGGGACGGGCGGGCGGATCTTCACGGCGCTCGGGGCAGCCGGCGTGAACGTGATGATGATCTCGCAGGGGTCGAGCGAGGCTAACATCTCCTTTGTGGTAAAGCAGGAGGACGGCCCGCGGGCGGTCCGCGTGCTCCACGACGAATTCAGGCTCTCGGAGGAAAGCGAATGACACAAAGCGAATACAGCAAGGCCGGTGTGGATATCGATCTCGAAGCAACGGCAATCAAGGCGCTCATCAAAAACCTGAGCTACCGGCGGAAGGGCAACTACACGATGCTCGGGAACGTGGGCCACTTTGCGGGTCTCATCGATTTTGGGCCAAAGGCGCTCGCGCTCACTACCGACGGCGTGGGGACAAAGATGCTCGTTGCCGACAAGGTCGGGGACTGGAGCACGGTGGGGATCGACTGCATTGCGATGAACGTGAACGATCTCTACGTGATGCATATGGAGCCGGTCGCGTTCGTGGACTACATTGCCACCGACCGGCTCTCGATTGAGCAGATGGCGCAGATCGGGATCGGCCTCAACGAGGGCGCAAAGCAGGCGAACATCGATATCGTGGGCGGCGAGACCGCGTCCCTAAAAGGGCTCATCAACGGCCTCGATCTTGCCGGCACCTGCTTTGGCATCCAGGACAAGCAAAAGATCGTGACGGGCGAGAAGATCCGGCCCGGCGACAAGATCGTTGGCGTCCCGTCAACCGGCATCCACAGCAACGGCCTCTCGCTCGCCCGCCGGGTCGTGGAGCAGCACGCGGACTACGATGAAAAACTCAGTAACGGTAAGACAATCGCCCGCGAACTGTTGACCCCGACAAGGATCTACCACGAGAGCCTTGCAGTTGCCGATGCCTGCACGGTGCACGGCATGTGCCACGTCACGGGCGGCGGCCTGTTGAATTTCCTGCGGCTCAGCAAGTTCGGGTTCCGGTTCGACAACCCGCTCACGCCCCCGGAGATCTTCCGCTGGATCGAAGAGACCGGGAAGATCTCGAAGGTCGAGATGTACCGGACCTTCAACATGGGCATGGGATACTCCTACGTTGTCCCGGCCGATGCAGCGGACAAGGTGACCGCGATGGTGCCCGGGGCCAGAGTGGTCGGGGAAGTTATCGAGAAGCCCGGCGCATGGCTCGGGGATATGCAGGTTACCTGATTCCGAACTTTTTCACGGGAATTTTAGTTTTTGGGACTGTAGAAATCATTTCCCTTCACCAAACCGTATTTGCGAGGGTGACCCCCTCTCTCCCCCAGAGGGGGAGGCAACCCAAGGGGGAAAGCCCCCTTGACCCCCCTGCGGAATGAAAATTTTTCAATTATGCTTCCCGTACATGGTTTTGCTCCACGGGGCGAGCCCCGACGAGGCGGCGAGCACCCGTGGTCCCCTCGCAACAAAATTTAGGATGGTACTTACAGTTTTTTACAGAGTCAATTATTCAGATAATTTTATACTTTTGCTGTGTTCTTTACCATTTATGGTAACGATGGATTGGACAAATATCGGCATTGATGCTCTTGCTCTGGTTGTAACATTCATTATCACAACGATCCTTGCCGCATTTTTCCTGTGGCTTATCGATATGGCGCTCAATGAGGTAGATTTCCTGACAATGCGTGATGACCCAAAAGCCCAGGCAATTGCCAGTCTAGGATGGCTGATTCTCTACGCCCTGGTATTTGCCGGAGCCTTTATTGCACCATTCTCCCTTGACGGGTTGATTCTCCGGGAAATCGTGTGGACATTTGTCATGCTGCTTGTGGCATCGGTCCTGACTATTATCTCAGTGAAATTCATCAGCCCGTACATGCGTTACTGTGGGAAAGACGGCCTGCAAGGTCTTGGCAAAGATCGCGTGGCAACTTCACTTTTTTATCTGGGATTGTGCATTCTGATCGGAGTGATAAGTTTCAGCGCATTGACAGCGTGAGGTTAGAAAACAATGAACCTTCGTGTGGGGCAGCGAATCGTGAAAACCGGATCACTGATGCTGATCATTTGTTTTTCCTTTTCCTTTTTTTATGGAGTTGTGGCAGCGGCGTCTGTACCTTTGGGTCAGATAAGCGGGCACAATGCTTATCCTCATTTTACTTCGACCGTTCCGGGAAATTCCGCCGGGGGATTTGATACCCAGGGATCCAATCAAATTAATTTTAATTCAGTATCGAATGCTAACAGTTTTTCAGCCTCTTCTAAAAAGAGCACCAGTTCCGAGAAAAATTGTTATGTGCATGGATACACAACGAAAAAAGGAACTCACGTGAAAGGATATTACCGGCGTTGCAGATAATTTGGCAGATGAACAGTACGTGCCCCCGGCATCTCTTTTTTTCTTACGGTAAAACCGAAACCGTATTACCCCCGCCTGCCGTAATGACGCTAACGAAGCGTGAACCATGACCGGCACCAGCGGATCGGATCGTCACGAACGCACCCGCGTTATCCTGACGACAAGGACAAAACGGGCGATCCGCGAGCTGGTCGGCACCTGCGAGTACTGCGGCGCAACGTTCCCGCCCGAAGAACTCGACGTGTTCCAGATCGGCATGCTCTCCAGCAGCCCCGAACGGCCCGCGGGAAACCCGGCAAATGCCATTATTGTCCTGTGCCATGAACATCACCGCGAGGCAGAGGAGGGAACGATCAGAAAAAGCGACCTCAAGGGAAAGGTGACAAAGCGCACCGATAAAAGAAAGATGGCGCTGCGCGGGCTTTTGCTGAAACTCGACCGGACCTACGAGGGCGCGAATGTCAAAAAAAGCCGCAACCCGGCGGTCTTCGGGGTCAAGGCGTTTGTAAAAGAGCAGTCGGGTCTCCGGAGATAATGCGGCGTTAGACGCACGGCATTCCCGGTCATTCCTCGTCGTACGATCCCGAGAAATAATAGGCGGGACCGGACGGGACGAGCTCTGCCCCGCACGCCGGGCACCGGAACGGGCCGGGGGACGGCTGGCAGCAGCTGCACCCTGCCATGACATCGTAGTCCTTCCCGCAGCCCGGGCATCTCATCCGCTGCATACCGTGTCCTGTTGGCAGTGCGGGGTGTTGAAGCTGGCGGCCGGTGCCGGATAAAAACGTACCGGCCCGGGGGTTACTCCCCGTCCTTCTCCGGTTCTTCCGGCACAAACGCGGTCTTTTTTGCCTTGTCCGAGACGATCACGCTGTTACCCAGCGGGTCCTGGAGGATGACGGTCACCGGCAGCTCGCCGGCTTTTACTGCCTCCATCTTCCCGAACAGCACCCGGGCATTCTCCCGTTCCTCGGGAGTCCCGTCGCGGATCCCGGCGGTAACGGCCTGGCCGATCCGGTCGAGCACGCCCTCGACATTGGTGATAAAACCCTGGCAGGCCGGGCCCGGATCGATCCGGACGCCGAGCTCGGGGATCTCGATGATCCCGGTCATGCTCCGGACTACTTTCGCGCTGAGATCCCCGGCGGTCGTCACCGCGAGCTCGTACCGCACCGGCTCGGCACTCTTGAGCATCTGGGTATCGACGTACCGGTACCCGCATGAGGGACACGTAGCCGAAATGATGAGGATATCAGAAAAATAGGGAATATTTTCTGTCTGGTAAAGGTATTGTATCTCGGTATTGCAGTAGGGGCACGGTCCCGGGACGATCTTCTGCACGGGCTTATGCCCCGCCGATCTTGTCGCGCGAGATCTTCACCGACATAGGGGTGAGAACCACGTAGCGCTGGTCGCCGAGGCCGATGATATCGCCGTTTACGTCTTTTGCAACCTCTTTTAAGTCCTTTAAGACGCGCTCGTACGAGATCTTGTCCATTTTCAGGCGCGAGATGTCCACGATCACGATGTTGCCGTTGTATACCTCGTCCTTTACCCGGGGGGTGTCCTTGAGGTCGCCGATCGTTGCGATCTTCACAAGAAGCGCCGGCGCACCGGAACTGCCGCGCTCTTCATAGGAACTGAGGTCCAGCTCCATATAGTCGTCATCGGAACTGGTGGCGTTTTTGCCTAAAAGGGTGTCAATGATCTTAACCATAAAAAAACTGTATGAAGAAAATTATTTAATAGTATCGATGGAAAAGCGGCAAACCGCCGTTTATCTGGCCCGTTTTCGCACGAAAAAAAGATTATATCTCAAGGTTCCAGAGTTCATCGCCGACATGGTGGAAGCTTTTACACATCTTCCCCTGTGCGCTCGCGAGAATTGCCTGCCCGTCCATGAGCGCGACGCCGATGGCGAGCGGCTTTTTGTGGCGTTCCTCGACAATCTGGACCGGGCCGTTGGCTTTCACGTCCCCGCTCACGGCCACGATCCCCGGCCGCATCACGTCAGCGCCGTTCACCACGTACGGGATCGCCCCGGCATCGACCGTGACCATCCGTTCCGGGAAGGGGATCTGGAGTGCCCCTTTGAGGGTCGGAAAGACCCAGTCGCCGTTATCCATGAAGAGCGGTTTCTTGTTGACCAGGTAGATCGCAACGTCCGCATTGGTCTCGAGGATCTCGATCATGTCTGCCTTGAACAGGTCTGCCGAGGGGCCGATCTGGAGGGCGAGCCGGTCCATGAGATCGGCAACCTGCCCTTTCCGGATGGAATGGCGTTTCTTTATGACGATCTTTTTCATAGTTCTGCACCTACATTCTCCCGGCAAACGGCTAAATAGGTTTTCCCCCCCGGGGAAACCACGGCGGGCCGCACTCTGCCAGAAACCTTCATGCTCCATGACGGTCTACGCTATGTTTAAGTAGAGTGCTCACGCACATATATTACTCCAGAGCGATGGTAGTACAAGGGTTTTAGAGTATGACCAAAAGACCGTTGGATATTTTGGATCTGGTGCTGAACCGCCAGCCCGTGATCGTCTCCCTCAAAGGCGGGAGAGAGATCCGGGGAGTTCTTCAGGGGTACGACGTTCACATGAACCTCGTCCTTGACAAGGCAGAGGAAACTGAGAACGGGCAGGTCGTAAAGGTAGGCACGCTTATCGTCCGTGGAGATAACGTGATCTACATCTCGCCATCGCTGGAATCATAAGGTGAAATAACATGACAAAAGGCACTCCGTCAATGGGTAAGATGAACAAGATGACCCACATCGCCTGCCGGCGCTGTGGCAGGATCTCGTTCCACGCCCAGAAGAAAGTCTGCTCTTCCTGCGGATTTGGAAGAAGCACCAAGATGCAAAACTTCAAGTGGCACAGCAAGAGACCAAAAACGCCGACCCATTAAGAGAGCAGTACCATGTGTGGTATCGTTGGCATCGTGGATGCTGGCGGTGTATCCATCCGGCTCTATTATGCCTTGTATGCCCTCCAGCATCGTGGCCAGGAAAGTGCCGGGATCTCCACATATGACGGCACAAGTCTTTGTAAGTTCAAGGGGCAGGGACTTGTCGCCGATGTGTTTTCCCCTTCTGTTTTAAAAGATCTCAAAGGTACGGCCGGTATCGGCCATGTGCGGTACCCGACCACCGGTGCAAACCTGCCGGAGAATATCCAGCCGCTGAATTTCCAGTTCAAGGATCACTCCATCTCGGTTGCCCATAACGGGAACCTGGTCAACACCTGCGAGCTCCGGCGCGAGTACGAGCAGGCCGGCCAGATCTTCACGACCACGACCGACACGGAGATCATTGCAAAGATCTTAATGGAGGAGATCAGCGCCTCCAACTGCGTCGAGGACGCGGTCCACCTCTGCATGAAGCGGATGGCCGGCTCGTATTCGGTCGTGATCATGATCGACGGCGTGATCTACGCGTTCCGCGACCCGCTCGGCATCAAGCCGTTCTGCCTCGGGAAAATCGAGAACGGCTATATCGTTGCCTCCGAGAGCGTGGCAATCGATGCCCTGGGCGGGAAGTTCCTTCGCGACATAAAACCCGGCGAGCTGATCCGGATGGACGCGGAAGGGGTCCGGTGCACGCAGATAGCAACGGCCGGGCGTTGCGCCCACTGTATCTTCGAGTACATCTACTTTGCCCGGGCCGATGCGATTATCGACGGGGTGCTGGTGTACGATGTGCGCCGGGCAATCGGCCAGAAACTCCACGAGGAGGCACCGGTCAATGTCGATTCGGTCTGCCCGGTGCCGGACTCGGGAACGGCGTACGCTATCGGGTATGCGGAGCGCTCGAAGGTTCCCTTTGTGGAGAGCCTCATGAAGAACCGGTACATGGGGCGGACTTTTATCATGCCGGGCCAGAAGGAGCGCGAGCGTGCGGTCCGGATCAAGCTCAACCCGATCCCGGGGCACTTAAAGAACAAGTCGATTGTCCTTGTCGATGACAGCATCGTGCGGGGCACGACCTCGAAACGGATCATTGAGATGATGCGGGATGCGGGGGCAAAAGAGATCCATATGCGGATCGGTTCCCCGGCGATCAAGGCCCCGTGTTACCTTGGCGTCGATATGCCGACCCGAAAAGAGCTGATCGCAAGCGACAAGGAAGAGGAGGAGGTCCGGCGCTGCATCACGGCAAACTCGCTCCACCATATCTCGCTCGATGCGCTCGTAAAAGCCATAGGCTTTGACCGCGAGGACCTCTGCACGGGCTGCCTTACTGGCTGTTACCCGCTGCCCATCGAGGGCGAGACGGCAAACCCCCGCCAGGTAAACTTCGTGGACGGGACATTCCAGTCGCGGCTCGAATCGTTCGAGGCGGAGAGCAGCTAAGTTTTTCCTTTAAGCGAACTCCCTTTTTTATCGGGATCGTTTCTTGTCACATATAGTAGCCATAGCAGCAGGAGCGAAAGCCGACGAGGAGCTTTATTCTGCTACGGTAATGATTTCTTCAGAGGCAAATTTTGTATCTTTTCATAATCACCACCAGAATCCGAAGATACACGTTAAACGATGACTCGCCCCCCGACCCCCTCGCGCCCGGCGGGTGGCACTGCTACACCCGTCTCGCTAGGGGGAGTATCGGTCCACTCTTCCAAAACTCACCTTTTTCTCCCTGCATCGACAACCCGGAACCATACCGGAATATCCTTTTAGCCCACAGGAGACCTTGCATGGATCACATCAGGAAAGCCTTCGATGCAGTAGCGACAGAGTACGATGCGCAGCGGGAGTTCGTTATCCCGCAGATGCGGGAATATTACGGGGCTGCGGTCTGGGCTGCGGAAAGTCCGAACCCCTCCCCCCGGATCCTCGATGTCGGGGCGGGCACCGGCCTCTTATCCGCGCTGCTTTTGGAAAAATACCCGACTGCCACGCTCACCCTGCTCGATATCTCGGAGAAGATGCTTGCCGTAGCCCGGGAGCGGTTTAGGGGCCGCGACACTATCCGGTTCTGCACCGGCGATTACTCGCAGGCGGACCTGGGCGGGCCCTACGATCTTGTCTGCTCCGCGCTCTCGATCCACCACCTCGGACAGGACGAGAAGCGCCGGCTCTTTTGCCGGATCCACGATGTCCTGGTGCCCGGCGGGCTCTTTGTCAACGCCGACCAGGCCGAGGGCGAGACGCCGTACTTTTCCCGGAGGTATCTTGAATACTGGAATGCCTTCTTGGAAAACGGGCCGCTTTCACGTGAAGAGCACGAAGCGATCCTGAAACGCCGGGACACGCTCGACAAGAACGAGAAGCTCTCCGACCAGCTCGCGTGGCTCAGGGAAGCCGGGTTCTCCGATGTCGATGTGGTGTACCGGAACCGGACCTTTATCGTGACCGTGGCAGGAAAAAACTAAAAAAAACGCTGGCCCGGGGCCGCGCCTTACGAGGGCAGCTCTTTCGTAAGGAAATAGAACGAACAGAGCGCCGCGACAAGGCCGGCAGCCGTCAGGACAAGCGATGCCGCGGACGGCAGGCTCACGCCGTTATAGGTCAGCACCTCTTTTACTAAAAACAGCCCGAATCCGAGGGCAAGGGGCCAGCCCCAGCGCTTTTTCTCGGTCACGGCCACACGGACCGCGTAGATCACTACGAGCAGGTCGATCCCGATCAGGATCGGCGGCAGCCATCCAGGAACAATCATCCTGTACCCGTTGTCCTTCCTGTACAAAAAGGCGTTCGTCTCCCCCACCGGGATGCACAAAAACAAAAAAATAAAAAAACGCTTTACCAGGTCCGGACCCGGACCGACCGCCACGCCGCGGGAGGTACCTGGATCTCGAACCGGGCCCCGTTCCCCGGTTCCCCGGTCTCGGCAATGGTTATCCCGGTCATTAAAAGAATGTCCCGGGACAGGGAGAGCCCGATACCGGTATGGCTGCCGTACCCGAACTCGAAGATCCGGGATTTTTCCCCGGTCTTTATGCCTTTGCCATCGTCCTCAAAGACGATAACAAGGCTCCCGTCGGGCCCCGTTTTTGTGGAGACCTCGAACCGGGTGACATGGCCGCCGTGCCGGATCGCATTCTCAAACAGGTTGTACATCACCTTGAAGGCCAGCGGATCGGTATAAATCTCGACCGGGTCCACGTGTACCGTGAGCGCAATTCCTTCGTGAGGGAACGCCGCGATCCCCCGCTCGATCAGCGATTCGAGCGGCTGCCAGGCCGGCTCGTGGGACCCGATCTCCTGGTACTCCCGCGAGAACTGGAGGTGGCGGGAGATCTTCTCCATGACCCCGTCGGCCGATGCAAGGTAGGCGACGATCCCGGGATCGGTGTTCTTTTCCCGGACCAGGTCAAGATAACCGGAAAGCGCGGTGAGGAGGTTCCCGACGTCATGCCGGGTCATCTGGGAGAGGATGGAAATCTTCTCGTTGGCAAGCTTTAAGGAGACTTCCGCAGCCTTGCGGTCGGAGATGTCCCGGATGATGAGTACAAACCCGGCGATCCGGCCGTAGGGGTCCCGGACCTGGGTCCCGGCAATGCTCCCGAACGTACAGGACCGCCGGGCAAGCCCGACCTCCAGATCGGTGACCGATCCCTTCTCCAGAAGGGCCGATCGCAGGGTGGCACAGACCCCTGCGGGAAGAAACGATGCAATTGTCTGCCCGGGGAGATCCTCAGCGGGAACCCCGAGAATCTTTCCCGCCGCCAGGTTTGCGACAATAATCTTTCCGGCGGGATTTACCAGGATCACGCCCTCCGGGAGGGTGCGCAGGATCTCGGGGACTACCGTCTCGGGGCTCATGGAGAATAAGCCGTACTGCCGGATCGCAGATACGATCAGGATCGCAAAGATCATGCTGCCGACAAAGATCAGGTTCGGGAGATAGATCCCCATACGGGGGAAAAGCATCGCCGAAAGGGCACCGCAGACAATAAGGCAGACGAGCCCGACGCAAACGAGCCCGTTCTGCCGCCGGGTCATCTCCTGCTCGGCCCGCTGCCACGCGATCATGGTTGCACCGGTCGCCCAGAGCATGATGAGGATCATGTAGATCCCGCTTGCCAGGTACACGCTGCTCGACAGAATCGGCACGTAGACCCAGCCGGTCCCGGGAATGTACTCCACGGAGAAGAACGCGTCCGTTAATGCGCCGGCAAGGGAGAAGAAGACCGCCGGAAGAAAGAGCAGCGCCCGCAGGGCCCACGACAGGGCATGATCTTTTGGCCAGCGGCCGGTAAACGTGATGATGAAATAGACGCAGACCGCCGTAGCAAGCGGCCAGAACGCGCTTGCATGGAGCCATAAAGAGAGCCCGTCGGCATTCCCGGCAGACCAGAGATGGTACTCCCCGAGCGCCCAGTAGGTAGCACCGATCATCATGGCAAAAAAGAGACGGTTGAGCCGGGACTGGCTGTTCTTTGCCAGAACATACACGCCCAGCGCCAGGGAGACGAATGCGGAGAGCAGGCAGGTCAGGATCAGGAGATGAAGAAGGTTCGTTGGGGTTCACATCCGTTCTTTTACGGCAGGCACACTACTGCCGGTGCAGAACCAGGGGATTCAAAAAGCGCAAGGGAAAAAATCCCGGTGTTTCGATCCACACATATGCCGGTTCAGAGTTGTCTGATATTATTTGTGAAAACGTAAATTCCTTTGTTTTTATTCACGGAGAATATAGATCTCATTATATCACATGAGATACGTGACCTGCCTTCGGCAGGGGCTTACTTAAAAAAAAAGGAAACGCGGGATTATTTGACCACGAGCACCTTGCAGGGCGCGGAACGGATAACCTCTTCTGCCACGCTCCCGAGAAGCAGGCGCTCAAAGCCCTTTTTGCCCTGCGTGCCGATCACGATCAGATCGATCCTTTTTGCCGCGGCATACTTCACGATCTCTGCCGCGGGCCGGCCATCGAGGATCGATGTCGTTACCGGCATATCTCCGGCCAGCGTTTTTATCCGGTCGAATGCCTCGTCTGCCTCGGCCTTGATGATGCGGTAGGTATCGCCGATGGGCATATCCGCCGACATGGAAGAGAACGTTCCCATATCGATCACGTATACCGCATATACGGCAGCACCGAACGCACGGGCAATTTTTATGCCTTCTTCCAGGGCCGGCCGGTTCTTCACCGAACCGTCCGTTGCGATCAGGATCCTGTCAACCAGTCCGTTCGTCATCTCCGGTTACCTCCAGTGTTACCAGATATTCCTTACTTGCGGCTCCTATCAGATACCTCTTGCGGATCGCGGGCGGGGATGGTGCCCGGCGGCACTGCGCCATCGGTCTCCTCTACATAGCGTTCGCCCCGCATCGCACAGAGGAGCGCGGCAAAGAACGAGACGCCGGCGCCGATATAAAACGAGAGCGCAACGGACGGCATGAACGCCCCGGCAAGCATGGTCGGGAACCACGTGCTCCCGGTAAGGAGCGCGATCGTTGCCGGGGCTACGGTGGCGATGACGGCCGGGGAGAGGCCGGCAAGGATCGTCTGAACCGGGTTGTAGCCGAGGAACGCGGCAAAAAGCGCGCCGGTCGGCGGGATCGAACCGAGCGCCGGAGCGAGCTGGCTGGCGTTTGCCGCGGCAAGCGACGAGGTGAGTGTCAGGGGGAAGGCGTTTGTCAGCCCCACGACGATGATCGTAAAGAACATGCCCATCGAGAGGACAAAGCCCGAGTTCATCAGGGTCGACATCATGCCCGAGGAGACCCCGCGATCCCCGGGGGGGACCGAGTTCATGATCGCCGCGGCATTTGGCGAGGAGAACATGCCGTTGCCTATCCCCATGATCAGAAGCGCGATCGCGAACGGAAGGTAATCGAAGTTGTAGGGCAGCACGGCGAGGATCAAAAACGAGATCCCCACGAGGATCATGCCGAGCGTGCTGATCCAGCGGGCGCCATACTTGTCGGAGATAATGCCCGAGAGCGGGCCCATCACCACAAAGCCGATGGTGAGCGGCAGCATGTACACCCCGGCCCAGAACGGCGTGGACTCGAAGCTGTAGCCGTGCAGGGGGAGCCAGATGCCCTGGAGCAGGATGATGAGCACGATCATGACGCCGCCCCGGGCAAGGGCCGACATGAACCCGGCGGCGTTCCCGAACGCAAAGTTCCGGATCTTAAAGAGGTCCATCCTGAACATCGGGTCTTCCACCCGGGTCTCGATGACGGGGAACGCAACAAGGAGCGCGAGCCCGACAGCGAGCGCCGCGATAACGAACGGATCCCGCCATCCCATTGCATCGCTGCCATAGGGGAGCAGGGCATAGGTGATCCCGATCAAAAAGATGGTCAGCCCGCCGATGAACGATAAGTTGCCCCAGATATCGATCTTCTGGCTCCGTTTCTGGTAGGCCGGCTCTTTGAGTTTCATAAACGCCCAGATTGTCCCGATGATACCGAACGGCACGCTGATCAAAAAGACGTACCGCCAGTGGTAGACCGCGAGGATACCGCCGATTAAAAGGCCGATGAACTGGCCGGCAAGGGCTGCTACCATGTTGAGGCCGAGCGCTTTTCCCCGCTCGTCGGGCGGGAACGCATCGGTGAGGATCGCGGCGCTGTTCGAGAAGATGAACGCCGCCCCCACGGCCTGGATGAGCCGGAAGACGATGAGCTCGATGGCCCCGGCATCCCCGGTATCCGGTGTGAGGAAGAGGAGGATCGAGCCGGCGGTAAAGATCGCAAACCCGATGTTGTAGAGCCGGACCCGGCCGTACATGTCCGAGAGCCGCCCGAAGCTCAACAGCAGGGTGGCGGTCACGATCCCGTAGCCCATCAGGATCCAGAGCAGGTACTGGAAGGAGGTGAGCGGGTTGATGTTGATGCCGTTAAAGATCGCCGGCAGGGAGATGAGGAGGATGCTCCCGTTTACCGCGGCCATGAACATGGCAATGGTCGTATTCGAGAGCGCTATCCACTTGTAGTGGGGATCCCGCACGGAGGGATCCGGTACCGGCTGCCCGGACACTTCATTGGTATGCGGCTGTGCGTCCACGATAGTTACCGTCTCTTTGCAGTTCTTCCGGATCATGTCATCCGGTGCCCATTTATATGAAACACTAACCACGGGAGCATATAGTTTCATCGGGCATACTGTCCGCCCGGGGATCGTGAGGGGCACAAGCGCCCCGGGGTGGGGGGGTCACGCTAAAATTTGTGTGACCCCCCTCACGCTGTACCTGCATATCCGGTGCGGGATTGCCGACATTTTACGGCGGACAAATTCCGGGAGTACCGGGCATTTTGGATAAACTGGGGTGGGGGGTCACACCTTTTTTTAGCACGTGAGGAGTCGGGAAAATTTCCGGTGATAAAACAGGGTAAATACTCGCCCCGGGAGGACCGAAAAAACAGGGGGGGTCATGCCTTTTTTTGTGCGACCCCCCCCTTTTTGCGGCAGCTGCACCGGTCAGGCAGGATGCAGTAACCCGAGTGCTTCTTTTGCAGCATTCTGCCGGGCTTCTGCGGTACTTGACCCGGTCCCCGTGCCAAGGATGCGGCCCTTCTCATCGGAGACGCTGTACGTAAAGACCGGCTGGTGATCCGGGCCGGTCCGGGAGCGTTCCGCATAGACCGGGACCGGCCGGCCGGACTGCTGGAAGTGTTCCTGGAGCCGGCCGATATAATTGGCAGACGGGTCGTAGGCTTCGATCTCCCCGGCAAGGAAGTCGCGGGCAACAGATACGGCAGTAAAAAGGCCGGCACACGCGGAGATCGCACCGATGCACGCCTCGATCGCCCCGCCCCGGATCGCATCCCCGTATGCCTGCTGCTGCCCGATGGCTGCCGGGACCAGCAGGGAGGTATCCACGCCTTTGTGCCCGGCAATGGCCGCAAGGGACTCGTTTGCCACCACCCCCATCTTTTGGGTCATCGTGCCTTCGTCACAGGCGGGATTGCCGGAGAAGAGCAGCCCGGCTGCGGCAAGGTTGAGGATCCGGTCGCCGAGGAACTCGTACCGCTGCCAGGCTTCCTTTGAGACCTGCCAGGCTGGATCATCCGAACCGGCCTTTTCGTTGTAATACCGGACGAACGCCGCGATCTTCTGCGCAACCGTGCAGCCGGGTCCGGACAGGACCGCGGCAAGTTCCTCTCGGGATCGATTGTCCATATAAAAAAGTTCAGGCTGACGGGGCGGGGGGCTGTTTTCGCTCCACCCCTACCCGGCCGTTCTCGGCAGTAAGGACAAAACCGAGGTCTTCCAGGTACTTCCGGCTCTTGCCGGTCCCGTGCGTCAGGAGCTCCACAAAGTCCTCTTTCTCGTCGATATCGGTGTGGAGCACAAACGAGTCTATCACTTCGCAGGAGAGGCCGGCCTCTTCTGCGATCTTTTTGTGCTTGAGGTAACTCATCCCGTAGTAATCGACATGGAACTTTGCCGGCTCTTTTAGGAAGATCACGTTCGTGCCCCCGCCCCGGCCGGGGACGATTGCCATATCGCTCTTTGTCGTAATCACCCGTTTTATCGCTGGGCCGGTGGCAAGCGGGAGATCGGCCATGATGATCAGGATCGAGCCCACGGACTGGGGGAGCACCTCGTTTAAGGTACCGCTTAAGTCCTTGTCGGGAATCGTGATCTGGATATCCTCGGAATCAAAAAGTTCGGTGGCAACGATCACGGGGCTGCAGTTTACGTCTTTTACTGCCGCAATCACATCCTCGAGCATTGCCCGGGCAAACGCCTCCCGCTCCTCGGTCGAGAGCACACCGGAGAGCCGGCTTTTGGGTCCCGCGGGCTTAAAGGGGATGAGTGCATGGGGACACATGTGATACGCTCATATGCGGGGCAATGTAAAAAAAGTGCTGATTCTCTTTTTGGAGCGGCAGCCCCGGCCCTGCAGCGCAGTAAAAAACGGCCGGGTTTAACAGGGTTGAGCGGCAAACCATACCGGTAATGGACGATACTGCCTATACCGTAGAAAAACTCTCCTCCCGGCTCGTGGCCGGGATCGAACGGCGCACCTGCAATGCAGACGGCAGGAGCTTAAAAGACATCCCTGCATGCTGGCAGGATTACCTGTCGACAAAAGCGGTGGCCCGTACCCCCGACCGTGCCAAGCCCACGGTCATGTATGCGGTATATTCCGGCTATACTACCGACTGGACCGGGGAATACTCGTACCTTCTGGGATGCGGCGTAACAAAAGCTGACAAACTCCCCAAAGACCTGGTGGCACGGGAGATCCCGGCACAAACGTATGCGCATTTTAAGGCGCAGGGACAGATGCCGGATGCGGTTGTCGGTACCTGGGCCGGGATCTGGGGCTCGGACCTGCCGCGGACGTACGTCTGCGATTTTGAGATCTACGATGCCCGGTTCACCGACAAGAACAAGCCCGAAGTCGATATCTACGTCGGGATAAAGGAAGAATAAACTCTTTTCTTTAAAGGCTCTCGTTCCGGTAGCACCCGGCCGGGATCCGGATCTCGAACCGGGCTCCCTTCCCGGGCTCCCCGGTCTCGGTAATCGTCATCCCGGTGAGGGCAAGGATCTCGCTTACTAAAAACAGCCCCCACCCGGTATGCTTGCCAAACCCGCGGTCGAAGAGACGCGGCTTGTTCTCTTTTGGGATCCCGATACCGTCATCCTCCACCACCAGGAGGGCCCCGCCGCTGTCTTCCTGCACGGAGATCCGGATCCGGGTAACGTGATCCCCGTGGCGGATCGCATTGTCCAGCAGCTGGCCGATGGCCTTTTCAAGCGCCGGATCGGCGTACACGGCTGCGTTCCCGCAGGACTCTTCGAGGGCAACGCTCCCCAGCGCCACCATCTCGCTGCCGCGGCGGACCGCGGATGCGATCGGTTCCCAGCGCGGCGGTTCGGCGGCAAGGTTCTGGTATTCCTTTGCGAACTGGAACTGGCGCCGGATCTTTTCAAGGGCGGTCCGCTCCTTCTCGATATAGGACTTCATCTGCGGATCGGTTGTCACCATCTCCAAAAGTTCGGTGTACCCGCTGACCGCCGTGAGCTGGTTTAGGACATCGTGGCGCGTGACGCTGCCAACAAGGTTGAGTTTCTTTTCCAAAAACGCCACGAGATCGGCCTGGCGCCGGGCCGTGCAGACCTTGTCGATGAGGCAGGCAAGGGCCGGGTACCAGGCATCGACCGGGCCTTCCATGACCATGATCTCTGCGCGCCGGGTAACAGCCGTAAAAAAGACCCCGGGATCGTACGCCCCGGCAAGGATGATGACCGGGAGGCCGACTCCCTGCTCGCGCAGGTGCGTGAGGAATGCCAGGCCGTTCTGGCCCTCTTCATGGACGGCAATAACAACGGCGTCCGACTCCGCCAGGTGCCGGCTTATGGTGACTTCCTGCGCAGCAGACACCATGACGCGGAACTGCCCGGTACCGGCGAGGCGTTCGGTCAGGGCGGCGCTGCGGTCGGCCTTCGTATCGATACACAGGAGAGGGATCATATCGTATCACATCGAAGCATCCGTTCGTCTTACCATTCTATTCTTCTCCCTATCGTATAAAAGACGCACCGGCCCCGCGAATTTTTAACATGTACAAAAGGGATACCCTGATCCATGCAGCCCCGGACGATCACCTTCTCAAAGAACGTCTTTTTGCCCCTGACCACCGTCTGCCGGAACCGGTGCGGGTACTGTTCGTTCAAGACCCCGGTGCAGGACGGGTGCCTCATGATGCCGGACAATGTAGAGGCGCTCCTTCTCCGCGGCAGGGATGCAGGGTGCACCGAGGCGCTCTTTACCTTCGGGGAACGGCCCGAAGAGGAGCCGGGGTTTTCGAGATATCTGGAAAAGACCGGCTACGACACCATCCTCGATTACTGCGAAGCGATGTGCAAAAAGAGCATAGAGTACGGGATTCTCCCGCACACGAACGCCGGGATCCTCACCTATGACGAGATGAAGCGGCTCCGGAAGGTGAACGCGAGCATGGGGCTGATGCTCGAAACCACCGCACGGATCCCGGCCCACAACGGCTCGAAAGGGAAAGAGCCGGAGGTGCGCCTTGCCATGATGGAGGATGCAGGAAAGCTCAAAATCCCGTTCACCACCGGCCTCCTCCTCGGGATCGGCGAGACCGTGGCCGACCGCGAGGAGTCGCTTTTGGCGATCCGCGACATCAATAAGAAATACGGGAATATCCAGGAGATCATCCTCCAGAACTTCTGCCCCAAGGACAACACCCCGATGGCCGCATTCCGGGTGCCGGAAACGGAGGAGATCTGCGAGACGATCAAAATGGCGCGCCGGATCCTGCCAGAGGAGATCGCGATCCAGATCGCCCCGAACCTGATCGATGCCTCAACACTCATCTCCTGCGGGGTGGACGACCTTGGCGGCGTCTCCCCGGTCACCATCGATTACGTGAACCCCGAGCACCCCTGGCCGGCGATTGACGATCTCAAAACAATCGTCGGCGACGCAACGCTCCGGGAACGCCTCTGCATCTATCCCCGGTTCATCCGGGCGGGGTGGTTCGACGCCGGCCTGCAACCCCTAATAAACCGGCTCGACCAACGTATATCCACAGGGAGCAGGAAACCGTGAAGCAGAAAAAACTCCTGTATACCGGAAAGGCCAAGTCGGTCTTTAAGACGGACGAAAAGGGAACGCTGATCGTAGAATTCCGCGATGATATCACCGCGTTTGACGGCGGGAAAAAGGACACCTTAAAAAACAAGGGCAGCTACAATGCAAACGTCTCCGCGTACTTCTTTTCGTATCTTGAAAAGAACGGGGTAAAGACCCATTTTGTCAGGATGCTCGATGAGAAGCGGATGGTGGTCCGCGAACTCTCGATGATCCCGCTCGAAGTGATTGTCAGAAACCTTGCGGCAGGCTCGATTGTGAGGAACTATCCGTTCAAGGAGGGCACACCGTTAAAACCGCCGGTCATCGTCATCGATTACAAGGACGACTCCCGGCACGACCCGATGCTCAACGACGAGCTGATCGTTGCGCTCAAGCTCGCGACCCCGGCAGAACTCAAAAAGATCAAGGAGATTGCACTCAAGATCAACACGCTCCTTGTAAAACTCGTCGCAAAGCAGGGGATCACGCTCGTGGACTTCAAGCTTGAATTCGGCCGGCAGGGAAAAACGGTCTACCTGGGCGACGAGATCAGCATGGACTCGATGCGCCTCTGGGATAAGAAGACCGGCGAATCGCTCGATAAGGACGTGTACCGGTTCAACAAGGGCGACGTGATGGCAACCTACAACCGGGTTGCGGCACGCATCACGAAAAAGGCAAAGCCCGCTGCTGCAAAGAAGAAGACCACAAAAGCGGCAGTGCCAAAAAAGGCCGCAAAGAAACCCGGCAAGCGGTAGATTCCACAACACATAAGTTGTCCCTCGAAAGATAATCGTACGAGGAAGGGTGGGCAGGACAATCATGGCAGAGGTGTCGCAGGAAGAAGCGGATATGCGCAAGTGGACAACCGCGATAGCGAGGAAGAACGGGTGGATCCTAAATCCCGACGAGGAACACCTGCGCATTGTCCTCAAGGGGTTAGTAAGGAACAAGGAGAAGTTCGGGAGGCCCTACTGCCCGTGCCGGCTCCGGAGCGGGGACGAGGAGAAGGACCGGGCCATCGAGTGTCCCTGCATCTACCACAAGGACGAGATCGCAAAAGACGGGCACTGCCACTGCCTGCTGTATTATAAGAAACCATAATCTTTTTTTTTTATGACCTTGGGTAGTTCCCGATCGCCCGGGCTTGCACCGGTTTCCGGGGAGAGTCCGGCAGTCCTTATTCTCGGCAGTTTCCCGTCGGTGCAGTCGCTTGCAAAACGCGAGTACTACGGCAACCCGCAGAACCGGTTCTGGGCGATCATGGAGAACATCTTCGGGATAGACCGCTCCCTGCCGTACGCAGCCCGCACAGCGCAGCTGGCCAAATGCCGCATCGCGCTCTGGGACGTCCTTGCCTCCTGCACCCGCAAAGGGAGTGCCGACGCATCGATCCGGGAGATCGTCCCAAACGATATTGCCGGGTTCCTGGAGATGCACCCCTCCGTCAGGTGCATTGCGCTCAACGGGACCGCAGCAGGGAAGTTCTTCTCCCGGGACACCTGCCCGGTCCCGGCAATCGTCCTCCCCTCGACGAGCCCGGCCAATGCCCGGCAGTCATTGGAAGAAAAGACCCGGATCTGGAGTACCTGCCTCGCGGAATATCTGCACTAAAAAAGAGATTTTTTCATCCGGCCATCTAGCGTTCGAGCCGGAGCTTGAGGAAGATAACGTGGTAGATCGCATAGAACCCGCAGAGCACGGCGGCTGTATAGCCGAGGATCGCGATCCACATGACCTCTTTTGGCATGGTGACCGGCGACGCCTGGAGCACGAGCGACGACCCGACCACGAGCGCTGCCACCACAAGGCCGATCATGATCTTGTCGCTTGCCCGGTCGAGCGCCATCTGGAGTTTCTTTAAGTCCGTATCAACGACTTCGAGCCGGACGGTCCCGGTCGAGAGGCGCTTGAGCATGAGGTTGACGTTTCTGGGCAGGTCGAATGCCGCATCCACCGCTTCCAGAAGCGAGTTCGATGCACGCTTTGCATAGCCGGCGGAGAGCACATTGGAGTCGGTGAGCTTGCGCAGGTACGGCGTGATCTCTTCCCCAAAGGAAAACTTCGGGTCCAGGTGGATGGCGACATCGTAGACCATGACGAGGGTCTTTAACAGGAGCATCAGGCTCATGGGCACCTTGATGTTGTAGTGCCGCATGACTTCGGTGAGCTCGTTTATCATGAGGCCGAAGTTGAACTGGGCGATCTGGTCCCCGCCGCCGAAATCGTGGAGCATGATGTAGAGGTCGTCCCTCAGGGCCTCGCGGTTCTCCTCGGCAACAACGATCCCGAAGCCTTCGAGGGCCTTTAAGATCATATCCACATCGTCCGTGGTGAGGGCAAAGAGCAGGTTGATGAAGAGCTGCTTCTTCTCCGGCCGGAGCACCCCGACGATACCGAAGTCCAGGAGCACGAGGTCCCCGGTCTCGGAGACGAGCATATTGCCCGGGTGGGGGTCGCCGTGGAAGAACCCGTCCTCGAAGATCATCTTCAGGTAGGCGTAAAAGCCCCGCAGCGCGATATCGTGCGGGTTGCACCCCTGCGCCTTGATCGCCTCGATATTGTCGACCCGCACCCCTTTCACGAACTCCATGACGAGGATGTGGGGCGAGGAGTAGTCCCAGTAGACTTTCGGGAAATGGATGCCGGGCACGTCGCGGAAGTTCCGGGCCATCCGCTCCATGTTCCGGCCGTCGCGGGTGAAATCAAGTTCCTTTCGGATCTGGTTGGCAAAGTCCTGCACAAGGCCGACCGGGTTGTACATCCGGCTCTCGGGGAAGACCGCCTCGATCCTCTCGGCCATGGACTGGAGGATGGCGAGATCGTTTTCTATCTGGTCGGGGATACCGGGGCGCTGGATCTTGACCGCGACCACGGTCCCGTCGCGGAGGACCGCACGGTGGACCTGCCCGATCGAGGCCGATGCAACCGGCGTCTCGTCGATCTCGGAGAACCAGTCGCCGAGATCCGGGCAGGACTGGTGGAGCACCGCGACAACGTCCGAGAACGGCAAGGGTTTGGCATGGTCCTGGAGTTTTTTGAGCTGCGCGATCAGCTCCGGCGGGAATATCTCCGTCCTCGTGCTCATGATCTGCCCGAACTTCACAAACGTGGGGCCGAGCTCTTCGAGCGCCATGCGGATGCGCTCGTACGTCGTGGACTGGTCCGGCTGCGACGATTCGGATCCCGGGAGACGGAACCGGGTCCTGCCCGGGAATGCTTTTTCAAGGGCTATCCCAAAACCGTATTTCGTTAAAACATCGATAATCTGCGCGTACCGCCGGATACGGGTGACCATGGATACAGTTTGGCAGTGGGGCTACTTAATGCTGGCTTTTTTTGATCAACCGGCGGGGCAGGGCCGGCCGGGGCCGGCTCAGCAGGAGTCCGGCTTAGAAAAGACCACGATCCGGTTCGTGTTGGTGCCGCACTCGTTGTTCCCGACACCCCAGATATGGGAGGTCTTGGAGAAGACCTGCTGGTTGATGATCACGCATTCGCAGGAAAACCCGGCGTCCTGCCCGAGCGGGACCACGTGCTCTTCCAGGCGGACGGTCTTTTTGCGCACTTCGCCCACCTCGAACGCCACCCAGCCCCCGGGTGCAGTGATCCGGTAGAGTTCGGAGAATACCGCTCCCATCACCGCGTTCCATTCCGCGACCGTTCGGGCCATCGTGATCGTCTTCCCGATCGCCTCCTCGTCGAGGCCGCAGAACCAGCACCGGAGCCAGTTGTCGTCCCGGTACTGGACGATATCCAGAAACGGCGGCGAGGTAACCGTCAGCTTCACCGTCCCGGTACCGATGGACGGGGTATCCCGGGCATCACCGGTCAGGAACCGGGCGCCCTCCCCGGCACGGGCGAGGCGGGCCATTGCTGCGGGAGTAAGCCCGGAGAGCAGGCTCTTTGATTTCTTCAGGATCAGGGCGTGCGTGTCCCGGTACTCCGGCACCTGGTCCCGTTTTTTATTGATACGCCGCTGGCTTTCGGGAGAGACGGCCTGGTTGGGGGGGAGCGTGTAGACAGAAAAGAAGCCGGAGGAGTGGCCGGTGAGCCGGTTGGTGGCTGCCATCCGGATCCACGCATCGGTCGCATCCGCAGTACCCTCCTCGTTTCGGGCAATCAGGTACTCCCGCAGGGCCGCGATCTCCTGCTCGGTCTGAGGATGGTAGAACATGGAGAGGTCCCGGTCTGCCTGTCCGCCGTCCCGCGGGATCGTCTCCAGCCGGGCCGCGATCTCCGGCAGCGTGGGCGGGAAAAACCGGGGCTCCGTGAGCAGCCGGGACAACGGGTTTGCATCGTTTGCGATAACGTTTCGTCCCGAGAGCCCTGCTTCGACCGCAGTCGTACCGCGTCCCGAGAACGGGTCGTACACGATCTCCCCGGGACGTGTCAGAAGGTCGATGAAAAAACGGGGCAGCTGCGGCTTGAAACAGGCCCGGTAGGAGATCTCGTGCAGGGACGAGGCCTGGCGCTGCCGGGATGTCCAGAACTCTCCCGTGTACTGCCGGATACCGGAGAGACCCGGGGGTTTTCCCACGAGCACCAAACGATCCCCCGGGCCCCGGAATGCGGCAAGGCACGCGTGGAATGCTCGTGGGGTTTTCCGGTAGGTACCTGCCATCGGGATCGCTTCCGTGATACATACCGTTGTGCCGGATAACGGTATATCACCTGTGTTCCGGAGTTATATAAAAAAAGAATCAGGACGGGACAAAAAGGGCGGGACACCGTACCCGTTCAGCCGGCATGGGCCCCTTCCTCGTCAAACTCCCGGGGGTACCGGACGGTGCCGTGGATGCCGTCGAGCGCCCCGTCAACCAGGGGATATGCCATGAACACCTCGTTCCTGCAGGGGAACGGTGCCTTGATTCCCATCACCGGTGCCGGGGTAAACCCGAACCGGGGGTAATAGGAGGGATGCCCTACCACGATCACGATCCGGTGCCCCTGCTCCCGGCAGATCCTGAGCCCCTCTTCCACAAGACCGGAACCAACGCCCCGGCACTGGTATTCAGAAAGAACGGAGAGTGGCGCAAGAGCCACGGCCGGTATACTGGCATGTTCGGATTCGATCGAGATCGGGGCAAAGAGGATATGGCCGATAATTTTTCCATCGTGAACGGCAACAAGGGATGAGCCGGGGATATAGTCTCCCCCGTTCCTGAGGGCCCGGACCAGCCGGGCTTCCCCGTCCTGGCCAAACGCCTCGCGATTGACGGTATCTATTGCAGGAATATCGGAGGGAATTTCAGATCGGATAAAAAACGAGTCCATCCTGTAATATACGCAGTCTGAGGTAAAAGAAGGAGCAGACCGGGAACACCCCGGGATCGCGGTTCATTCCTGGCTCAGCACCACGGAGACCACGCTTCCGGCTATTTTTTCCTCAAGGGAGCGTTTGAGCTCGGCGGCAAATGTCTGGACCTCCCCCATCTTCTGCTCCGGGTTAAACCCAAGGGAGATCTCGATGTAGATCCTGCTCCCTGACCGGCGGGAGCGGACACCGTGGAATTCATCGTATTTCTCGAACGAGCCGGAGAGTTCCCGGAGGATGACCAGCTGGAGCTCTTCGTCAAGGGTCTTGTCAAAGAGATCGGGGAGCGATGAGGAGAATTCCCGGTACCCGGCAAGGATAAGGAACCCGATGATGACAAACGAGACCACCGGGTCGATGTAGCGCGCCCATTCGTACCCGATGAAGAGTACCGAGAGCACGAGCGCGGACAGGATCAGCAGGTTGGAGAAGGTCTTTGCCCTCCGCAGGCGCCACTGCGCCTCCATGATCGGGGAGGGGTCCTGCTCGGAACGGTGGCGATAGGCATGCCAGTGGTGGTAATCCGCGATGCTTGCAATGCACATCAGCGGGATACCGATGTATGCCGCATCCATGTCGAACTCCTCGGGATGCGTGAGCCGGTGGAGGGTAAACAGGAAGAGGATGCAGATGGAGATCCCCATCACACCGCCGGTGATGATCCGGGTTAATGTCTCGAACTTTCCCATCCCGTAATCGTAGGTAAACTTCCCGCCGGCCTTCATTCTCCTGATTATCAGGAGGGCAAAGAGGGAGGCCAGGATCTCGTTTGCACACTTGAACGCATCGGACAGGAGGGTGGCCGACCCTGACAGGAGAATGGCCGCGATCTCCGGGATCAGGATGAAAACGTCCGTGCAGACCCCGGCGGAAACCAGCTTCTCGCGGGACTTTTTTGGCTTGTCGTTCCCACTTGAATTCACGGAGGGCTGCATGATCTTTCTGGTACGTTCAAACGAAAAAGAAAAAATTTCAGGTATGCGTGAAGTAGGCCCGGATACCGCTCTTGTCCGCGGCATCGATCCGGGCAAAGGCAACCCGCTCGAACTGCACGACCTTACCGGCCTCTGCCTTCACGGCAGGCTCGCAGGCACCCTTCATCTCCCCGTCCTGCGTGAGAAGCGTGCAGGGCGTGGCTGCCTGCACCGGGAGCCACTGGATGATCTTTGCCTTTGCCGCCCGGGCATCGGCAAGCGAGTCCCCGCCGTACGAGAACGAGGGGGTTTCGCCAGTCCATGTAACATTCACGTTGAAGAGGTCTTTTAACCGGACCATCGAGGTCCCGAAAACGATCTCGCCCTTCGGGAGGAGGACGGTGCCGGTAAATTCCAGGGAACGCGATCCTTTCTCCTCATGGCCCGGGTGGAGCATGGCATGGGCAGTCCGGACCGGGGCACCCCCGATCTCTGCCTCCAGCGGGTCGGGCACGAAGAAGTACCGGTTTGCCACCGGGTCCACGATCTTCTTGTTCTCCGCGTACAGGTTGTCCCACGAAAACGAGATGTCCACATCGCCGATCCCGATCGCGATCATCGCGTTTTTCACGGCATCGGGGCTGATCCCCCGCCGGGCAAGGGCGCGGAGCGTCCCGAGGTGGATGTCGTCCCAGCCGGTGTATTTCCCCTCGTTGATCCCTGCGTGCATCTGGGAAGTGGAGAGTACCACGCCCTCGATTCCCATCCGGCCATAGTGCCGGTACACCGGGACCTTCCAGCCGAAGTGGTCGTAGATGTAGCGCTGGCGCCGGGTGTTTGCTATGTGATCCTTCCCGCGGATCACGTGCGTTACGCCGAGCAGGTGGTCGTCGGCAACCACCGAGAAGTTCATGAGCGGGTAGACCCGGGCGTCCCCGATCTTCGGGTGGAGCGGGGCATCGAGGATCCGGAAGATCGGATAGTCCCGCATTGCCGGGTCGGGGTTCAACAGATCGGTCTTGACACGGACCGAGGCTTCGCCTTCCTTAAACCCACCGTTGAGCATCTTCTCCCAGAGGGAAAGTGCTGTTTCGACCGGCTGGTCGCGGCAGGGGCAGGCTTTCTTCGCGTCTTTTAACGCCTTGAAGTGCTCGTTCTCGCAGGTGCAGACGTACGCCCCGCCGCGTTCGATAAGCTGTTTGCAGAGATCGTAGTAGATCGGGAACCGTTCGCTCTGGGTAACCGTCTCGGTGATCCCAAGGCCGAGCCACGCGATATCCTCCTTTACCATCTCATAGGCTTCGGGGTCGACGCGCTTGGGGTCCGTATCCTCGATCCGGAGGATGTACCGGCCGCCGTACTGTTTCACGTAGGCATCGTTGAGCGCCGCGGCCCGGGCATGACCGATATGGAGCGGACCGGAGGGGTTTGGCGCAAACCGCATGACAACGCCGTTCTCGGCTCCTTCGAGCTCGGGAAGCACCTTCTTCTTCTCGTGCTTCTCGTGGAGCGCGGCAAACATCTCCGGGGAAAGGGACTGGAGCTTTGCCACCCGCTCCCCGGGGGAGAGGGCTGCTACGTCAGCGATGGCATCTTTTGCCGCCGCGGACACTTCCTTTGCCTGCTTACGGAGCTCGGGATGAGCCCCCATGACCATCCCGATAACCGCTCCTGCCTGCGGTACGCCGCCGTGCTTGACCGCGTTCTGGAGTGCACACAAAAAAAGCGCGGCCTTTATCTCGTCCCCTGCCATCCTAGAAGCTCCGGGTTACGAAGAATTCTCCGACGTCCATGATGAGCTGGCGTTCCTTTGTCGGGGGAAGGACCATGAGCAGGCGGTTGGAGTCTTCGACAAGATCGGCAGCCTTCTTCTTCACGGCATCGATGACGCCTGCATCGGCAAGTTCCTTTATGGCGGCCTTAATGTCGGCCGGCGAGAGTTCGCGCCGGTACTTCAGGAGGTCGACGCCTTTCTGCCGGGCAATGATCATAATTAAGGTCTGTTTGCCCTCGCGGAGATCGGAACCCTGATCCTTGCCGCTCTTTTCCGTCGGGGTCAGAAGATCGATAAGATCGTCCTGGATCTGGAACGCAATGCCGGTGTTGAGCCCGAACTGGTACAGGGCTTTTACCTGCTCCTCGTTCCCGCCGGCAAGCGTGCCGCCGATGGCTGCTGCCGCCGCATAGAGGACACCGGTCTTCTTTGCTACCATCTCCATGTACTCCTTCTCGGTTACATCGGTCCGGTGCTCGAACGACATGTCCTGGTGCTGGCCCTCGCAGATATCTGCGCAGGCCCGGGCAAGGAGTGCAGTCGCTTTGACCTTTGCAGCATCGCCGGCCTTTGCCTGGCTGATGAACTCGAATGCCCGGGCATAGAGGACATCGCCGGCAAGGATCCCGGTCGGCATGTCCCACTTCGTATGAACCGTCGGCACCCCGCGCCGGAGCGAGTCCCCGTCCATGATATCGTCGTGGATCAGGGTGAAGGTGTGGGTAACTTCGAGCGCGAGTGCTGCCGGCATGATATCGGCGGAACTCCCGCTCCGTACTGCATCAGCCGCAAGCATGACCACCGCGGGCCGGAGGCGCTTGCCGCCGGCGTTTAAAAGGTGGGCGGAGGCCTTGTCGAGCTCTCCGGTGGCGCGGTTGAAGTTCGTGTCAATCAGGCCATCGATCTTCTGTGCGACCGATTTTAAGTACGGTGATAGTTCCGACATCGTTGTTCTCCTTAATTGATCTTGAGCCGCTGGCCGTTCTGCATGATGTGAACGTCGTTACCGAGCGTGTAGCCGAGGTCTGCGGAAAACTCGGCGTAGGCCGCGGTCATCTTGATGTTCCCGTGGGCCGGGACAATGTGCTGCGGGTTTAAGAGACTGATAAACTCGTAGTGGTCCTCGCGGTACGCATGCCCGCTCACGTGGAGGTCCGGGAAGAGTCGGGCGCCGGCCATTCTCAGGTGCGTCTCGACCATGTAGCGCTGGCCGTAGTTCATCGGGTTCGGGATCACGTTTGCCGAGAAGAGCACCTTGTCGCCTTTTGCGATCTGGTACGGCGTGTCGCCGAGGGCCATCCGGGTCAGGATCGATCCCGGCTCTCCCTGGTGGCCGGTGATGATCGGGAGGAATTTTTCTTTTCCGGCCTTCATCATCCGGCGCAGGGTCCGGTCAACGGTCCGCCGGTTCCCAAAGACGCTCGTGTCCGGGGGAAGCGAGACGAGTTTCATCTGTTCGGCCGTGACCGAGTACTTCTCCATCGAGCGGCCAAGGAGCACCGGCTTTCGCCCGATCTCGTGCGCACACTCGGCGATGGTCTTAACCCGGGCGATATGGGACGAGAACGTCGAGACAATGATCGAGTTCTTGTCGTCCTCGTAGCTGGTGATGACGTCCCGGACCATGTCCCGCGCCATCCGCTCGCTCGGGCAGCGGCCCGGGCGGTCGATATACGTACTCTCGACAATCAGCGCAAGCACGCCTTCTTTTCCGATCTGGCGGAACCGGGCAAAGTCCGGCGGTTCTCCGATGACCGGGCTCCGGTCGAGCTTGAAGTCGCAGGCGTAGACAATCGCGCCGTGCGGGGTGTGGAGCACCGGGGTCACCGTGTCGATGATCGAATGCTGGGTCCGCACGAACTCGAGCACCAGGTGCTGCGAGATCGTGTACCGCTGGCCGGGCTTAAGCGCGAAGAGCTTGTTGTTCACCCCGAACTTCTGCTCGCCCGAGATCTGCTGCCGGATCAGTTCGGTTGCATAGGGCGACGCGATGATCGGCGCATTGTACCGGTGCGCCAGCTTCGGGATCGCGCCGATATGGTCGAGGTGGCCGTGGGAGCAGACGATAGCCTTTACCGTCCCCTCGACCGAGTTCATCATCGTATCGTCGGGTATCGCCCCGATCTTGATCAGATCGAGGGAGTGCATATTCTCAACCTCCGCGTCCTCGTGGATCATCATCTGGTCCAGGCGGAGCCCCATGTCGAAAATGACAATTTCTTTCCCGCAGCGGACTGCGGACATGTTCCGTCCGACTTCGTTGTACCCGCCCACTGCTATAATCTCTATATCCATGTTTGTACTCCTGTTGTTTTTTTTTTGGTAAAAGGCCGTTTTTTTAAAAAAACTGCCTCACATCTCGTGATATGCGCCGGTGCGCTCCCCGATCATCTGCCGGGTTTTCCCCGTAATATACACACGGGTCGAGCGCAGGTCGGCGGTCCGTGCGGCACCGCACAGGAACATCGCTCCCACCAGTTCGCGGTGGATCGTCTCCACGCGGGCACTAAGCGCCGCGTCGCTCTCAAGCGCCGGTTTCAAAAGCGGCATCGCCATCCCGGTAAGGTCCGCTCCCAGGGCAAGGCACTTTGCCATGTCGATGCCGGTGCGTATCCCGCCCGATGCAATCACCGGGCCGCCGGTCGCCGCTACCTCGGCAAGGCTTACCACCGTGGGGATGCCCCATGCGGAGAAGTCTTCGCCAAGCGTCTGTAAGGGCCGGTCTTTTTCGTTTTTGCTCTCGCCGGCCCGCACGCTCTCGACTGCTGCCCATGAGGTGCCGCCCCAGCCGCCGATATCGATGGCCTTTGCGCCGGCGCCCCAGCACCGGCGTGCCACTTCGCCCGAGATCCCGCAGCCGGTCTCTTTTACGATCACCGGTGTTTTCATCTCGGAACAAAGCTCTGTAATCGCGGCAAGGCAGCCGGTGGCATTATGATCGCCTTCCGGCTGGATCGCTTCCTGGAGGAAGTTGAGGTGGATCGCAAGAGCGTCCGCCCCGATCATCTCCACGGCCTCCTCTGCCCATGCAGTCCCGTGTTCGCGGAGCTGCACGGCACCGAGGTTTCCTACGATAAACGCGTGGGGCGCTTCGTCGCGGACAACAGCGAACGTGTCCGCGAGGGACTCGTCCTCCAGCGCCGCACGCTGCGAGCCGACACCCATCCCGAGACCGAACCGTTCTGCGATCCGGGCGAGGCGGGCATTGGTCTCCTTGGTCTTCGGGTGACCCCCGGTCATTGCCGAGACAAAGAGGGGCGAATTTAGCGTATGGCCGAGGAAACGGACAGAGAGGTCGATGTTGCGCATATCGCACTCCGGCAGGGCATTGTGCGCCAGCCGGACATCGCCGAATCCTGCATCGCCGCACTCCACGGCCTCTTCCGCGCAGATGCGCAGGTGGTCGAGCTTGCGCGACGATGTGAACCGTTTCTTGTCAGCCATAGTGGTTAGTTCCCCCTCACTTTTGTCCCGCCGTGGTCGTTTCCACAAAGGAAATCGCCCAGGCGCGAGACATGAAAGATATCGGACCCGGTGCCGGCTTTTGCCAGCCCGAGCAGTTCGTCAATTTTCCCTTTCATTCCACCGGTTACATCGGTATGTGACGAGTTGCCGATCTGGAGGTTTGCGACAGTCGCCGGAGTGATCTCCGGTACCACGCGTCCCCCATCCAGCACTCCCGGTACATCGGTGGCGAGCCCGACGCGGCTGCATTTGAGCGCAACCGCGAAGTACCGCACGAGCTGGTCGCCCGATACGATACACGCTCCCCGGGAAAGGTCCATCACCACGTCGCCGTGGATCACAGGGACCATCCCGAGCGCAAGCATCTTTTCGATATGCCGGTGCTCGAATGCGATAAGCCGGCCGTTGTCCGCCACGCCCGCATGGAGCGGGTGGACGCCTGCTGCCGCGATACCGGCTTCCCGTAAAGAAGAAACGACGGCATCGTTTAAGGAACTCACGGCCCGGTGCGTGACCACGATCCCTTCCGTTGCCCCGACCTCTGCCCCGCGGTCCAGGTGGTAGCGGTGCGCCTCGGGGTGCCCGCAGGAACCGGCGCCGTGGACGACCACGATCTCCGCTGCGTGCGCCCGGGCGATCGCCCCGGCGATCTCGGCAAGAGCTGACTTGTTGATCGCACAGTCGGCACCCTTGTCGGTGATCACGCTGCCGCCCAGTTTTACTATCACGCGCTCAGACATTCTTCTCCTTCCGTACCCCTTCGGTATCGATCCCGGTCACGATCGCCCGGGCATCGCAGGACTCTATCGCGTGGGCAACCCGGTGCCGGATCGGTTTTGCGCAGAGGGCGACCATGCAGCCGCCGCCCCCGGCCCCGGTCAGTTTCGCACCAAACGCCCCGGCCGACCGTGCGGCAAGCACGAGCCGCGAGAGCTGCGGGTGACCCACACCCAGCGCTTCAAGGAGCGCATGGTTCATGTTCATGTACCGTCCCAGCTCGCGGTGGTTTGCCAGGTGGTGGATCGCAGCAAGGCTCACGCCTTCGATGGCATCGAGGATCGGATCTACGATCTGCGGGTTGTGCTTCTTTAAGTCCGCCACCTGCTCGACCATCTTTGACGTGCTGTGGGAGACGAGCGAGTCGCCAATCACCAGATACATGTTCTCGGGAGGCAGGCGCCTGCGGGACGTGCCGGTGATAAGGACAACGCCGCCGAATGCGGAGACGGTCGTATCCGTGGGGCTCGCCCGCCCTTTCTGCACCTTTTTTTCGATCTCGAATGCCATGTTTGCGACATCTTCCCGGGTCTTCCCGAGGCCGAACTCGTCGTTGATTGCCGAGAGCGTGGCAACAGTCACCGCAGCGGACGACCCGAGGCCGGAGGAACTGGGGATCTGCGAGTTGATGTATACGCTCCCCATGACCCCCATCGCCTCAAAGCACCCGTCGATATAGGGGGACTTTGCCCGCTGCGGTCGCTTGGATCTCCTGACCGTTACAAAGACCCGGGGCTTGATGGCCATGGCAATGCCGGGCTTCCCGTATACCACCGCATGTTCGCCGAACAGAAACACCTTGCCGGGTGCACTCCACGTTGCCAACCTACATCACCGCAATGGCTGCATACCCTACGACCGCGTCCCGGTCGCCGGTTGCATCGCCGCTCGTACCGTACCGGATCAGCTGCCCTTTTTCCGCCCCCATGTGCAGGCAGGAAGTGATCATAGCGCTGATCGGTCCGTATCCGCAGGCAGTCAGGCGCTTTTCCCGTATCCGCCGGTAGAACTCCGGTACATCGAGGTTCTCGACTGCCTGGATCGCATACAGGTCGCCGTCGCGGGCAACCTGCTCCGGCACATAGTGCGAGAAGTCGCTCGATGCCACGATCCGGATATCCCGTCCTGTCATCCGGTGCGCCGCCACGATCTTCTCGGCCACGGCCATGGCATGGGCAGGATCCTGCTCGCCCATCATAACGGGAGCGATCTTCGCTTTCGGGAACCTGTACCGGATGAACGGCAGCTGCACCTCGATCGAGTGCTCGGTCACCTGGGCCATCTCGTCAACCGGGAGATCCAGTTCCGCTGCAAACTCCTCGTCCGTTTCAACCGGGCCAAGCGGCGTGTCCCACGAGATCGCCGAGATACAGGTGAGGTACCCGTTATGGGACGGGCCGATCACGACAAAGGTACCGGAAAAATCGGGGGAGATGGCCGAGAACGCATGGGCTGCAATCTGCCCGGAATAGACATACCCGGCATGCGGGCATACTATTCCCTTGGCATCGGTGGCAGGCCCGGTCCCCGTAAAGAAACCGCCGATGAGGTGTCCGAGGCGGGCAGGATCTTTTGGATAGAACATCCCCGCCACGGCGCACGGACGCGTCATCATCGGATCAACCCTCTGGTCGTCCTGTTATATCTAACGATCGGTCCAAAAAATGGACCGTTTCAGATCTCGGTTTCGAAATCTTCCTGGGTGAGTGCCGTCGAGATCCCGCGGATCTTGAGCATCTCCCTTGTCAGCAGGAAGTAGATCATCGAGAGGGCTTTCCGGCCCTTGTTGTTCGTGGGGATCACGAGGTCCACGAACTTGGTCATGTTGTTGGTGTCGCAGAGTGCAACGACCGGGATGCCGCACTGGACGGCCTCGTTAATGACCTGTGAATCGCCGATCGGGTCGGTGACGACGATGACCTTGGGCTCGATGTATGCTTCGAGCACGGGGTTGGTGAGCAGCCCGGGGATGAACCGGCCGGTGGCCGACATCGCGCCGATAGTGTCGGCAAACTTCTTTGCCGGGTACTGGCCGTACTGCCGGGAGGTGACCACGAGGATCTCGGGTGCCTCGTACTTGCTTAAGAACTTCGCCACCGTCTTGATCCGGGCATCGGTCTCGCGGATATCAAGAATATAGAGACCGTCACCGCGGACGCGGTAGATAAACTTCTTCATGTCCTCGCTTTTCTGCTGGGTGCCGATGTGGACACCGGCTGCCAGGTACTCCTCGACGGGGATGAGCGGTTCCTTTAATTCAATTTCCATCTCGTTGACTTGGGTCATAGTTGTTCCTCTATGCGGATAAGTTCGTTGAGTTTTGCAATGCGTTCGCCACCGACGACCCCGCATTTTAAGAAGACGCAGGAGAACGCCGTAGCAAGGTGCGCAATCGTGGTATCCGTGGTTTCGCCGGACCGGTGACTCATCACCGTGTCCAGCCCATGGGTGTGAGCGAGGCGGACGGCCTCGAAGGTGTCGGTCAGGGTGCCGACCTGGTTGGGCTTGATGAGGACGCAGTTTGCGGATGCACGCTCGATGCCCTTTTCAATGCGGTCGACCTGGGTTACAAAGAGGTCGTCCCCGCAGAGCAGGCATCGGTCGCCAACCTGGCTGTTGAGTTCTGCAAACCCGTCGAAATCGTCCTCGTGGAGGGGATCTTCGACATAGACGAGATTGTATTTATCGACCAGTTCGGCGATATACGCGATCTGGTCCTCGGTCGAACGGACACGGTCGCGGTACTTGTACCCCTCGCCGTTCCACATCTGGCTCGATGCAACATCGATCCCCATGTCGACCTGGACATTCATCTCGTCTGCCACACGTCCGGTTGCCTCGGCAATGAGCTCAAATGCGAGGGCATCGTCAATCTGCGGTGCCCAGGCACCCTCATCACCCTTGCCGGCGGCAATACCTTTCTTCTTTAAGATATCCTTGAGGTTTTTGTGGACGGCGGCATTGGCAAAGACTGCCTCCTCCGCATCCGCCGCGCCGCCCGGAACCACCAGGAACTCCTGGATCTCGGTAGCGTTTGTGGCATGCGCACCGCCACCGATAACGTTCCCGAGCGGCAGCGGCATCTCGTTGACAAACGCCCCGCCCAGGTACCGGAAGAGCGGCAGGCCGAGCGCCGAGGCCGCAGCCTTTGCATTTGCAAGGGAGAGCGCGACCGCGATATTTGCCCCGATACCGGAGAAATTCTCCGTTCCGTCGATATCACGGAGCTGTGCATCGAAGCACTCCTGGTCGGCAGAATCCATCCCGACGAGCGCCGGGACCAGGCTCTCAATGGCATGGTCGATGGCCTCTTTGGGGGGCAGGACCTTTGCCTCAGCCGCGCCGGTGGAGGCGCCGCTCGGGGCTGCCGCCCTCCCGTGGCCGCTTGCCGTGTATACGTCCGCCTCGACGGTCGGGTTCCCCCGGCTGTCAATGATCGTCCGCAGCTCGATTGCCTCAATCATCGTCATAGTGGCCACACGTCCTTATCTTCGCTTTACGGTAATGGGGATAATGTTCGCGTTGAATTCCTCGATGGCGATCTCCAAAGGATCGATCCGGGAGGTAGTGACGAGTAACGGAGCACCCATTGATATCTGCAGAGCCCTTGCTCCAATAATCCGCGCCCGTTCATACCGGGTGTAAACCTGCGTCTGCATTCGTTGTCCTCAAAAATTGTTCGATAGTGCAATTTGGTACAGTTGGAAAATGGGGTCGCTGAGATTCGAACTCAGGTCACTGCGTCCCGAACGCAATAGGATAGTCCAGGCTACCCCACGACCCCTCGGTCATATCACTGGTACGGGTTGAGCTCATCAATGATCTCTTTGTGTGTTAAGAGCATCCGCCGGCAGCAGTATCGGGTGATACCGAGATCGTCGAGGATCTTTTTAGGATCCTCGCCTTTCTCCCGCCGTGCCTTATACTCTTCCCACGCTGTGGAAATAGGTTTTCCGCAGGTGAAACATCGTACGGGTATCAAGATTGTCGACCTCTCATATATTGGTTGCTTAACGATAAGACTTTTGGAACTTCTTGCGTGCGCCACGGCCGTGAGGCTTCTTGGTTTCTTTCTGGCGCGAGTCGTTTACCAGGAGCGTTCTGTCGTATGTCAGGTACGCATCCTTGATTGCGGGATCATTGGACCATTCCATGATGCCGCGGGCGAGCGCGGTACGGACGGCCTCTGCCTGTCCCATAACCCCTCCGCCAGAGACTTCGATGGTCACATCGATCTCGCTTGCCGCACCGGGCACGAGAAGGAGCGGCTCGGCGATCTTCATCCGGGTGGTCTCGGTGCCGTACTTTTCGAGCGGCACGGAGTTGACCCGGATCATGCCTTTGCCGGCCTTCACGGTCGCCCGTGCAATTGCCGTCTTGCGTTTTCCGCTGGTGTTAATGATCTTTGCCATACCTGACCACCTTAGAACTTCGCTCCGAGAGCTGTGCTGACTGCCCCGAGGGTTACGAACTGCGGGTTGTTGAGCCGGTCCATGTGAACTTCCTCGGGGACTTCCATCTTCGCATTGGCGAACTCTGCCGGGACGCCGACATAGCACTTGATGCGCTTGAACGCGTCAATGCCGCGGGGGCGCTTGTAAGGGAGCATGCCACGGATCGTGCGCTTGACGATGTGGTCGGGTCTGCGGGGGAAGTACGGACCCCAGTCGGTCGACCCGCGCTCGCGCTTGTGGTAGTAGTTGCCAAGCACGCGTGCGCGGCTGCCGGAGATAATAACCTTCTCGACGTTCACGATCGCGATCTCTTCACCGGCAAGGGCGCGCTGGGCGGAAACGCTTGCGAGCCGTCCGAGGATGAGGCCGTCGCCATTGATTACGGTAACCATGTCTTTCTCACCTCAGGATCCGGACACCGCTACCCTTGGGGTTGTCCTTTAACAGCTGTTCGATGGTCATGCACTGCCCTTTTGCGTCCGCGATCTTGCTTGTCGCCGATGCAGAAAAGTTCAGCGCGGCAACCTTTACGGACTGCTCCAGCATGCCGCTGCCCAGCACCTTGCCCGGGACGATGATCGTCTCGCCGTTCTGGGCGTAGCGGTTGATCTTGGACAGGTTGACCTCGGCGTAGTTCCGGTTCGGGGTCTCCAGCCTGCCTGCAATTTCGCGCCAGATCTTTGCCTCATTCTCTCTCGACGTGTTCTTCAAGAGTAAGATGAGGTTGGTAAGACGGGGGTTCGTCTTCTCCACGGTTCTTGTCATTTCTTCTCCTCCCCTGAAATTTCGCTTGTCTGTCTCTCCAGCTCATCGGCCTGCTCCTTAACAAAGGAGAGCGCCTGCACCATGATCTCTTTTACCGGCAGCGAACCGTCGCCTTCGACCACAAAGATATACCGGTCGGGTTCGGCGGTGATCTTGATTGCCGGTTCTTCACCGATTCCGCTTGCCAGGCAGGCCCGTTCGCAGAGCTTGCACATGGAGCAGTCGGGAAGTTTGCCCTCGATAACGGTAACCTTCTTGCCCTTGACTGCAAGGATCGTGCGCGGGCATTCGTCCACGCACATCCCGCACGCATCGCAGGTGTCACTGATCGTAATGATCGGGTGATTCTTGTACCCGCAGACGAGGGTCGGCTGCCATTTCGCATGCACCGTGCCCTTATTGAGCACGGCACGGGCCTCGATAACCAGTTTCTGTCCCTTCGTGAGTTTCACGATGGGGACGTTGTCGTACACGGGCGCGGCTTTGGGGTCCTGCGGGATGAGGTCGCTTGACATGACCATTTTCGGACCCTCAACGCTGAGCGTGTAAGTCGACGTGCAGGACGGGCATCCCGCCCCTCCGCACGAACATGATTCCTGAGTCGAGTAACTGCTGAGATCGGTCTTGATTGGGATGAGCCCGAGCCGGTGCGCCAGCATTTCGTCGAAGAGTGCGCTCGTGTTATCGTAGATGCGCACGTCCTCGATGGCAAGGGTCGGCACTTCGCCGATCATTGCACGCCGGAACGCATTGGCAAATCCGGGCTTCGCTCCCGAAAGGGTGAAACGTGCCAGATTGTCGTCCAGACTCGCGAATTCGATCTCCATCACACTCTCCTTCCCCGTCTGCCTCCCTTAGGACGGCATGAGTCGTGCGGGACGGGCGTGACGTCTTCGATACGGCCGATGCGCATGCCGGCACGGGCAAGCGCACGGATTGCTGCCTGTGCGCCGGGCCCGGGGCTGCGCTGTTTGCCCTGGCCGGGTGCACGGACTTTCACATGGACGCCGACAATGCCCTTTTCGCGGGCGATTGCGGCAACGTTTGCGGCCATCTGCATGGCTGCATACGGGGAACTCTCGTTCCGGTCCTGCTTGACGACCATGCCGCCGCTCGACTTGGTGACGGTTTCCGCGCCCGAGAGATCGGTGACGGTGATGATCGTGTTGTTAAAGGAGGCGAAGATGTGTGCTACGCCCCACTTTTCCTTCTCGTTTGCCGCCATCTTAGTTCACCCCTGCGCCGGTTGCCGGGCCTGCTGCCGCTGCACCTGCGGGTTTGGTGATCCGGACACGTTCTGCGTGGGCACCATCGGTGTACGGCGACTTGCCGTAGTAGGAGATGCCGTTTTCCTCACCGCGCCTTACAACGTATCCCGGGACGGTGACACGCTGGCCGTTGATTGCGATGTGGCCGTGGGTAACGAACTGACGTGCCTGTTTCGGCGAGCGGGCGAGGCCTTTCCGGTAGACCATGGTCTGGAGCCGGCGTTCGAGCTGGGCCTGGACCTTGAGCGCGAGGACGTTATCGATGTCCGCATCTGCACTCAGGAGACCGGCACGCTGCATGTGGCTGATGAGCTCGGTCTTCTTTGCCTCGACGCGTTCTTCTGCCGTGCCGTTCGACTTGAGGGCGAGCAGGTCACGGGCGGCCTTGCGGTACTTCCTCAGGTGGCTCTGTGCCTTCCAGACCTCACGCTTGTTGCGCAGGCCGTACTCGATGACAAGCCGGGTCTCTTCCTCGATCCGGGTCTTCTCCCACGGGCGCTTGGGCGTCTGGTAGGACTTATGGTTCTTGCCTGGGTATCCCATGATTAGTTACCCCCCTGTCCTTCCTTGGTCTTCTTGACACCGACGGTGATGCCGGTTCTGCCGGTGGACTTGGTGCGCTGCCCGCGGACCTTCTGGCCGGTTTCGTGGCGGATGCCACGGTAGCAGCGGATCTTCCTCATCATGTTGACATCTTCGTCGCGGGTGAGCGTGACGTCGGTGCCGAAGAGGTGCTTGTCCTCACCGGTGTAGAGATCCTTGGGACGGTTTGCCATCCATGCAGGGATGCTCCCGGCGTACTTCTCAACTGCGGCGCGGATCCGGTTGACCGACTCCTCATCCATGAGACCGAGCTTTGCGTACCCGTCTACCTGGGCCATCCGGGAGATGACCGTGGAGGTATGCCTGCCGACACCCTTGATGCCGGTCAGTGCTACCCGCACCGACTTCGTGCCGTCCAGATCGGTGGTACCGACCCGGACAAAATATCTTATTTCTTCTTCCTGAGCCATCCAATCCCCTCGATTTTGAGATTTTCTCTATGAAGCGCTGAGGGAGGGATTTGAACCCTCGAGTCCTTTTGGGACACAGGTTTAGCAAACCTGCGCCATACCAGGCTTGGCTACCTCAACAGAGCAATCTCGCATCTTCTCAGACACTCGCAATGGTTATTCCATTGCTCCATGAATGGTGCTTCATAATATGGTAGGGTTAGGGTAATAAGTGTTGTGGGGGAATTCCCCCCATCTGGTCAAAACTCCATTATTCAACAGGATATGTGATCTTCATAGAGGATATGACGTTAAGTACCCTCCACAGATTCGTTTTGTTTACTTAGGGAGAGAACAAGGGTCGATAAATCATTTTCTTCGATTTCATCAAGATTCATGAGATTGTAAAGTAAGCTCCCCACATCTTTAAGATCCAATTGTTGAGGCGTAGAGTTCCCAGCAATCCCTCCTCCCATCATATACTCATTTGTAGAATAGACAACATTCAACAATTTTAGCTCCTCAATTTCTCGAATGATGCTCTTTTCATTCCTATTTAGTGCGGCATCCCATTTTTTAAAATCCGAACTAAGAGTGTATTTGGATTTCTTGTTAATAACAGCCAAAATACACATCTGTCTATAAGTAAGACGTCCCGCTATTCGCAATAGAAAGTTCGCTTGATACCGGTCAACTTCCGAGTCAAATGCAATATTTCCTATGAAATTCCCATAATATCTTAGTTTTTTTTCTTCATGCTCATTTTTTGCGGCAAGTAATGTTCCCTCAAGTATTTCATCTGCGGAAGAACGATCATTAATTGAATCCGAAATGAAAAACCCATCAGATCGAAGAGACATTTCTTTTTCATTATTGATTTTTATTCTTAACAGTGCAAAGCCTGCTACCGCTCCAATTTTAGCACTCTCACGTCGACTTATGTATTTTTCATCAATCTCCTTACCAGCCCGAGTGAAAAGATCTGTAATTGATTTCCCACCCGCAGCACCTATCATCGCACCCGGAGGGCCCATAATAAAATTACCAAGAATCGAGGCCACAGCAGCCCCTGCCGCCTCACCCATATATGGTAGGCCGGGGTCGACTAATCTGCGAATTACTGCCCCAGTCTTCTTCATCAAAGTATACTATCCCTGAAGAGATGATAGGTTTTTCCGATTCCCTCTGTTTATGCAGGAATGGGATACTATCCAAACCCTCATATTCCCGCACGTAAGATTAATCTTACTGATTGCCCATGGATGTCGCTATCACCCGCATGAGTTCGAAAGGCCAGATCGTCATTCCCGCATCGATGAGGGAGAATATTCCCGAAGGAGAAAAACTTCTCATCATCAGGGACGGCGAGCGGTATATCCTCAAGCCGCTTGCCGAGCTCGAACCGGCCCTCAAAGAAGACCTCCTGTTTGCCGAGGAAACCGAGCAGGCATTCGAGGAATACCGGAAAGGTGCGTTTACCAAAAAGGCCGCATCAGAATTCCGTGATGAGCTTGCCGCATGGTAACGGTAGCTTACCACCCCCGGTTTGAGAAAACGATCCGTAAGATCCGGGATTCCCAGCTCAAAGAGCGGGTAAAGCACCAGATCATCAGGATCATTGAGGATCCCGATACCGGAAAACCGATGCGGTATGCCCGCAGGGATACCCGCGAGGTATATATCCCGCCATTCCGGTTATCCTATTTTTACGATAAAAAACAGGATACGATTGTCTTTCTTGCACTTTACCACAAAGACGAACAATAATCCCGGATCCCTGACACCTGAAAACAGAGTTCTATTCTAAAACCGGGCCGGTAACACTCCCGGCTTTCCTGTAAAAAAGGGTTACGGCGTTCCCGCCTTCTGCTCTTCTGCCTGTGCTGCTTCCATTGCACGCTTCCGTGCATACTCAGGGTACCAGATAGTAAACGCGAGCGCGATGACCATGAACGCCCAGGTAATATTAGAGTACCCTGAGTTCTGGAAGGATTTGTTGTAGAACGCTACAATATCGATGAAGAGATCGATGACAAACGCCAGCCCCCACACCGCGGCGATCACGTAGTTTGCCCGGATAAAGGCCGGGCGTTTGGTCCGGGCCGGGTCGATGCCCTCGCATGCATAGGGAAGCGTGAACGGTTTGCGGATAAGGATCGATCCCCAGCAGAACACGGAGAGCACCGCCATCGAGAAGATCCCCAGGTATGCGACCAAGAAGTACTGTTTGAAGCCGAGGATCGCAACGATCATGAGGGTAAAGTACACAAGGGTGACCCAGCTCATCGGGTTCATCCTCCGCAGGTCGTGGAAGCTGGTCACGACAGTAAGGACAAGGGCAAGGAGGAGTGCGAACGTGAGGCTCTGGATCGTGGATCCGGCCAGCAGGCCAAAGACAATCCACGGCGAGAAGGAGATTATCAGGCGTAATGCGTTCATGTACTGCCAGTACTATGCGGCGGTTATTGCCTTCAAGGCTTCTCTTTGGGGAAGGGATCCGGCCCCGGACTTTTTTGTACCTCAATGATCCCCACCCCTTCCTTACCCATATTCATGAGAGAGATTGCCGGCCAAAAGTCAGTTTGTACCCAAACGATCCCCCCCTCACCCGCCCGATCCCGGCACCGGATCGCATCCGCGTATATGAGGGTAATACACCCGGTTTTACCGGAAAGACCCTGCATGCAGATGCGGGGGGTCATGCAGGTACATTTTTGTTTGCCGGGCGATCCCCCGCGGACCGGGCAGGGTACAAGGATCAGATCCTATAGTACCCGGCAGATCGGATCGCACCGGGCCAAAAAAAAGAGGTATCTTAGTACTTACAGCGCATGGACCAGCGACCGCCGGGTTACGAGGCCGGCCAGCTTGCCCTTCTCGGTGATCGGCACCGTGCTGATGTTCTTTTTGACCATCAGATCGATCACGCTCGCGTACTCCGCGCCAAGCTCCACCGAGAGGAGCGGCGAGCTCATAATGTCCTTGACAAGCAGGTTCCGGATCTGGTGATCCTGGTGCTGGTCTTTGACTGCCTCCCGGAACTTCCGCATCGAGACTGCCACATCCGTCTCGGTCACGATCCCCACCGGCTTACTGTTCTCGGTCACCACGAACCGGGAGATGGTATCGTCGAGCATCCGGCGCCGGAGGTGGACCACGCGCTCGTCAGCCTCGATCGTCACCGCCTTCTCCATTGCTTCTTTTACCGAGCCGGTGTGCGGGTACTTCTTTAACAGGTCGATTGCCGTCACCTGCCCGAGCAGCTTGTGGTCGCTGTCGTACACGACCACCAGTTTGTAGCGCTGGAGCAGGGGGATGAGCACGTCGACGCTCTCGTCGGGATAAACGCTCGTGAAGTCCTCCTCGACCACGCTTGCCACGTGGATGGCAGTCGGGGCGATGGCGGTATTCTGTTTGCTTCCGAGCTTCTCTGCTATGGCCTGCCGTGAGACCGTCCCGACAACGGACGTATTGTTGAGCGCGATCAGCGGATCGATCCCCTGATCGAGCATCTTGTCGAGCGCTTCGGTGATCTTTGCCGATTTGGATATGGTCGTTGGTTTTGCCATGATATCTTTAACAAACAGTTCCTTTGTCATTTCGCCACTTCCTTTTCGATATCGTCACGTTTTCTTTATCCCCGCCGGGCGGCCGTTCGTTTTGACCGCCGGGGTGCTGACCTGTTCTTGCGGTACCTGTCCTGTCCGACAGGAGACCGGGGATCCCCCGGCCCCGTCGCGATCGCGGGGCCCGTTCTCACGTTCCCGTCAGTTACCGGGACATTACAGAGGGAAACCCCCGCACATCCTGTTCCGGAATTATCGTTTGTATCATGAAATATGGCCTTTCTGGTTACCTCCGGCCATCACCTGGTTCTCCCCCGGGACGTTGTTCGCGGCTGACGATCCTTCGTATCCTCCGTCACGTTCCCGGCCGTGCCGTCTCTGGCCCGGTACCGGGGGCGGACTTCATCAGATGCCCGTATGCGCCGACCTCACTCTTCGGAGAACGCCCGCACGAGATCGAATTCCGTTACAAGGCCCACGAGCCGGGCGTTCTCGATAACGGGAAGCGCCCCGATATTTCGCTCCAGCATCTCCCGGGCGGCCTCGTTTACCGGTGTGCCCGGGGTCGTGGTCACAAGGCTGCCCGCCATGAGGGTCCGCACCGGGAGGTTCATCACTTCCGCGATGTTGCCGGTCGTGAGCCGGCCAAAGACCTCCCTGCTCCCGAGGTACCGCATGATGTCGGTCGCGGTCACGATCCCGAAGAGCACGTCGTCGCTGACCACGGGGAGCCGGCGGAAGCGGTACTTCGTCATGTCCTTTGTGGCAGTCCCGATCGGGCTGTCGGGGGCTATCACCCGCAGGGAGGACGTCATTACGTCCTCGACCGCAAGCGGGCTGTGCTCCGCGGCAAGCATCCGGAGCACGTCGCGTTCGGTGATGATCCCCAACAGGACACCGTCAGCGTCAACGATCGGGAGCCCGCCGATCTTCTTTCCCACGATAAGGGAAAGGGCATCGATCACCCGTGCATCCTTCTGCAGCGTCTCGGGCCGGGGCGTCATGATCGTGCGGACGCTCTCGTTGACCGCCGCCAGCAGGTTGCCGTGGTGCCGGACGCGGACAAGCTTGTACTTGTCGCCCCCGCCCATGAGGTTGATCACGTCGCCCGAGGTTACGATCCCCCGGATCTTCTTTGTGCCGGCATCGGTGACCGGGAGACGGCGAAAGCCGCACTCCGTCATCGCTGCCACGGCGCTGATGATACTCTGCGTGGGAGGCACGGAGACAACGTCGCGGGTAGCGATCGCCATCACCTCGCCTTCCTGCTGTACGATATGGGACTTGAACTCGACCGGCCCCCGGTCGAGTTTGCCCCGCATCTTAAGGAGCCGGTCACCGGGGCCGGTGGCCCGCTCGTTGCGGTTCATGAATGACTGCCTCCGATTGTTATAACGGGACACGACCGTTCCGGTCCTGCCCCGGCAGGGTATTTCCCGGACAATTCCGGATAGCTTACGCGAGTCCGGCAAGGACATCGTGCCGGTCGAGGATCCCGACAAGGGTATCCCCGTCAAGGACCGGCAGCCGGCTCACATCGTTATCCACCATGAGCCGGGCCGCATCGGCAAGCGGGCGTCCGCACGAGACCGTGATGACCTCCCGGGTCATCACGTCCCCGACTGTCTTTGTACTGCTTCCGGCAATCGCCAATCTCATCGCGCCGGACCGGATCAGGTCGCGGCGGGAGATGAGGCCCGCGAGCTTTTTCTTCTTTACCACGGGGAACGCACAGTACCCGCTCCCGGCAATCTGCCCGTACACCTGGGGAAGCGTATCCTCCGGGCTGACGGTCGTTACCTTTTTTGTCATCCGGGCCGACACGCTGCCGGCAAGCTCGTTTCTCGATATGATGACCGGGAAGAGGTCGGCAAGGAGCACCCCGCCGAGGATGTGCCGGTTGCAGTCGGTGATGGCTGCGCTGTCGGTACGGTACTCCCGCATGGCCCTTGCCACATCTTCAACGGAAGTCTCCGGACCGGCGCATGCTGCATCCTTGAGGTACCCCTCGACCGTAACGTTCGATTTCGTTGCCGTCACTTTGAGGGCATCGGTGATATCGATATACCCGAGCAGGTCCTTTTTTGCGCCGGTCACGTATATCTCGCGGAACCGGTCGTCACGGAGAATCTGCCGCGCCTTGGTTATCCCGTCATGGTAATCGAGCACCGGAATCTCAAGCATGAAATCCCGTGCCGTCCTCATGTCAGGGCGTCCTCCTCGCGACAGCGGGGGCAGAGCAGGACGGAATCCACACGCTTGAGATCATCAGACATCTGGCTGCAGCGGCTGCACATACCTACTTCGAAATGCTCCTCCCGGTTGATCTCGATGAGATCGGTCAGGAGTGCGTTCTGTTCGTTCGATATGGTCAGGAGATCCCGGACGGTCACGATTCCTATGACCTTGTCGGTCTTGTCAACTACGGGAAGTCTTCTGACCTTGTGCTTGACCATCATCTGTGCTGCGTCGACTACAGTCTTATCCGCACTCACCGTAATGAGTGGCGTGCTCATGATTGTGTTCACCTGCACTGTACTTGGCTTGAGGTCCTTTGCCACCACCTTGCAGTTGATGTCCTCCTCGGTCACAATGCCAATGGGCCTGTTCCTCTGGACGATAATGACGCTCCCGACCTCTTCGCGGCACATGGCTTTTGCCGCCTTTGCGACATTGGCCTCGATGCTCACCATGATCGGGTTCCTTTTCATCACTTCGCTTAACGGTACGCGGGTCTCAAACCGGATCGTGTTGGTTGTCTTTTTCATGAGTCACCTCCTTGTGAAGTGCTGTAATGCTGATGATTACAATTAGCATCCTTTCCGCCCCTTGTATAAATACAATTTGGCAGCGGCAGAAACGCGATGCGGCCGGGTAATACAATCCGTTTGCATGGCAGAATGCAGGGGCTGGTTCATGACGGCCGGTACGAGAAACATAATAAAGAACCCTTGCCAAACACTACTAACGGTTGATGGCAGGACCGGCGTTTTTGCCGGTATGCCCTGCAAATAACCTTCGAGGGGCCCTAATGACGACATTTTCCACGAAACTGGGGAACGCAAAGAAGAAACTCTCCTTATTTCTCAAGCGGTTTTTCAAGAAGAAGCGGACCCGGATCGGGATCTACGGCCCGCCGAATGCGGGGAAGACGACGCTCGCAAACCGCATTGCCCGGGACTGGACCGGCGATGCGGTCGGCCCGGTGAGCGAGATCCCGCACGAGACCCGGAGGGCAAGGAAGCGCGAGGATATCGTAATCACGGGGGCAAACGGCCACACGGTAACGATCGATATCGTGGATACCCCGGGGGTTACGACAAAGATCGATTACCACGAGTTTCTGGAATTCGGGATGGAGAAAGACGAGGCGATCATCCGGGCCCGGGAGGCGACCGAAGGGGTTGCCGAGGCCATGCACTGGCTCCGCGAGGATATCGACGGCGTCATCTACATGCTCGACTCGAGCCAGGACCCCTTCATGCAGGTCAATATCATGATGGTCGGGATCATCGAGAGCCGGGACCTGCCGGTGATCATTGTGGCAAACAAGATCGATCTGCCCGATGCTGCGCCGTCACGGATCCGGAGCGCCTTTCCCCAGCACCCGGTGGTTGCCATCTCGGGGCTTGAAGGGCGTAACACGGAAGAGCTGTACGAGAAGATGATCCAGAACTTCTCCGGATAATCTGGAGGGATCATGCCACACAAGTGCACAAAATGCGGCAGGGAGTACAAGGACGGGTCTACCGAGATCCTGAAAGGCTGTGCCAGCTGCGGCAACAAGAAGTTCATCTACGTCAAGGAGTCCGACATCAACAAGGACGTGTACGAGGAGAAGTCCATCGAGGAACTCGCGGGGGAGTCCGCAGAGGACGTTCTCGAAGTTGCTGAGCCGGAAATTAAAAAAGAGCCAAAACAGGAGGCTCCCGCCGCTGCTGCTGCCGAGGTAAAAGCGGACGTTAAGGGGAAAGCCAGAAAGGAGACCGGGATGTTCGACCGGGTCGAGACGATCCGGATCGTGGGCCCCGGTTCCTACGAGCTCAATATCGACAAGATGGCAAAGAGCGACGAGCGGATCGTGAGTGTCGGCGGCGAAGAGGGCAGCTACATCATCGACCTGATGTCGATGGCAAAGGACGACACGAAACCGAAGCGATCGAAGAGAAGGTAAGAGCTTTTTTTTGGCCGGCCGGACCCGGTCTTTTCTTTTTTACCAGTCCCGCGAGGGTAGCCTCTTACCGCGTCCCCAGCTCTCCGCGGATCCCCTCATAGGACGGCGGCAGCCCGAGCGGGGAAAAGAACCGGTCGGTAAAGGCAAGGCTGGTCGTCACCGCCCACTCCGCACACCCGTGCCCGAGGCACCGGTCCGGGAAGAAGGGGAGGTTACGGGCGGCCAGCGGGTCTTCAGCAAACCGGCCCGCAAGGTGGTGCCCGAACGCTTCGGCATGAGGCCCGGCACCTGCCCCGGCCCCGTGGCCGGTCGGGAGGGGGATCCATTCGCGCCGGTAGTGCATCAGGTAATTCCGGATCGCGATGATCTCTTTTATGCCCGTAAAATCCGGATCGTCTTCGGGAAAGATCGGCAGGTTCCCGATCTCAAGCACCTTCTGGTACTTGAGCGGCAGGGGCGTCCGGTCGAAATAGTTCTCGTTGTTCCACTTCTCGCCGATCGCTTTCAGGAGCGCCTCGTTCTTCTCGTCGGTGAAGCAGTACGCATTATCGGCTGCATCCGACCAGAGTTCGTTGATCGTGGCCTCCAGAAACGCCACCGACGAGAAGATCGCGTTTAAGACAAATGCCTCGTGCCGGAGCCGTTCGTCCGCAGATATCGCACCGGTCGCCGTATACTCCGCCTCGATCCGGTAGGCGAGCCGGCAGAAGAGGGCGGCGGACTGGAGGTATTTTACTGAGAAGCAGTCCCGGAACCGGATCTCCAGGTCGTCGTCGGGCTGACCCGCGGGCATCTGTTCCATGCTACATCCCCCATTGGCGCCGGCAGGTAAAAAAAATATGCGGCAGACGTATCCGACCGGCAAATGCTATAGTCATTCACGGTCAACAGTTCTCACTATAATTTTTTTTAATCACGGAAACGACCATGGAACCCGCAGATGCACCGGTAGTGCCGCGCCCGCAAAAATATCTCGGCAACCGGGGCCTCATCGCACTTATCGCTCTGCTCTCCGCCTTTGTCCCGCTCTCCACGGACATGTACCTCCCGGCGCTCCCGGGCATGGGCGAGTACTTCGGCGTCTCCTCGAATCTCACCAACCTGACGCTCATCCTCTTCTTTGTCATCTTCTCGTTCGGGATGCTCGTCTGGGGGCCGCTCTCGGACAAGTACGGCCGCCGGCCGATCCTCATCTTCGGCCTTGTCCTCTACATTGCGGCAAGTATGGCCTGCGCCGCAGCATGGGGGATCTGGCCGCTCATCCTCTTCCGCTGCCTCCAGGCCGCCGGGGGAAGTGCTGCTTCCGCGGTTGCGACCGCGATGGTAAAGGACGTGTACGCGGGGCGCAGACAGGAGTCCGTGCTTGCCGTTGTCCAGTCCATGGTGGTCCTCTCCCCGGCAATCGCCCCGGTGCTCGGCGCCTTCATGCTCCCGTATACCTCGTGGCGTGGCCTCTTTGCCGTACTGGGGATCATCGGGATCGTCTCCCTTGCCGGGGCAGTCCTGCTCTCCGAGACCATCCCGGAGAAGAGCACGAGGAGCGTCCCGCAGTCCCTGCGCCGGATCGGGACGGTTGTAAAAAACCCGGGATTTGCAGCACTTCTCCTCGTCTTTTCGCTCGTGAGCACGGCCTCCCTCGCATTCATCGCCGATTCCTCCTACATCTATGAGGACAGCTTCGGCCTCTCGCAGCAGTGGTACAGCTTCTACTTCGCGTTCAACGCCCTTGCCCTGATCGCAGGGCCCTTCCTCTACCTCCGGCTCTCCCGAACGTTCTCGCGCCACGCGATCATCCTTGCCTGTTTTGTCACCATGATAGCCGGCGGGACACTGATCTTTTTCCTGGGGGAGATCGGGCCTTTGATCTTTGCCGTCGTCCTCTTCCCGGCCTCCCTGATGAGTGCCTGCGTCCGCCCTCCCGGGGCCTATCTCATGCTCTCGCAGCAGAAAGAAGATACCGGCTCTGCTGCGGCACTCATCAACTGCGCCGGCCTTCTCTTCGGGAGCGCCGGGATGATCCTTGTTTCAATGGACGCCGAGAGCCTTGTCCACGGTCTCGGGATGATCTACGTGGCGGTCGGGTGCATCTGCCTTGCCGGATGGCTTTTGATCGGACGGTACCGGCTGATAAAAGAGATGCCGGACGCCACCGGGCCTGCATAACAGCGGGTACGCTCCTCAGATACCCTTAATATTTGCCGGTGTCAATAATAGGACAGCACTTTTTAAAACAGGTGCTGACAGATGTAAGTCCGACGTGCCCGTTTCGACGGCACGGCCTCAAAACATCAGGCTTTGGGATTACAGAGAGTCAGTATGCACTACTGCACTTTTCTGGACTTACATGATTTAACGAGGTATATTCATGGCACGAATGCACGCCAGAAGAAGAGGCAAGTCGAGTTCTGTTAGACCGGCACGCAGCGAAGCGCCCGCATGGTCCAACACGGACAAGGCAGCGATCGAGAAACTTATCGTCGATCTCCGCAAGGAAGGCACATCAAGCAGCATGATCGGTCTCGTTCTCCGGGACCGCTACGGCGTTCCCGATGTCAAGCTGGTCACCGGCAAGCGTATCGGCGACATCTTGAAAGAGAACCAGGTCAGCTCCGAGATCCCCGAGGATCTCCGCGACCTCATGATCAAGGCTCTGGGCCTGCGCAAGCACTTAACCGAGAACACCAAGGATCTGCACAACAAGCGCCAGCTCCATCTCGTCGAGGCCAAGATCCGCAGGCTCGTGCGGTATTACACCGGCACGAAGAAACTGCCCGCGGGCTTCACCTACAAGCCGGAGAACGCCGAGATCCTGCTGTCCAGGTAAGTTAGGAATTAATCGCTGCTACCGATACGCTATGTCGCTTGAAGAATCCGCGAAGATCGTGGCCGACCAGATCCGGCGCCAGCAGTACGTCGAGGTGTACGCACACCACGACGCTGACGGCATTGCAGCAGGGGCGATCCTCTGCCATGCGATGCTCCGGGCCGGGATCCGGTTCCGCCTCAGGATCTGTGCCGAAACGCCGCGTACCGGCTTTTCGCACGATGCGGCAACCCTTCTCTGCGACATGGGATCCGGTACCGAAGACCTGCCGTTAGAGACGATCGTGGTGGATCACCACCTCCCGGTCTTTACCGGGCAGTTCCATGCAAACCCCCGCCTTGAAAAGATTGACGGCGACCGCGAACTCTCCGCTGCCGGCATGGCATACCTTGTCGCCCGGCAGATGGGAGACAACCGCGACCTTGCCGGCCTCGTGATGCCCGGCATCATCGGGGACGGCCAGGCATTTGCCGGTAAAAACCTCGAGATCTTCAACGAGGGCGTGGCAAACGGGATCATTGTCCCGGCCCGGGGCATTACCCTTGCCGGCCGCGACATGGCGGAACGGTGGCTGCTTGCCACCCGGCCCTACCTTGACGGCATCAGCGGGGACGAGACGGCGGTTGCCGACCTCCTTGCGGACGCACAGGGGACAAACGGCCTCAACACCGGGACCCTCTTAAGTCTTGCCGTGCTCCGGTCCGCCCCGCAGACCTCTGCGGAAGGACTGGGGCTGCTCTACGGGGACACGCTCAGGCTGGAACGCGAGGTCATCGAGGACGCACATGCGCTTACCGCGGTCATCGACGCCTGCGGTAAATCGGGATACGGCGACCTTGCGGTTGCCCTCTGCCTCCGCTCATCTGCGGAGCTCACCGACGCCTGGGAACGGGCACGGCAGCACTATCTTGCCGTGATCGGTGCGGTAAAAACCGTGCGCCCCGATACGGAGGCCGGGACCGCCGTGTACGAGGCACAGGACGCATCGCTTGCAAGCGATATCGCCGACGTGCTCTCCCGGGACCGGGTGCAGCAGGCACCGGTGCTCGTGTATGCAAAAGCGGGGGGTTCCTGCCGGTGTTCGGCACGCACACCCGCAAGCGTCAGCGCCGATATCGGGCCGGTTGTCCGTGACCTTGCCGCAGCCTGCGGCGGGAACGGCGGGGGCCATCGCACCCGTGCAGGGGCAACGATCCCCTGCGACCAGCTCGCGGCCTTTGTCAAGGGCTGGCAGGAGGCGCTTCTGGCATGATGCAGGTCACAGGGAAGATCTCCACCCTGCACGCAGATGCGCCCGCCGTGGCGTCGTCGCTTGCACCGGATAACCTTACGGGCATGACAACGATTGCCTGCGGCGACCGGGTCGTAACGGAGCTCTCCGGCACACAGGTCAGGTCGGTCATCGCATCGGTAGACGATTACCTGATGAATCTGGCAATCGCGGACGAGGCAACAACACTCACGCGTACGAAGAAAACAGGAAGCAGAACCGAATAATAAAATTCATGAGTTGATACTATGGCAAAGAAGAAACAGGTTGGAAGAAGAGTAGAAGGCTGGAAAGCCAAGAGCTGGTTCAAGGTGTATACCCCCGACAACCTCGGCAAGGCATACATCGGCGACACCATCGCAAACGACACCGAGAGCGTCAAGGGCCGGATCATGCAGGCCACCCTTGGCGAGATTGCAAACGACTACGCAAAGCAGCACATCAAGATGAGCTTCAAGATCGCCGAGGTAACCGGCGATGCGGCCTACACCGAGTTCGTCGGCCACGAAGTGACCCGCGACTACCTCCGGTCCCTTGTCAAGCGCCGCAGCTCCCGTATCGACTGCCATGCGCAGCTCACGACCAAGGACAACAAGCTCGTGCGCCTGACCATCAGCTGCTACACGTTTGCCCGGGCAAACATTGCCCAGGAACACGCCTTAAGAAACGCGATCCTCGCGAGCATTGCAGCCCAGGCACAGGCATGGGACATGAATGCTCTCGTAAACGGCATCGTCTCGGGCGAGATCTCAAAGGATCTCTTCAAGGCCGTAAAGACCCTGTACCCGACCCGCCGTGTCGAGATCGTCAAGTCCAAGGTCGAGCCGGTTGCAGCACCGGTCTCCACCGCATAATCTTTTTTTGTTTTTGTCCGGCGCTGTGCCGGGGATATTCTGCACGGCCCGCTCGTTTTTACCCACGCGATTCCCGCAAATACCGTTGTGTTTTTTAGAGCTCCTGTTCCCCCGCACCGGCACGGCAGGAGATAACCGGGAAGCATAATTAACCCGGCCGCCCAATCAATCCTTAAATATATGACCGCTTCCCGGATCCTGTTCCTTGTTATCGACGGACTTGCCGACCGGCCCTGCCCGGAGCTCGACAACCTCACCCCCCTGGAAGCAGCAAGCCACCCGGTCTTAGACAGTCTTGCCCAAAACGGCGTAACCGGGATCATGGACCCGATTGCCCCGGGGGTCCGGCCCGGATCCGATACGGCCCACCTCGCCCTGTTAGGCTACGACCCCAAAACGTGTTACACCGGCCGGGGCCCGCTCGAATGCGAAGGCACGGGGATCCGGATGGAACCGGGCATGATCGGTTTCCGGTGCAACTATGCAACGATATCCCCGGACGGGCTCGTGACCGACCGGCGGGCCGGGCGTGTCCGCGATACGGCGGCCCTCTCGCAGGCAGTTCAGGACGGGGTCGATCTCGCGAAGTTCGGGATCGGATTTGTCTTCCGGTCCGGCGCCGGCCACCGGGCGGCCCTGGCCTTCAAAGGGGACAGCCTTGGCCACTGTGTCTCGTCAAACGATCCGAAACAGGACGGCGTGCCCCCCTCTGCCATCAGCCCGCTGGGGGACAATACACCGGACAAAAAAACAGCATTTGCCTGCAACGAATTTATCCGCCAGTCAGCGGAGATCCTCGCCGACCACCCGCTTAACCGGGAACGGGAGAGACAGGGCCTTTGCCCGGCAAACATCGTGTTTTTACGGGGCGCCGGGGAGATGGGACGCCTCGAACCGTTCGGGAAAAAGTACGGTCTTGACGGGAGCGTGATCGCAGCGGCAAGCCTTATTGCCGGGATCGGGAGCGCGGTCGGCCTGGAACGGGTGCCGGTCGAAGGCATCACCGGTTCGCAGGACTCCAATATCCGGGGGAAGATCGCGGCGGCGATCCGCGAACTTTCCCACCGGGATTTCGTGCTCGTCAACATCAAGGGAGCCGATGAGTCCGGCCATGACGGGAATGCCCGGGAGAAAAAGGCCTTTGTTGAAAAGGTGGACCGGGAACTTGCACCGTTACCGGGTCTCAAAGACACGCTTATCGTTGTCTGCGCCGATCATTCAACACCGTGCAGTATCAGGGATCACAGCGCCGACCCGGTGCCGGTGATCGTCCACGGCGACGGGGTCAGGACCGATGCAGTGAACGAATACGGGGAACGGGCCTGCGCCCGCGGGGGCCTTGGCCGGATCAGGGGGGCGGATCTTTTGCCGATCGCCCGCGATCTCATCAACCGGGCGCACAAGTACGGGGCATAAAAAAATGAACACGGGTGAGCAATGAGCGGGGATTCGGTAAAGAACTGGCACAGGCACTGCTTCCTTCCCGACGGGACGGAACTCCAGGAACACAGCATCAAGACCGACCGGGACATCGTGATCGGGGAGTTCTGCCAGATCGATTACGGCCTGCGGGGCGCCGATGTGTACGTGGGCGAGTCCTCAACAATCCGCGAGTACATCTGGGCAAACGGCGATGCCCGGATCGGAAACATGTGCGAGATAGGAAGCGACGTGATCGCGAAACAGGATGCCTACATCGGCGAAGGCGTTCACATTGCGGGAAAACTGGTGGTTAACGGGGCGCTCGATATCGGCGAGAAGGTGGAGATCGCCGGGGGTTTTGAGGCGACCGGCGAGATTGCGGTGAGAAACCCGATGCCGGTGCTCGTTTTTATTCTCATCTACCTCATGACGATGTTAAAGATCGAGAACGAGAAAGAGCTCGACCGGATCATCGACAATTTCTTCGAGGACGAAGGAAAGGCCGAGCTCCCGCTCATGATACCCGCCCGCTCGAAACTCAACATGAAGGTCTTTGCCGTTCCCTCGTCAATGAAGATCGGGCGGAAGTGCCGGCTGCACGGCAATATCCGGGCCGGCTCGATCGACCTTCTCGAAGAGACGGTAGTGTTCGGGTCCCTGCGGGCCCGGGGCGCCATCAGCATTGCGGGTGGGTCGACCGTGCACGGGAACGTGGAGAGCAGCGGGAAGGTGCATGTCAACGCCGGCGCCCACATCCTCGGCGACGTAATCGCAAAGGAGATCTTCCTCTCCGAGGATGCAAAGATCGACGGGATCATCGAGGCTCCCCACGGGATGCACATCGGGAGCGGGGACTAATGCCGCAGAAAGCCGCGGAAATCCTCGGGCTGGATGCGGTTGCGTTCATCGAGCCGTCGTTTGCAGCCCTCACCGATCCGCTCTATACGAGCCTCCTTGCAGCAGATAACGGCGACGAGGGGCGGATGCTCGTGGACGAGAACGAGGACCCGGTCGCAGTCGCCTTCCACGAGAAGGCCGGGTGGATCGCAGGATCGTTTCTGTGCCGGCCCCCTTCGGTGGACCTGATCGATGCCTTCGAACAGGTAAACGGCGAGATCTACCAGGAGAACCGAGCGATCTGGGCTGCGGCAATCCGCGAGTACTTCTCGCTGCTGCTCAAACAAGAAGTGCCGCCGGCATTCGAGGACCTTAACCCGGTGCGGAAGGGGATCCTTTCCGATGCGATTGCCGGTGTCTGGGGAAAAGGCACGGGCGAGACCTGTATCGACTGCGGCTGCGGTTCCGGGGTCGGGTCGCTCGTGCTCCGCGAACTCGGCTACACACCGCTCTCGTTCGACAACGACCCGGCGCTCCTTTCCCTCGGCCTTGAAAAAGGCCGGCTGCTCCCCGAAGAAACCATGTGCATCGATGCCACGCAGGTAGCGGCTTATACCGAACCGGTGCCAAAGGCCATCGGGATCATGATGGGCGAGATCAACACATTCTCCTCAGAGATGTGGCACGCGATAGCAGCCGGCCTCTTTGCCGTGAGCCGCGAGACCCTCATCACGGTCGGGACCGAGCCCGAGACGCACCGGATAGAGGAATGGGCAAAAGAGGCGGGGCGGAGCATCGAGATCCGCGAAAATACCGGCGATGTGTTCTACGACCACTGGCTCTGCGTGGCAAAAGAACCCTAAAACCGGATTCACCAGGAAAATTACCTCCCTCCGGGGAGGGGCGGTCGTTCTTTTTTAATCAGCCGATCCGGGCGAGCCGGGGGCTGACCCACCGGCTGATCTTCCAGTAGCACCATGCAGCCACGGCGCCGATCACAAAACAGACCGTTACCCGGAACCGGAGGTCGAGACCGGAGTCCGCGGTGAGGACAACAAAAAAAAGGCTGACTGCGATCATCACGGCTGCAAGCGACACGACGATTATCCCGGTCTCGGCACGGGTCGGGCGGGGGCCTGCCTCAAACCCGCAGAAGTGGCAGCGGGTACTTCCTTCGGGCAGCCGGGTCCCGCAGTTCGGGCAGATCATAATGCAGGTATCTGTATTTTTCTTTGCAATCAGTTAAAGCAATGGGATAATGGAACAAAGAAGGGGCTACCGCCGCCCGTGGCCCTTTTTGTGCCCGTGCTGCGGCTGGCCCCGCCCGGATCCTTTTTTCTCCCGCTCTTCCTTTTCCATGGGAGGGCTTTCGAGCTCTGCGATGATATCGAGCGGCTCGTCCATCAGTTTCGTGAGCCGGACTACCTCGAGCAACCGTTCGATACCGATGAAGTGCTCGGACATCACCTTTGCAAGCGGGGAGAGGACGAGTTTTGTTCCCTCCTTATGCACGAGCCTGTGGGCAACAAGCTCCGGGAGCACCGGCTCCATCTTTCCCACCATCATCGTGTTGATCCGGGCGAGGTCCGCCTCTTCGCCTCCGCAGGCAACCGCGTTTGCCACGTACTCCTCCGAGCTTGCCTCAAGATCGTGCTCCGGGGCCACCTCTTCCATCTCCCCTTTGAGGAGTTTTAAGGCGATCTCCTCTTCCGTGCCCGGGATCTCCCGCGAATAGCTCCCGCCGGGTTCGGCCAAAAGGACGACTTTCCCGAGATCGTGGAAGTCGGGACGGCCCGCCCGGCCTGCCATCTGGTTAAACTCCTGTACCGAGAGCCAGCTCCGGCCCATGGCAAGCGCATCGAAGATCACCTGCGAGGCAGGGAAATCGACCCCGGCCCCGAGTGCAGCCGTTGTGACAACGGCCATGAGCTTGCCTTCGAGGAACTTTGTCTCTACCTCACGCCGTTCTTGGCTGGAGAGCCCCGCATGGTAGGCGGCCGCCCGCATCCCGAGGGCATCGGCTATCGTGTGGCAGCGGGCCCGGGAGTTCGTGAAGATGATCGTCTGGCCCCGGAACCCTTTCGAGGAAGTGTTCTTGTACTCCTCGGTCGTGAGCTTTTTGATCGTCGGGACCTTCTGCTTGCGCTCTAAAAAGAGGAGGTAGCGTTCGAGGGCGACCGGGCGGTCGTCGTACCGCACCAGCTGGCAGTTGAGCTTCTTTGCAAGGAGCTTCGGGAACCCGATCGTTGCAGAGAGATACAGGAACTGCGCCTGCGGGGCGAGGTACTTGAGCCGGGCGATCATCCCGTCGAGCCGGTGGCCCCGGTCCGGGTCCTCGAGCATCTGCACCTCGTCGATGACCACGGTCGCGATGTTTGCCATCTTCCTGCCGCACCGGATCATGTTGTCCACGCCTTCGTACGTGCCGACCAGGATCGGGGCCTGCGGGTTCCGGTCGCCGACTTTCCGGGTCTCGGGCAGGTTGAGGCGCGAGACCCCCGTTAAGAGGCCGGTCTTTGCAAAGGCACCGTACCGCTCGGTGAACCGCTCGTACTTCTGGTTTGCGAGCGCCACGAGCGGAACCAGGAAAAGCATCCGCCCACGGCCGGAGAGGTAGTTCTTCATCCCGGCCATCTCGCCGATGAACGTCTTGCCGCTCGCTGTTGCTGCGACCACAAGGAGGTCCTTTCCGTGCAGGAGGCCGGCCTCGACTGCGAGCTGCTGGGCCGGCATGAGGGTTTCCACCTTGCAGGCATCGACAAACTCGCGGGGCAGCGGCAGCTCCATAATGCCTGCCGTCTTGAGCACCGGGTGTGCCTCGATACGATCGAAGAGCGCCGACTTCATCGAAACGTGCTCGGGCTGGACGAGCGCGAGCACCTTGTCGAGGTTCCGGGTGGCAACCAGCAGTTCCTCGAAATGCTTGAGCGTCTCCCGGCCCATGTGCCCGAGCGGGGCAAGCTCGCGCCGGAGCTCGCGGCGCCCGCAGTCAAGGCAGATGCGTTCGCCCTTCCCGAAAATAACATGGTTCTCTTCGTTGATGGGCGTGTACCGGTCGTCGAGAAGGCACATCCGGCAGGCCTCCACATTCCCGCTCCGGATCTGGAAGGCCTTCATGAACTCCTCGAAAACGGAGTCCGGTTTTACCATCCGGACCTCGCCCTCGCGGAGCTGGGAGATGAGATCCTTTGACGGCGTGGCGTTGTAGTCTTTCCGTGAACCCCAGCGGAGCCGGTACCGGACCGGCCGGGGGCCTTTGGGGGTCTCGGTCATCTCGACAATGCCGACACCGACAACGTGCTTCCCGTCGAAAAAGAGAAGCTTGTAACTGCCTTTTGTGGGCTGGACGAGGATCTTCATGGGGCAAAGAGATCGACGATGGCGTACGAGAGCCCGACACCTTCGAGGCGTTTTAGGAAATCCGTGAACTCCTCGTCAACGATCACGATCACGCAGTCGATCCCGTGGAATGCCGCCTCGATGGTTCCTTCCCGGGCCCCGAAAAAGAGGTCCGGTTTCTTGCCGGCGGCCCTGAGCGCGATGTAGGCTTCGAGGCCAACCGCCGCGACAAACCCGGCCCCGTGGATCACTTTTTTTAGTTTTTCCGGGTCCACTTTTCGCGAACCGCCGTGCTGGATCCTCGGCACCTTGCAGATCCGGATCGATCCCTCGTGGTGCTCGATGATCCCGTTTAACCGGGCGACTCCCACGTCCTCATCCTTTTTTGCATCGGCGACAACCGTTCCCGTTGCCTGCTGGGGCTTTTTTGAGGCATACAAAAACCCGCCCTTCATGAAAACCCCGACCTCGTCGCCGGCCCGGAGGTTCTCGGCCGCAATCGCCGGCCAGACCGAGACCTGCTGGATGATATCGCGCCGGATATGGCGGGCATAGGCTTCGAGCGACTCGGCATTCGCGAGCACCCACTCGATGCCGGTCTTTGTCACCTCGTAGTTGCCCCGGCCGCTTGCCGAGACCATGCCCTCGTCGGTAAGCTCGCGGATGTACTCGGAGATCGCCTGCGGGGTGACCCCGAGTTTTACGGCAATCTCCTGCTGCCGGACTGCCGGCTGGTGTTCGGCGATCTCGACTAAAATCTGTAACCGGGATACCTCGCGCTTGCTGCGCAGAACAGAATTGAGGGGATCCTTAGCGCCCGGTGTCAAGCAGCACCAGCCCCTGTCCTTTCACGTCGAGCTCGGGGATCCTCTTTGCAAGGCCCCGGATAAAGACCGGGCTTACCCCGAACTTGCGGGAGAGATCGCCGATCGACGTGTTGCCGTTCCCCATCTCAGCTTCGATCCTGCCGACAACCTCGCGGAGGTTCTCGTCATTGGAAAGCGATATGTAAAGGATATCGGTTAAGTCCTGGAGGTTGCACTGGAAGTTTGCCCGGAACTTGTTGTAGGTCCCGCGGTACTCCCGCTGCGGTTTCTCGCCGGGTTTTGGCATCCGCCACTGTTCCTCGACGAGGTTGCCCTTCTTTAAAACCTGGATACAGACCGGAACGGAATCGTCTTTTACCTGAGCCAGCAGTTCATCCTCGGTCATCCACGATTTGCTGAGCAGTTCATAGACTTTCTTGAACGAAGGACTGTTGAACGTCATGAGGAGCGGAACCAGTTCTACGGGATCGTTGACAATTCGGATATGACCCGGCACAGTGAAAACCCTATAATTATATCGCGGTATAAATCAATAAATTTATGCGGTATACTCCATGCAAAAAAGGGGAAAAATTTCGGTTCGCGGCATCGTGCAGGGTGTCGGGTTCCGCCCTTTTGTGTATGCAAAAGCCATTGAACTGGGGATCTGTGGCCGGGTAAAAAACCTCGGGAGCGAGGTCGAGATCCTTGCAGCGGGGGACCGGTTCGACGAATTTGTTGCAAGCGTCTCCCGGGGTCCCCCCATGGCCCGGATCGATTCCGTGCAGGTTACTGATTTTTCGGGGACCATCCCTGAGGGTTTTTCTATTGAAAAAAGCGCAACCGGCTCTTTTTCCGGGATGATCCCGCCGGATATTGCGATCTGCGCCGCGTGCGTGAAGGATATTTTTTCCCCGAAGGGAAGGTACGAGGGGTACTGGGCGACCTCGTGCGTGAACTGCGGCCCCCGGTACAGCATCATCAACGCGATCCCCTATGACCGGGAGCGCACGAGTATGGACGCATTCCCGATGTGCGGTCCCTGCGCCGGCGAGTACGGCGACCCGCACTCCCGGCGCCACCACGCCCAGACCATCGCCTGCCACACCTGCGGCCCGCAGCTCCGGCTCCTCGACCGGGCCGGCGCCGATCTCCCGTGCAAAGACCCGGTCAGGGAGGCCGCGGCCCTGCTCGACAAAGGATCGATCCTTGCGATCCGGGGGGTCGGAGGCTTTCACCTTGCCTGCACGGAAGAGTCCTCGGGAGAACTCAAAAAGCGTCTCGGCCGGGTGGAGCAGCCGTTCGCGGTGATGACCCGGCCGGGCTATGCGGATGAAATTGCCGTGGTCTCGCCAGCCGGGCGCGAGCTGCTCGAAAGCCCGGTCCACCCGATCGTAGTGCTCGAAAAGAAAAACCCTGCCTCGCACGCAGGTATCAGCAACCTGCACACCATCGGCTGCATGCTTCCCTACACCGGGCTCCACCACCTCCTCTTCTCGCACCTCAGCCACCCGCTCCTCATCATGACGAGCGCGAACATGCCCGGCTACCCGATGATCACGGACACGGAGACGGCGCTTGAGAAACTCGCCAAAGACGCCGACTATTTCCTCGTCCACAACCGGGCGATAGCAAACCGGGTGGACGACTCGGTTGTCCGGGACGGGTACATCCTCCGGCTCTCCCGGGGAATTGCCCCGAAGCGGACGGCCATCGATCTCGGGAACAACTGTATCCTCGGCGTAGGCCCCGAGCTCAACGCGAATGCCACGATCTACAAAGGGGGCTTTGCCGTCACGTCCCCGCATGTGGGCAATGTCCGGAACCCGGCAACGCTTGCGTACCTGCAGGAGACCATAGAAAAACTCACCCGGCTCCTCGGCGCAGAGTACGATATCGTGGCCCACGACCTCCACCCGCAGTTCCTCTCGACCCGGTACGCACGGGAGATCGCAGAGGAGAAGGGGATCGGGCTTGTCCCGGTCCAGCACCACCGGGCCCATATTGCCGCAACCACGACCGACCCGTGTGTCGGAATTGCAATCGACGGCGTCGGGTACGGGGACGATGGCACGGTCTGGGGCGGCGAGGTCTTTGCCGGGCAGGTGCCGGATCTTGCCCGGGTCGGCCACCTCGAACCGGTGCCCATGCCGGGCGGCGACCTTGCAACAAAGTTCCCCGAGCGGATGCTCTACGGCATCCTCCCCGACGATGCATGCAGGGACCTGCTCTCCTCCCGGGGCTGGACAGGGATCGAACTGGGCGTGATACAAAAACAGGTCGCCACCGGTTTCAATGTCACGATGACGAGCAGCACCGGCCGGGTGCTCGACGCGGCAGCGGCACTCCTCGGTATCTGCCGGGAGCGGACCTACGATGGCGAACCGGCCATGAAACTCGAATCCGCAGCTGCCGGGGCCACGCCCGAAGTATGGGAGCCGGTCATCACGACCTCGGGCGGCTGCGAGGTTCTCTCGACCCGTGCGCTCCTTGCCACCGCCCTTTCCCGGTACACCGCAGCACTGGCGGGGGACAGGGCGGCCGTCAGCACTATTGCCGCCTCCGTCCAGTACAACCTTGCCCGGGGAATCGCGGCCCTTGCGATCCGGGCAGCGGAACGCGAAGGGATCCCGACGGTCGCCTTGAGCGGGGGCGTTGTCGCGAACCGGGCGATCCGCGAGACCATCCGTTCCGAGGTAAGAGGCGCCGGCCTTTCCTTCCTCATCAACGACGCGTACCCGCCCGGCGACGGCTGCGTCTCGTTTGGCCAGTGCGTCTGGGCGGGTATGCTCTCTTTAAAGCGGGACTGATCCTCCCGCCGCGCCGGCGTTCTCTTTTTTTATTTTTACCTCCGGGTTTTATTTTTTACGATGTACGATACCCTAAAAAAACAAGCCTTTTATCTTGACGGAAGTACAAAGATGAGATAACGAACGATGTATCCGCTGGACATCATTCAGGAACAGGAACAGAGGATCCAGAGCCTTGAAAAAGAGCTCACCGAGCTGCGGCAGGGCCTTGCAGCAGTCCAGGAGTATTTCCTCCAGATCAAGGCACGGGCCGACGAGGAGAGCGTCAGCGCCGAGCTCAACTTCGGGATCGTCCGGCCGCTAAAAGACGATGACGCGGAGTTCGAGGGGATCTGGGACTTCCACCAGAACCTGCTCGTCACCGATCCCGCGGGAACGGTTCCGCTCGATATCATGTACGATACCTACGTCCAGTTCTGCCGCAGGAACAAAAAGACCCCGGTGGACAAGGATGCATTCGAGTACCTGCTCCCGCAGATGGAAAATCCCCGCCCGGTCATCTTCCGGGGCAAGTGGCAGGGTTGCCGGTTCCGTAAATAACGGCCGGTGTCGGGCGGACAGGATTACCCCGTATGGCACATGTCCGCATCACGGCCGAATCTGATATCCCCCTTGTCGGGTCGCTCTATTTTGGTGTTATCGACCGGGGCACGAGCCTGTTACAGGTACGCCCGAGCTGCGGCTGCAACTTAAACTGTCCCTTCTGCTCGGTCGATGCCGGCCCGGAATCGACCACCCGGGCCACGAGTTACGAGGTGGAGCTCGATTACCTCCTCTCGGCAGTAGAGGAGATCGCCCCGTTCAAGGGAACCGGCGTGGAGTGCCACATCGATTCCCCCGGCGAGCCGCTCATGTACGCACAGCTTCCGGAACTTGTCGCGGCACTCAAGGCAATCGACGCAGTTTCGGTTGTATCCCTCCAGACCAACGGCACGCTCCTTGACGACAAAAAGATCCGGGCCCTTGCCGATGCCGGTCTCGACCGGGTGAACCTCTCGCTTCATGCGCTCGACCCGGCGCTTGCGCAGTACCTTGCCGGCACGGACCGGTACGATATCGGGCAGGTGACGGCGGCGGCCCGTGCGGTTGCACTGAGTTCCATGGACCTGCTCGTCGCCCCGGTGTACATGCCGGGGATCAACGATGCAGAGATCCCAAAGCTGATCGCCTTTGCCCGGGAGTGCGGGGCGGGAAAGAAGTTCCCCCCGCTCGGGATCCAGAAGTTCGAACGCTACAAGTACGGCCGGACGCCAAAAGGCGTGAAAGTCCAGAGCTGGTGGCAGTTCTTCAACCGGAGCATCAAGGAGTGGGAGAAGGCCTCGGGCCTGCACCTCCGGCTCGATCCCAAACGCGATTTTGCAACTGTGCGCCGGCCATCGCTCCCGCAGGTTTTCAGAAAAGACGAGAAGGCAACCGTCGAGATCCGGGCTCCCGGGTGGATCCATGGCGAGCAGCTGGGCGTTGCGCGAAACCGGGTGGTCTCGGTCTTTGGCTGCGACAAGGAATCCGGGCAGGTCCGGGTAAAGATCGTATCCGCGAAGAACAATATCTACGTGGGCGTGCCGGTGTAAGGGACCGACCCCAAAAACTGCTTTTCCCAGGGTATTTCCAGAAGACAGGAAAACGAAGGGTGGCTGCCCTACAAACCTGTCCTGACACGAGTGAGAGGGTAAAGAGGTGTCATTTTTCACGACAAGGGTTGTCGTTACCGGACAGGTTTTGCCCGGGGCAGCCTGCGGGAGAGCTTTCCCCGCGTCCCATAGTATTGTAATCACGTTTACTATATTAAACTGTTGTTCAGTTATTTTCCCCGCGGTTCAGATAACCCAACGAAAGGTGAATATAGGCAGAATACAAAGTTCAGGTACATCCATGCCAAGGATCAACCCCGAATACCGGAACGTTGCAAAAAAGAAGATCATCGATGCCACCCTGGAGATCGCCCACGAAGCCGGCTGGAATACCGTAACACTCGAAACGGTTGCCCGCAAGGTCGGCGTGACCAAGGGGGCCCTCTATACCTATTTTGAGAACAGCGACGCCCTCATGGAGGAGGTCGCAGTCGAGCTCGTAAAGCACCTCAGCTACTCCTTAAAAACCGCCAGTGCCGAGACAGAGTCCGATATCCACGATCTGCTCGCACTCATTGCAGAAGCGATCTTCTCCGGCAAGGAACCGGCCGCACCCATCTTCATGCAGGCCCTTGCCCGGGCAGCGCAGGACGAACAGTTCCGGGACCGGATCTGCAAAGGGTACGACGATACCCTCGTAAAACTCCGCGATGAGTTCGAAAAACGCCAGGCCGCGGGCCAGATCCCGGCGGAGGTCGATATCAGGACCGCGGTCCGGGCAATCTACGGCCTGACGCTCGGCCTTGCATTCATCTACCATATGCTCGGGAAAGACCGGCGCGAGGCCAAAAAAGACTGGCTAGTCTCAGCAGAACGGATCCTGATGATTGGGCCAAAAGACGGGAAAACACCGTAATACCCGGGCGCTCCCGCTCTGTCGCATTTTACTTTTTTTTAGAAAACCAAAGCGCCCGGTACCGGGCAGGAATGTACGGATAAGAAGAAAAGAAAAAGGGTTTAGCCGAACAGGGCACCGAGCCCTGCCATGCCGCTCTCTTCTTCCTGCTTCTTGTCCTCTTCCTTGTGCTCTTCCTTGGCTGGTGCTGCATGGCCTGCTGCTGCGGGTGCTGCGGCTGCAACGGCGACCGGTGCTGCGGCTGCCTTGCTGATAGCCTCTTCAATGTTGACACCGTCAAGAGCTGCAATGAGTGCCTTGACACGTGCGTCGTCTGCCTTTACACCTGCGGCGGTAAGGACTGCCTTTACGCCGTTCTCATCGACATTCTTGCCTGCCTTGTGCAGGAGAAGTGCTGCATAGATATACTCCATCTTAGTTCACCTTTTTTGTAAATCTCTTATTTTACCAGGGTCTGTAACACCTGGCTTTCTCTCTGGGCTTTACCGATAATCGCGTCGACCACGTCTTTCTCGTAGATAGCCGCTTCAATCGCAAGACCGCGTGCATCACGGACCGCCTTTGTCAGGATCGGTGCCATGGTCTCCTTCGTGGGGATCGCTGCATTCACCGACAGGTTGAATGCCTGGCGGCCTGCAAGCTCGATCTGTCCGAGGATCTTCGCATCGTCGATGGCAAGCACGGACGGCTCGAACATCTGGCCTTCGTGGAACGCTGCCTGCAGGGCAAGACCAACGTCCATGGGCTTGATGTCCAGCTTGATAAGGACAGTTGCAAGCTTTGCCGAGATAACGGCGCCTTTCTTGACAACGGTCTTGGTCTCCCTGATCTTGACCTTGCCGCCTTCAATTGCTGCGGGAATGCCGGCCTGCTGAAGCTCGCCGACAATCGGGCCGGGCTTGAAGCTCGTCGGGCCCTTCTCGATGACAATGTCCTCGGGAGCGGTCTCGCCGGCTTTTGCGGCCATCTTGGTCTTGGTCTTCTCAAGCTGCTTGTAGAGCTTGAAGGGGTTGTCGTTCGAGAAGATCATTGCGGAGTGGCCGGAGATGAACTTGGTGAGGCCTTTTGCATCCCCGCCAATCTCGCCGAGCGCGTGCTCGATCAAGGTGTTTCTTGTTACCTTGATAACGGCCTTGCCGCGGAGGTTCCTCCTGATCTGCTGCACCTGCTGTGCCGGGATGCCGTACATGTCGACAAGCCCGATCAGGGTATATTCCTTCGCGTGCTTCTTGAGCTCCGCAACTTCGTCCTTTTTCCATGCCGGCAGGTGATGGGTGTAGATTGCCATTATACCAGCCTCACGGACGGACCCATGGTTGTCTTTACGAAGATCGACCGGACGTTGAGGTGTCCCTGTTCAAGGACAGATTCGACACGCTTGACGACCGCATCGATGTTCTCGGAGACCTGTTCCGGGGTCATTGCCGTCGAGCCTACCTTCATCGAGAAGACCGTCTTATCCTTGGTGCGGATCTTCACGGAGTTTCGGAGACGTTCGACAATCGGCCGGATATCGGTCTGGCCTGCGATCGGCATCGGCATGCGGCCCCGCGGACCGAGCCGGGGACCTAAATAGCGACCGACCTGCGGCATGACCGCGGTCTCGGCAAGGAAGTACTTGTAGGTACTTGCGACCCGGCGTGCTTCACGCGGGGCGCCTCCCAGCCGTTCCACTTCTTCGGGACCGATGATCAGATCAACCTTGGCTTCCTTTGCCTGCGTGACGATATCGCCTTTGCCGATAACACAGATGCCGGTCTTTTCGCCGGTTCCGTTCGGGAGCAATACCGTCTCGTCGATACGATTTTTCGGTTGCGCCATATCGATATTCTTGAGATTGATGGTAATATCGATGCTTTCGGAGAACTTCCGCTTTGGCGCCTTTTCAATTGCCGTTTTCACGGCTTCCAGAATCTTGGCCCTTTCAACCATCAGTATCCTCCATAGTTTGCGACCGGACCTGTCCGATCTCCTATGGTGTTCACCTGATTATTTCACGAGGACGCTGTCGTACTTGCCAGATTCGATGTCGGAAAGCACCTGTTTTGCGCGCTTACCGTCAACGTTGACGCCCATGCTGACGCACGTGCCAACGACCTCTTTTACTGCGGTCTTGACTTCGTATGAGAGCATGCCTTCAAGTTTCATCTTGGCAATTCTGACTGCGGCTTCGAATGGCAGATTGCCTGCCACTGTGGCGTTGGGCGTTGCTGCACCTTTCTCGATACCGGCTTCTTTCTTGATGAGAGCCGTCGTCGGTGGGATACCCACCGTGACCGTGAATTTCTTCTTGTCGTCGACTTCGACCTTGACCGGGACCTGCATTCCGTTGAATGAGGAGGTCTTGGCGTTGATCTCGTCAACTACAGCCTTCACGTTGATACCGAGTGGTCCAAGCGCCGGTCCTAATGGCGGACCTGCTGTTGCCTTCCCGCCGGGTACTAAAACCTCGACCACTTCTGCCATAGTCTTTGCACCATGCCGTCCCTCCAGTGGAGGGTTCCGAGCTTGGGTCTGTTAAATTTGACGTGAAGGGAAATAAAGGTGATCGTGGGAGGTGAGGGAACTATCGATCGCGAATCTGTTTATTAGACCAAACCTCATTTGTTCATTTTATCTTTTACGACAGTATCAAAGACCGCCTTAAAGTCTTCACGAACTACATTATATTCATCAAGAGTTCCTTCAAATTTGAGTGAAACATAACGATTTTCATCAATTTTTACATAGTTTGTCATGCGAAATTTATTCCCTTTCAGTCTCTTGATCAATATCTGATACAATTTGTAAAATCCAGATATCGTGGTGATGATTTTTCCAAAATCATAAATATGATCTATGGGGATTGCAGATTCTTCCAATAAGCAAGAGAATGACGTTTGACTTTCAGAATAAAACTTAAAATTTATTTGATACTCTTCTGATATTGACTTATTAAATAAAAACTGATCTTTTGTAAAAAGACCGCGAACCCCGGGCATCAACAAAATGTCAGCTTGGATTAATTCATTGGTATTCGACAATTTAGGATAATTCAATAGTAATTGCTGGATGTCGAATAACTCCATATCAGTGCATTGATTAGGAAGGATAAAAACAGAAGGGATCGATAACTCAGTAAATATCATTCTTTTGGCGGCCGAGTGACCCCCATCGGATGGTGGGCATACACATAATAATCCAGAGATTCCAGCACAACGCCTTTGTAGGGCCAGAGCAATTATGGTATAAGAGGCCGCGAATGGGACCCGAAGCCGTATCCCTTAATACCCTTCTTGAATACGTTGATCAACTCGATATCGAAGACCAGCAGTACCTCCAGGAAGTCATCCAGCGAAGAGTGGCGGAGAAAAAACGCTCTGCCATTGCACGCCGCGCAACGCAGGCTAAAACTCATCTCACGAAAAGCAGGAAAGGGACTGCACAGGATCTCCTGGCGGATCTGAATGGTTGAGCTCATCTGGGACGAGCAATTCAAAAAGATCTACCGGAAGTGGATCCGCAGGCACCCGGACTTAAAAGACCAGTTTGCAAAGAAAATCATTCTCTTTGCCGAAGATCCTTTTCACCCCTCGCTCAAGACCCATACGTTAAGCGGCGTCCTCAAGGGGCTCTGGTCATTCAGGATCTCGTACGAACAGCGTCTCGTCTTTGATTTTACCGATGAGAGCCGGACAAAAGTTATCCTGATCGATATCGGCACTCACGAAGAAGTGTATTAGGATCCAGTTCTTTTTTTTCACCGGGTATCCTCCTGCATTCGGTCTTACCGGCCGGAGATCCGGGAAAAACCGGTATCAGAGACCGCAGAGACCGGCTACTTCATCTTCCGGAAGAGAAACGCCCCGGCAACGGTCGATGCAATACAGAACCCGCCGATCACGGCAATACAGATCGCGGGATGAATCTGCGATACTCCCGTCAGGCCGTACCGCATGCCTTCCACCCCATAGGTCAGCGGATCGATCAGGGTAAAGGGAACTGCCCACGAGGGCAGCGAGCTGATGGGGAAGATCGCACCCGACAACCCGAAGATCGGGAGCATGACAAAGTTCATGATCAGCTGGAAGCCGGCCGAATCCCCGGTGCGGGACGCGACTGCAATACCGAATGCCGTAAACCCAAAACCGATGAGCACCATGAACGCGAGGGTCACCGCAACACCGGCCATGTTCTGGATCTCCAGGCCGAGGAGGAGCAGTGCCGGGATGAGAAGGCAGCATCCCTGCAGTACCGCATTCGTTGCACCGCCGGCAGTCTGCCCGGCCATGATCTCCAGGCGCGTTACCGGGGCAACAAGGGTTTCTTTCAAAAACCCGAACTTCCGGTCCCAGAGGATCTGGACCCCGGATCCTATGGCAGAAAACATGACGCTCATGGTCACCATCCCCGGGATGAGGAAAAGGAAGTAGTCGCCGCCGCCAAGACCCGGGATGGTCACGACATTGTTCAGGCCGACCCCGAGAAAGATCAGGACAAAAAACGGCATCAGGATACTGCCGACGATACCGCTCCGCGAACGGATGAATCGCTTCATGGACCGGAGCCAGATGGCGTACACGATATCCATGATCAGGAACCCGTCATCTTCCGGTGTATCCGCAGGTGGTTACCCATAATCTCTTGATTGCCGGAACCCTCTTTCCCGGGGGATTTTTAGCACCCGTCGGAACTTGGCAGAGTGCCTGATATACCGGCAATAAAATGGTGAAGTTTTTTTTTAATCCGATTCCTGTCGGTTCGGCAACAGGAGATCAAAGGTGTTCAGCAGCAATACCCCATTCTCGCGCATCTAGCGCGATTATCGCAGATCCAACAGTACCAGTGGCACATACTACCGCATATCTTTCCGTTGCAAAATATATCTGGCGATGAATGAAAAAATAATTGCAGTTATTTTTCGCTTGCCCGGGGACATACCGGCTTCAGGTTTTTTGGATTATTTCCCGCCCGTTACTTTGTACCTTAAGGATACCCTGCCCGACTATCCCTTTGCAAGGCTTTGCCTCCACTTCCGGTTCTGCTCCGTAAAAGCAGCCGGGATCCTCCCCAATCCCGGGCAAAAATGCAGGGCCCGTGTGGGGGATCGTTAAGGTACATTTTGTTTTTGCGGAACGGATCCGGTCGGAAATATTCCATTTTTATGACGTAAGAACTCCGGTTCCGTCCGGATACCGCGGATCATTTTGTACCTGCACGATCCCCCCACTCCCTTCAGAAAAATTCCCGACCACATCCCATTTAACCGTACAACGAACACTCCTAATTCAGAGTCTGAACCATCCATGGACATTCCGGCAATCCTCTTAAGTTCCTGCAAGCCCCCGCTCTTTGAAAAAGGGACGGCGAGCATGTGGGACGACGACCATATCTCCCGACACCTCCTTGCGCTGCACCTGAGCCAGGATACCGATGAGGCAAGCAGGAAACGGGAGGCCATCGACGCGACCGTCCGCTGGATCGAATCGTACTGCGGCGGTGCACCAAAGAAGATCCTCGACCTCGGGTGCGGCCCGGGCCTCTACTGCGAGAGGCTCGCCGGGCACGGCCACCAGGTCACCGGGGTTGACCTCTCGGCCCGGTCCATTGCCTATGCAAAAAAATCGGCAGCCGAGAAGGGCCTTACTGTCGACTATCTCACGAAAAATTACCTTGACCTCGATATCACGGGCCGGTTCGATATCGCCCTGATGATCTACTGCGACTTTGACGTGCTTCTCCCCGAGGATCGCACGCGACTGCTGGAGAATGTCCGGCGTGCCCTGGTGCCGGGAGGGCTTTTTATCTTCGACACGCTCAACCCCAAAGCCCCGGAGATGATGCGGTTTCCCTTAAAATCGTGGGAGGTTTCCACAAACGGCTTCTGGAGAGCCGAGCCTTACCTGGCGCTCTTTGAGGCCTTCCATTACCCGGAGGCAAACGTCATCCTCCAGCAGCATATCGTCTGCCCGGAAGCGGGAGGGCAATCGGTGTACCGGTTCTGGAGCCGGTACTATTGCCCGGAAGATCTCGCCGCGATCCTCGCCAGCCAGGGATTTTGTGAGACTACGTTCCATGACAATCTCCTGCCCGACGATGGTTCCGGGACCGGGGAGATGATCACGTTCTGCGTGACGAGAACGCCCCGGTAAGCCTAAAAAAAGGGATCCGCGTTTCTCCTTTCGGCAGACACGGGGACAGGTATAAGCGATCGGGGCCGCTTTTTCTGCGGTTTTATGGGTTCTGCGGCAGGGCCGGCCCCGGCCCCATCTGCGGGACTGCCGGGACCGCACTGATAGTAACATTCCACGGGTGCGGGCTTGACCGCGGGATTGCACTCACCAGGTACGAACCGTTCACGGGGATCGCCATGATCGCGAACGGGTGCATCGAGCCCTCCCCCAGGCACGGCAGGACGCAGGTGTTGTTCGCATCCATGACAACGCTCCCGTTTGCATACCGGAGTTCGTACAGGGGAGAGGCAAGCCCGACCTCGTCCCGGGCAAAGATGTACTCCCCTTTCTCCAATACAAACGCCGGCGAAACCTCCGCACCAGTGCCGGTCAGGTTTACCGGCACACTGAGCGGCCGGGTCGTATCCGGGCGGGTAAGCTCTGCCGTCCATGTGCCGTTACCGGTGATGTTGAGCTGGTATTCTGCGGTGTCCGGCGGGCCAAAAACCAGCGACCCGGTGTACGGCCCGGTCATCACAAGGTCGTCGGACTCGCCATAGATCGTCTCCGCTCCCTCCGTAATACCAAACGTCATGGCCTGCGGCCCGTCCGCGGTAAACGTGAGCACGACTGCACCGTGTTCGAGCTTTACGCTCGCATTGGGCCGGGCACGGGAAAGTTCTGCAAGAGGGGTGCCCGTTACCGGGGTACCTGTTACGGTTGTGACCGCAGGTGCGGATGCCGTCTGGACCGCGGTGTCCTTTTCAGATGTACTCCCCGTACACCCGGAGGCCAGTACGAGAACAATCAGGATAACAATCCCATATACGCACTTCATACACGAATGATTGATGCAACCGGTAATAAAACCGGAGGATCTATTTTTTTCCGGGGAATGATATGCCTGCAAAAATCCTGCCAAAAGCCATTCCCCCGTAAACCAACCCCTCTTCACAGGGACGGACGTATTCATAGACATTCCGGCATATCCTGAAAAGCTCCCGCAGGACCCCCCCTTGGTATCATATGGTGTATTTTTGTAACCATGCTTATCCCGAGGTCCGGAAACACGGTGTTTTTACGACGGGAGAGGCTTGGACATGCCCGGATACCGCGGATCACTTTTGCACCACGCGACACTCTTTGCCCGCCCAGTCAGGGCCCCGGGCAAAGGCCGCCCCGGGCCGGCCCGGCACCGGCACAACCGCTAAATACGATCAATCGTACAAATATGAATTGTATGAAAAATACGAAATGTGGGAAAGAGGCCCTGGTGGACGAACTGGTAGCACCACGGAAACAGCAGACCAAACACCTCTTCGGGAGCGTGAAGGTCGGCGAACGCGGGCAGGTGGTGATCCCCAAAGAGGCCCGGGAGATCTTCGGGATCAAACCGGGCGACATCCTGCTCGTCCTCGGCGACACGGAACGGGGGATTGCCCTTGTCAAGGCCGATGCCCTCCGGGAATTTGCAAAGAAGATCCTCGACAGCGCTGTTTTGCCTGAGGAATAAGACACACGGGAGAGTCCATGAAAATAATCGTTCTGAACGGCAGCCCGAAAGGCGATATCAGCGTCACGATGCAGTACGTGGCGTATATCGAAAAGAAGTTCCCGGGCAACAGGTATGAGACGCTCAACGTAGCGCACGAAGTAAAGAAACTCGAAAAGGACGCAGCAGCATTTGACGCGGTGATCGAAAAGGTCCGGTCGGCCGATCTCATCCTCTGGGCGTTCCCGCTCTACGTCATGCTTGTCCCGGCCCAGTACAAGCGCTTCATCGAGCTCGTCTTCGAACGCGGCGCAGGGAACGCCTTTGCCGGGAAATACGCAGCGGTACTGACCACCTCGATCCACTACGCCGACATGATCGCCCACGACTACCTCCGCGCAATCTGCGACGATCTCGGGATGAAATATATCGGGGCGTACTCTGCGGATATGCACGACCTCCTCGTGCCGGGGGAACGGGAACGGCTTACCAAATTTACAGCCCTCACCTTCGCAGGCGTGGAGAGAAACGTCCCGGTCCAGCGCGGGACCGCTCCGCTCATTCCCCCGACCCTTGCCTATGTCCCGGGAAACGGGCAGACAACCGTCGAGCCCGGGGCAAAAAAGGTCGTCATCCTCACGGACGATGACGGCAGTTCCGCGAATCTCACGGCAATGATCGCACGGCTCTCCTCTGCCTTTGCCGGGAAAGCCGAGATCATCAATCTCCACGATATCGATATCCGCGGCCCCTGCCTCGGGTGCTGTACGTGCGCCTACGACAACACCTGCGTGTACACCGACGGGTTCGTGGACTTCTACAAGAACCGGCTCGGAGCGGCCGACATCCTCGTCTTTGCCGGCGCCATCCGCGACCGCTACCTCTCCTCGACATGGAAATGCTTCTTTGACCGGAGTTTCTTCAAAGGCCATACGCCCGGCCTCGGGGAAAAACAGGTCGGCTTTGCCATTGCCGGGCCCCTCTCCCAGGTCGCCTGTCTCAAAGAAGCTCTCACGATGTGGGCGGACAGCGGCAGGTGCAATGCGCATTTCGTGACCGACGAGACCGCCACCTCCGCGGAGCTCGATGCCCTGCTCGACTCTCTTGCAGGACGGCTTGTTGCCGGGGCAGAGGCCGGGTATACCCCGCCGCACCTCTTCTACGCGGTCGGCGGCCACAAGATCTTCCGGGACAGCATCTACGGCGGGATGCGGTTTGTCTTCCAGGCCGATTACCGGTACTACAAAAAACACCACATGTTCGATTTCCCGCAGGGGGACACAAAGACCCGGGTCACGAACGCAGTCATGATGCTGTTGACAAAGAGCAAAACGGTCCGGGAGAAGGTGTACATCGACATAAAACACCACATGATCGAACCATTTGCCCCGGTGCTCAAAGGAGACTGATCCTATCGGATTTCCCCCATCCATCACTTTTTTAAAACTCCCGGGAAAGTACCACCCACGTGCAGAACCTCGACCTGATCCTGACGTTGACCGGGGCCTTCTTAGCAGCGCTCATCTTCGGGTATATCACCCACCGTCTCGGCCTCTCCCCAATCGTGGGGTACCTCTTTGCCGGGATCATGGTAAGCCCGCACACCCCGGGCTTTGTGGCAAACGCCGACTTTGCCCAGCAGCTCGCCGAGATCGGCGTAATCCTCCTCATGTTCGGGGTCGGCCTCCAGTTCAAGGTAAAGGAGTTCTGGTCCGTACGCTGGATCGCTCTCCCCGGGGCGCTGATCCAGAGCCTGGTGACCGCAACGCTCGGGGCGTTTGTCATGCATCTCCTTGGCTGGGCCTGGCCGGCAGCGATCGTCTTTGGCCTTGCAATATCGGTGGCGAGCACCGTGGTCATGACCCGGGTCCTCTCGGACAACAACGAGATCCACACCCAGACCGGCCATATCGCGCTCGGCTGGCTCGTGGTAGAAGATCTCTTTACCATCTTTGTGCTCGTGCTGCTGCCGATCCTCTTTGGCCCGGATGGCGCCGGCACCGCCGGGATCCTGCCGGCGTTCGGGTTGACCGCGATAAAGATCGTCCTCCTGGTGGCCTTTACCTTTGTGGTCGGGGGCTGGGTGATCCCCCGAATACTCGCGAATATTGCCGACACTCATTCCCGCGAGCTCTTCACGCTTGCCATCCTTGCAATAGCCCTCTCCCTTGCGGTCGGCTCGGCCTACCTGTTCGATGTCTCGATGGCTTTGGGAGCGTTCCTTGCCGGGATGATTGTCGGGCAGTCGGACTTCAGCCTGCGGGCAGCGACCGATGCGATCCCCTTACGGGACGCCTTTGCCGTGCTCTTCTTTGTCTCGGTCGGGATGCTCTTTGACTGGGGGAGCCTGATCCAGACGCCGGGCCTTGTGCTTGTAACGCTTGCCATCATCCTTATCGGAAAACCGCTGGTGGCATTTGCCGTTGTCATCTTCTTAAAATATCCGCTCAAAACCGCACTCTCGGTGGCGCTTGTCCTCTCCCAGATCGGGGAGTTCTCCTTTATCCTTGCTACTATGGGGGCAGGCCTGGATATCCTCCCGGCCCAGGCCCAGAACATCCTCGTTGCCGCAGCCATCATCTCGATCACGCTCAACCCGCTCCTCTTCCGGGCCGGCGGGGGGATCGAGCGCTGGCTCGACCGTCATGCCCCCGGCCTTACCGCCTGGATCAATACCCGGTGCGGACCCGGGGCAGATACCGGGGGACAGGAAGTTCCCCGGCCTGGCACCGCCCGTGCTATTGTGGTGGGGTACGGCCCGGTGGGCCGGACCGTGACCCGGCTCCTCGGGGAGAACGGGATCAGCGTGACCGTTGTCGAGCTCAACCTCCAGACCATGCAGGAGCTCAGGTCGCAGGGTATCCCGGCGGTGTACGGGGATGCCACGAAGATTCGGACGCTCGCCGAAGCAGGCGCTGCTACGGCTGCGGTCCTCGTGATCAGCGTCCCCGATCTTCGGGAAGGTATCGCGGTGCTCCGGGAAGTGCGGGAGATCAACCCGAAGATCCGGATCATTGCCCGGACCACGTACCTTGCTGAACAAAACAATCTCGTGGCTGCCGGGGCGGACGTTATCTTCTCGGACGAGGGGGAGATGGCGCTCTCGGTGACCGAGCTGATCCTCCGGGAATCCGGGGCAACGCCCGAGCAGATCGACCGGGAGCGCCGGCGCGTCCACGAGAACCTGTACCGGGCCTCCGCAAAGCCTGCCGATGAGCGGACATAAAAAACGGGGTTATCCGGACCGGTATTCCTGGTCAAGCATCCCGTAATACCGGGTCGAGCGCCAGTGGTCCCGGAGCCAGACATGCTCGCGGAGCGTCCCCTCATACGCAAGGCCGCACTTCTCCAGCACGTGAGCTGATGCATGGTTTTCCTGATCGCATTTCGCAAAGACCCGGTGGAGGGAAAGCGTCCCGAACCCAAACGCCAGGAGCGACCGAAGAATCTCGGTGGCATAACCGGCCTTCCAGTACTCCGGCCGGAGGATACAGCCCGCCTCAGCCGTTGTCGGCTCTTCGGGATCGATCTCGAAGAGCACAAAGCCGGCAAAGTCACCGGTCGCCGGTTCCCTGATCGCGAGCACGTAGTCGTGCCGGTCTGGCCGGGCTGCCTCGTCGATTGCATGCTGCACAAAGCCTGCCACCTGATCCTCGTTTTCGAGCCAGATGAGCACGAATTTCATGACGCTGCGGTCGCAGGCGATACGCTGCATGGCGGCAAGGTCCTGCTGGTTCATATCTTCAAGGACCAGCCGCCCGGTGTTTAAGGAAAAAACCATGGTATGATGCTCCGAAGGGAATGCCGGAAAAGGGCCCGGGTTTCTCCGCCCGTGTCCGGATTTTTGTACAGGGTACCTGCAGAGGATTTCCCGGAAAAGACGATAACACTGGTGTTCTGTGAAAAAATTTTGACAGTCTCGCGGAACCGGAGAAAAAAAGTGAGGAAAACGATTTCCGGTCACTGCCCGGTGGCCGGCGTCCCGGCCGGTGCAGTGCGGTTGCCATGGTAGGCCCCGCCCGCCGGGAACCCGAATGCATCACGGAGCTGGTCCGGGGTCACGCCCATCTGGGCTGCGGCGTCGGTGAAGTTGACCCGCTGGCCGTTTGCGGGCGTCAGGGCGTTCTTGAGGTCCTGTTCGGAGACGCCAAGCTTTGTTGCGGCTGCGCTAAGCCGGGTCTCGTTGGTTAAGAAATTCTGGCCGGCGGAATACTGCCGGCTTGCATTACCGGAGTAACCGGATGTCTGCGACCCGAGGGTTCCCACACCATGGCTGACGCTCTGCGATCCGCTGGTGTCCTGGGAGGTCCCGGTGTCCGTGCTTCCCGGTGCTGCCTGCTGGCTGGTACCGGCAGTTGTTCCGGCAGACGATCCTGATGCGCTGCCGCTGTCCTGTGTGCATCCTGCAATGATTACCACGGCTACGAGCAGTGCCGTGGCAAAAACGGTGATAATTCCGAGTTTTTCCGATCTCATTATTGAGCCTCCGATCCTGAAGGATCAGGCTTGTTACCTGAGGGTGGTATGCCCGGGTAATGTAAGTTATACATTACATTTTGTAATATAAAAAGAGACCTGTATCAACTATTCTTTACACGAAAACGGCAGGACATTGCTGAAGTGGGCTGCACAAAGGAATTTTGTTACGGAGAGAACTGCAAAGAGTGTCATCCGGTACGTGCCGGGCTGGTGCAGAAAAAAGGAGTTACTGGTCGACGTTCTTGTCGACCACGCGGACATTGTCGCCCCGCACCGTGATCGGGATCGGGACAACGCTCTCGTACAGTTCGACCGTAATCTCTTCTTTTGCAGAGTCAACGCGCTTGACAACCGCCTTCTCGCCCTTGAACGGCCCGGCGATCAGTTCGACGATCGTGCCTTCGTCGATACCGGCGACCACCGGTTTCGGGATCAGGAAATGCCCGACTTCGGCAAGCGTGGTCTGGCCTTTTGCAAGCGCCCGGGCATGGGCGGTCATCTCGACGAGCTGTTCGATACGGTTGCGCTGCTCGGGGGTCTCGACAAGGACGTAGCCCTGGAGCTCGTTCGGGACGATGATGGAGGTGACCTTGATATCGGTCGCTTTGGTCTCGATGGCTTTTAAGATATTGTCGGCTACCGTGCGTTCCTGCTTGGAGGTGGTCTTGATCGCGAAGATCCGGTTATTGAAAACCTCAGGCTCGGCAGGGACCGCCGGTGCGGCTGAAGGGATGGTAGGTTCCGGAGTCATGGCCATCAGGATTTAAAACCCTAAGAGCGTCTTGTGGTCGAAGATCACGTAGATAATAAATCCAATCAGCCCGATGAGGAGGATCCCGGCCGCTGCTACGGTCGCGATCTTGGTAAACTCCTCCCGAGTGGGGGTGCGCGCGAGCTTTAACACACGAAGATATTTACGGAAAAGCTCCTCGTGCACGTCAACTTTGATATCCGGCTTTGAAATTTCCATAATAAATCACTTGAGAAAATCGATCTCAAACTGTTTCTGTACTTTGGGGGTAAGTTTCTCATTGCGACCATATATTTGTGGTGACCGTACGCCCGTAACAACCAGGAGGGTCCGCATCTTGTTTGCCATCGTCGGGTCTACCTGGGCGCCCCAGATGATCCGGGCATTCGGGTCAACGCGCGAGTAGACTTCCTGCACAACCCCTTCGGCTTCTGCCATGGTCATGTCCGGGCCGCCGACCACATTCACGAGCGCGGCGGTCGCGCCGGAGATGTCCACGTCAAGGAGCGGGGAGCGGATCGCCTTTTTGACCGAGTCTGCCGCCTTGTCCTCGCTGTCGCTTTCGCCCATACCGATCATGGCAACGCCCCCGCGCTCCATGACCGTGCGCACATCGGCAAAGTCCAGGTTCACGAGGCCCGGCATCGTAATGAGCTCGGTGATGCCTTTTACCGCCCGCATGAGCACCTCGTCCGAGACCTTGAACGCTGCGGAGAGCGGGAGCTTGGGGACGACTTCGAGCAGGCGGTCGTTCGGGACCACAATGACCGTATCCGCCACATCCCGGAGGCGTTCGAGGCCGGCCTGGGCATTCTCGAGCCGTATCGCACCCTCGGAGGCAAACGGCAGGGTGACGACCGCAATCGTGAGCGCACCTTCGTCCCGGGCAGCTTTTGCCACGACCGGGGCCGACCCGGTCCCGGTACCGCCGCCAAGGCCGACCGTGATGAAGACCATGTCGCAGCCCGAGACCAGGGCGCGGATCTCCTGCTCGTTCTCAAGCGCCGCCTCTTCCCCGATCTGCGGGATAGAGCCGGCCCCGAGGCCTCTTGTCCGCTGCCGGCCGATCAGCATGCGCTGGTCGGCATGGGTCCGGATCAGGTGCTGGGCATCCGTGTTGATGGCGGCAAGCTTCGCACCGTGGATCCCCTCTTCCATCATGCGGGTGATGGTGTTTGACCCGCTGCCCCCGCAGCCGATCACGGTGATCTCGGTCTTGAGTTCGCTTAAGATCTGATCAAGATCCTCGTTATTCTGCGAAGGCGCAGCTGTCTCGTCCCTCGCCTTGGTGAGTGCCTCTTCAACAATCGATCTCATGAATGGTTCTCCAGTCCCGGGATGTGGATCCTGGTCTCGGTTGCGACAGAGACTTCGTCCGGAGCAATGACCCGGCCGCCATATTCGACCGCCTGCCCGGTGGCAAGCTGCCGGTAGGCTGGGCCGGCCGGTATCCCCAGTATGCGCGCTTTTTCGGGGTCAAACCGGACCCTCTTGATGATCAGGTAATCATTCTCCGTCGCAGTGATTTCCCTGTTACGTATGATTTTCACGCACAATGTATTTAAAGCATTTATTATTTCCGAAGAATTTTTGGAAAATGCAATGAATTGCGGGAGTAACCGGTTGTCCTGCGTGGCCAGGTGGACGACCGGGATCGCAGAGAGGCCCAAAAGAAGTTCTGCCTCCCCGGCCTTTGCCGCCTCTGCCACGAGCACCGGGTCAAGGGAGAGGATCTCGGGCAGTCCTTCCCCGCAAAGGGCATGGACATAACACCGGGTCCCGGACCCGAGCGTGGCGGCGAGTTCCCGTACCCGGCAGTAGGTCTCCCAGGGGAGCCGGCCAAGGGAGGAGATCTCGCTTTCCGAGAGCCGCACCATACCGAGCCGGTCAAGGATCCCGCCGATGCGGTCGAGATCGCTGCGGGAGAGAGATTTCCGGTCGACATACGCGGCAACCGCCCCGCTCTTTTCGATCATCTGCCGGGCCATTGCCTCGTCAATTGCCGGTACCTGCCGCTGGGAACTCGCAATGTGGCCGAACGCCCCCCGTGTGGCAAGCGCGATCTCGGTCTCCCGCACCGCATAGTGCGTCCCGCCAAAACCGATGAGCGGCACGGCATCGGCAAGGGGTACGGCATCGAGCACGGCTTCTGCCACCGCCCGACCGGCCACCGGGTCGCCCCATTCTTTTATTGTGCTCCCGATCTCGACAAAGAACGAGGGAAGGGAAAGCGTGGTCGGGCCGTGGTGCGTGACCTCGTACGAGACCCGGTATCCCTCCGGGCAGTGCCGGGCAAGCGACCGCAGGACCGCGTGCATCATCGCGGGTGCGGCCGGGGCAAGCGTTGCCGGGCTCCCGCCAAGCTCCGCAACCCCGTAATTGCCGGTGACATGGACCGTGAGCACCGGCACCGGGTTCACGCTTGAATGCCGGGAGAGGAAGATCACGAGATCCGCCCTGGTGCCGGCATCTGCCCCCTCCGCGTGGATGAGCCGGCCGTCAACTTCGAAGAACTCGTACGTCCGCCCCGTATCCGGAACATTCCCTTCCCGCATGAGCTCTTCGATGCTGCGCCGGATCGTACATCCGGCCAGGTCCTGCCGGGAATTTACCAGGGCAACCTTCATGTACGATCCGGTATGCTCTGGGGGGCGAATAATTCTCGTATACAAACCCTCCCTGTTCATAACGCTTATTTGACCCTACAGCACAGGTGATCGTTACCATGGACGCACAGAAAAAAGAGCAGATAGCAGGGGCCCTCAAAGAGGCCGGCGTCTCAGAGGTGCTGACCTGCACGCAGGCATGTACGATCGCAGAAAAGCACCAGATCGCATTAGAAGAGATCGGGAAGTACTGCAACTCCCACGGGATCAAGATCCGTGGATGCCAACTGGGCTGTTTTAAGTGACCGGATCCCCATGAGCCTTTTCTTGTCCGTTGTCCCGGTAAGCAGGGCCGTCGAAGTTGCAAAAAGCCTTGCAGTCCCGCTGCACGCAGAGACGGTTCCCCTCGATGAGGCCCGGGAACGCGTGCTTGCCGCGGATATTATCTCGGATATCGATATCCCGGGGTTCACCCGCTCGGTCATGGACGGGTATGCGGTACTGGCGGCGGATACCGCGGGGGCCGGGGATGCTGCGCCGGCGGTCCTCTCCCTGAGGGGCCGGGTCATGATGGGATCTGCCACGGAACACGAGATCCTGCCGGGCGAATGCATCTACCTCCCGACCGGCGGGATCCTCCCCGCGGGCGCCGATGCGGTCGTGATGGCCGAGAACACCGAGCCGTTCGGGGACAGTATTCTTGTAAAGAAACCGGCTGCCGATGGCGAGAACATCATCCGCTATAACGAGGATTTCAAAAAGGGCGAAACGGTCCTCAATAAAGGCCGCCGGCTTTCGGCGCAAGACCTCGGCGTCCTTGCCGCGGTCGGCTGCGATCAGGTCCCGGTCACAAAACGGCCGCGGATCGGCATCATTTCGACGGGAAACGAGCTCGTGCCGGTCACGCAGGTTCCGGCAGCCGGGCAGGTCCGCGATGTCAACAGTTTTGTTATCGCAGCCTTTGTCCGTGACCACGGCTGCATCCCGGTCCGGTACGGGATCGTCCGTGACGACCGCGAGACCTTTGCCGCGACCGTACAAAAGGCTGCGGGAGAATGCGATGCGGTTTTGATCTCCGGGGGGAGCTCGAAAGACGACCGGGACATGACCGCGGCCGTGATCGCCGGTATGGGCGAGGTCTTCGTCCACGGCGTTGCAATCGCGCCGGGCAAGCCCACGGTGATCGGCCGGGCCGGCACGGTGCCGGCGATCGGCCTGCCCGGCCACCCGGCCGCAACCTTTGTGGTGCTCCTCGCCATTGCCCGGCACCTGCTCGACGGGATGACCGGGAACGCTGCGCCGGACCCGGTGACGATTCCCGCAACCCTTGCAATCAACGTGCCCTCGACAAAGGGGCGCGAAGACTTCCTCAGAGTCACCCTCAAAGACGGCGTGGCAACCCCGCTCTTCGGGAAGTCCGGCCTCCTAAACACCCTGGCCCGGAGTAACGGCATCCTCCGGGTCCCGGCAGAGAGCGAGGGCTTTGAGAAGGGAAGCCGGGTTGAGATTATTCCCTGGTAATCCTGTTTTTTTATTCCCGGCCCGTGCCGCGGGAAGATCCCTGTGCTGCGGCAACCGCTCCCCGTACCGCCTCTTCTGCGGTCCCGCACGCCGTAACGCCCGGGATATCCCACGTGCGAATGCCAAAGACCCGGCGCCCGGTCCTGAGGGCAACGGCAATTTCCGAGAGCGTGCCGTAACTCCCGCCAACCGCGATCACAGCATCGCCGGACTGCACCACCAGGACATTCCGTGCCTGGCCAAGGGCCGGTGCGGATCACGACATCGAGATATGCGTTTCCCTCACCGGTGCCGGGCAGGATGCCCACGGTCCGGCCGCCCGCCTCCCGGGCCCCCTTGCACGCAGCTTCCATGACCCCGAAAAGCCCGCCGCAGACCAGGGTGCCGCCGGCTTCTGCAACGAGACGGCCGGCCGCGTATGCAGCCGCATATTCCTCCGGTGCCGCTTCGGCCGCCCCGATCAGCGCGATCTGCATGATCCGGTTATGCCCCGCCCTGCCGGTTGATCACGAGCAGGCGCTGTTCGGTCATCTCTTCTATCGCGTACCGCGGCCCTTCGCGGCCGGTGCCGGAACCCTTGGTTCCGCCGTACGGCATGTGGTCGGCCCGGAACGTGGGGATGTCGTTTACCTGCACGCAGCCCACCTCCATCTCCTCGAAGGCAGAGAACGCCCGGTCGATATCCTGCGTGAAGATCCCGGCCTGGAGCCCGTACTCGCCATCGTTTGCCAGCCGTACCGCCTCTTCGAACGTGTCGTACGGGACAAGCGAGATCACCGGGGCAAAGACCTCCTCGCAGTTCACCCGCATGCCGGGACTGGTGCCTTCAAGGATCGTCGGGGCAAACATCGTGCCTTCGAGCGTGCCGCCGCAGAGGCAGCGGGCTCCCTGCCGGACGGCATCCTGCACCTTTGCATATGCCTGTTCGGCCTTGATACGGTCGAGCATCGGGCCGATATCGGTTGCCGGGTCCCGGGGGTCCCCGAAGACGAGCTTGCTGGCCGCGGCAAGGATCAGGTCGCGGGCCTTGTCGTACACCGGCCGGTGGATGAGGACGCGCTGTACCGAGATGCAGACCTGCCCGGCATTGGTAAACCCGCCGGTGGCGATCCGCGACGCCGCGTACGCGAGGTTTGCATCCTCGTGCACGATCACGGCCGCGTTCCCGCCCAGTTCGAGGCACACCTTCTTCCTTCCCGCGATCTCCCGCAGGTGCCACCCGACCGGGCAGCTGCCGGTAAACGAGAGGTACGCGATCCGGGGATCTTTTGCCAGCTGCTCTGCCCGGCCGACCGGGCAGGGGAGGACGCTGATGGCATCGGGCGGCAGCCCGGCTTCAACGGCCATATCCCCGAGGAGCAGGCTCGATACCGGGGTCGCGGACGAGGGCTTGAGGATCACGGAGTTCCCGGCCGCAATTGCCGGGGCGAGCTTGTGGCAGGCGAGATTCAAGGGAAAATTGAACGGCACGATCCCGAGCACCGGCCCGAGCGGGAAGCGCCGCAGGTAGCCGGTCCGGCCCTCGCTCTCGCTCCCCCAGTCAAGGGGGATGATCTCGCCATAGATCCTCTTTGCCTCCTCTGCCGCGGTCCGGACCGTAGTCTCTGCCCGGGCAACTTCCGTTGCGGCAAACTTTCGGGTCTTGCCGCCTTCCATCACCAGGACTTCCGCGAGCTCGCCGGATCGTTCGTGGATCCGGCAGGCAAGGGTATCGAGAATCCGGGCCCGGGCGTGGGTGGAGAGCACGCGGGTCTCCTCAAACCCCCGCGAGGCCGCGGCTACCGCTTCCTTGATCTCGACCGGTCCGGCCTGGCAGACCTCTGCATACACCTCGCCGGTGTAGGGGAACCGGACCTTTGCAATCTCCTGCGTTACCTTCTTCTTTCCCCCGATAAGGACCGGGTAGGGCGACTGTTCCATAATTCTGCTCCAAAAATTCCTGGCACCTGGGCCGGGAGGTTTTTGTCAGCCGGCACATTCCCTGCCGGACAGCTGTTTTTACGATAACAGCATCCTCCCGTATCCATAAAGACGTGACGGTCGGGGGGGCTGTTGGCAGGTTCAGGCTGCCGGTTCCCGGCAGGATCGCTCCGGCACGAAGATCTCGAACCGGGCTCCTTCCCCGGGCGTGCCGGTCTCTGTGATCGTGATGCCGTTAAGGGCGAGGATCTCCCGGGACAAAAAGAGGCCAAAACCGGTATTTTTCCCAAAGCCCATCTCGAAGATCCGTTCCTTATCCTCCCCGGGGACACCGACACCGTTGTCCTCGTACACGATACAAGTACCATGATCGCCCGGCCCGGTAGTAACCGAGATCCGGGAAAGCTGCCTCCCGCCATACCGCAGCGAATCCTCGATAAGGTTGTAGGAGACCTTGGAAAAGAGGGGATCGACATAGATCTCGGTGTCCTTCTGCGGAAGTGAAAGTACCACATCCTCCAGCGGGAGTTGTGCTGCAACATGGGTAAAGATCTCTTTGAGGCTGAGCCACTTTGGCGACATCAGCCCCACCTCCCCGTAATCCCGGGTGAACCGGAGCTGTTCTGCCAGTGTCCCTGCTATCGAGTCCATCCGGTTCAGGTACCCGTCGAGCCGGCCGGAGTCGCCCACGTGCGCCTTGGAGAGATCCAAGAACCCGCGGAGGGCGGAAAGCTGGTTGCTGAAATCGTGCCGGGTGACACGCGAGAGGAGGAGCAGTTTCCCGTTGACTGCCTGGAGGGTGTCCTCGATGCTTTTGCGGTCGGAGACATCGGTATAGTAATTCAGCGACGAAGGTTCCCCGCCCCAGGTAACGGCCACCGATTTTACATCGAACCAGCGCGAAAGGCCAGACTTCGTGCGGAGCCGGAACGAGTAGAGACTTCCTTTGCTGCGGCCATGGATCTGGTGGTTATGATTTGCGGATACCAGTTCCCGGTCATCGGGATGGGTAAATTCCAGGTACGGTCGCGAGAGAACCTCGTCCAGCGTGTATCCCACGGCATCCAGCCCGAACCGGTTCATGAACCGGACATACTCCCCCTGGATGACCGAGATCGCCAGGGGCGCATTTTCTACCAGGAACCGGTACCGCTCCTCGCTCTCTTTGAGCGCCAGCGCGATCTTTTTTTGCGCGGTCATGTCGGTGCCGATGCACAGCATCCCGGTAAATTCACCCTCTGCATCGAACAGGGGCTTGTTCCACCACTGGATCCAGACCCGTTCGCCGTTCTTTTTGATATTCTCGTTCTCATTGTGGGCATAGGCCCCGGGACTGCGCACGATCTCTGCGAGCAGGTTTGCAAGGTCCCGCTCCGATTCTGACTCCGTGGGCGGGACAATGGTGCCCACCAGAGACCGGCCAAGGATCTCTTCGCTGGAGAACCCGAAAAACTGCTGGGCGTACTCGTTAAAGAACGTAAGATTCCCGTTGCGGTCGCACTTTAAGATGATATTATTCGCATTCTCGACAAGCTCGCGGTACTTCTCCTCGCTTGCCCGTACCGATTCCCACGCCCTCCTGCGATCGATCGCTTTTTTGAGCTTGTGCGCCAGCTCGGCGTACTGTGCTTTCTGGTCGCCGCCTTTCTGGAGATAGAAATCCACGCCGCAGTCGATGGCACGTATAACTACCTCCTCCCGGCCCCGGCCGGTGAAAAGGATAAACGGGAGATCGCCATGCACCTTACGGATCTCCCGGAGGAACGCGAGACCGTCCATCCCCGGCATCTGGTAATCGGAGACAACGGCATCGCAGGGTTCCGACGAGAGCTTCCGGATTGCATCTGCTGCCGACTCTGCGGTGTCAACGCTAAAATTTTCGGTCCGCTCCAGGAACAGCTTCGAGAGTTCAAGGATGGCCGGTTCGTCATCGACGCAGAGGATACGGTACATCGTTACTATTGTTCGTACCCGCGGGGATATTTAACCATACCGGAATGTTTCTGTCATAAACCACCCCTGTACAGCGCAGGTGCTGCATGGAGGATCCTGAGGGTAATTCCGGTAAAAACTACTTTGTCCTTATACCGCCAACCCATACCGGTACAACCGGGCGTCCAGTACCGGTACACCTGAGGGATTCCAATTGAAGGAAGTCACCGCAAATTTTTCCGCGAAAGATATCGAACGTGAGGTGCAGGAGTTCTGGCGCACCCACGATACGTACAAGGCAGTAAAGGAACAGCGCGAGCGCTCCGGCCGGGCGTTCTTCTTTGTGGACGGGCCGCCGTACACCACGGGCCAGATCCATCTCGGCACCGCGTGGAACAAGATCATAAAAGACTCGATCCTGCGCTACCACCGGATGAACGGGAAAAACGTGATCGACCGGGCCGGCTACGATATGCACGGCCTCCCGATCGAAGTCAAAGTCGAGCAGAAGCTGGGCTTTGCCTCGAAAAAGGATATCGAGACCTTCGGGATCGAGAAGTTCATCCACGAGTGCCGGGAGTTTGCCATAAAGAACAAGGAACTGATGGACGCCCAGTTCGAGAACCTCGGGATCTGGATGGATTTTAAAAATGCGTACCAGACGATCAAGCCCTGGTACGTGGAGGCCGCGTGGTGGACGCTCGCAAAAGCCCAGGAGAAGGGGATGCTCGAACGCGGGTACCGGGTCGTGAACTGGTGCCCCCGGTGCGAGACGGCGATCGCGGACGCCGAGGTCGAGTACTGGGACGAGACCGACCCTTCCGTCTTTGTGAAGTTCCCGATCAGGGGAAAAACTGACGAGTACCTCGTCATCTGGACGACAACGCCCTGGACGCTTCCCGCGAACGTCGCGGTCGCGGTAGGTAAGGAGTTCGTGTACGCCCGGGTCCATGCCGAGAAGAACGGGCACGAAGAGTTCCTCTGGGTGGCTGAGGACCTTGTCAAGTCCGTGCTCAAGAAGGGACGGTACCAGAAGTTCGATATTTTGGAGAAGAAGAACGGCGCCGATCTGGTCGGCTGGGAATACGACTCCCCGCTGCTCGAAAAAGTCCCGCTCCAGAAGGAGATCGCCCACCGGGTCGTTGCCGCGGACTTTGTGGCAATGGAAAATACCGGCATGGTTCACATTGCGCCGGGCCACGGGTGGGACGACTACGTGCTCGGGACAAAGGAGAAGCTCGCCATCGTCTGCCCGGTGGACGGGGCAGGGAAGTTCCGGCCCGAGGCCGGGATCTTTGCCGGCAAATTTGTCCGGGACGCAAACCAGGACGTGCTCGACGCCCTTGGCGAGCGCCTGCTTGCAACCGAGAAGATCACCCACCGGTACGGCCACTGCTGGCGCTGCAAGACACCGATCATCTTCCGCGCCACCTCCCAGTGGTTCCTCAAAGCCTCCGAGATGCGGGACCTCATGCTCTCCGAGGTCAAAAAGGTCACGTGGTACCCCGAGTGGGCCGGCAGCGCCCGGTTCTACGACTGGATCAAGGAGGCCCGGGACTGGTGCGTATCCCGCCAGCGCTACTGGGGCATCCCGATCCCGGTCTGGGTCTGCGACAAATGCGATCAGTACCGGGTCATCGGCACGATTGCCGAACTCGAAAAAGCAAGCGGGCAGGCCGTTCCCGATCCCCACCGCCCGTTCGTGGACAAGGTCACGATCCCCTGCGCGTGCGGCGGCACGATGAAGCGGGTCGGGGACATCTTCGATGTCTGGTTCGACTCCGCGGTCGCATCGTGGGCAACGGTCGGCTTCCCGGCAAAGACCGAAGAGTTCGAAAAACTCTGGCCTGCGGACTTCATCACCGAGGGGCAGGACCAGACCCGGGGCTGGTTCTACTCGCAGCTCGGCGCAAGTACGATCGCATTCGGGAAAGCGCCGTACAAGAGCGTCTGCATGCATGGCTTTGCGCTCGATGCCGAAGGCCGCAAGATGTCAAAGAGCCTCGGGAACGTGGTCGCTCCCGAGGAGGTTGTGGCAAAAGTCGGGGTCGATGTGCTCCGGCTCTACGTGCTCTCCAGCTCTGCACCCTGGGACGACTTAAAGTTCAACTGGGACGGGGTTGCGACCGTCAACCGCACGATAAACATCCTCTGGAACGTGTACCGGTTCCCGATGCCGTACATGATCCTCGACACGTTCGAGCCCGAGGCAAAGGACGGGACGTGGGACGGTTCGTTTATCCGGTCGCACCTCCGCGAGCTTCCCGATGAGGACCGCTGGATCGTTTCACGGATTAACACGGTCGCCGGCATTGTCGATGCCGCGACAAAAGAGTGCCAGCTCCACCGGGCAACCCGGGAGATCCTCAACTTCATCCTCGAAGACCTCTCGCGCTGGTACGTCCAGCTGGTCCGGCCCCGGATGTGGCTCGAAGGCGAGTCCGAGCAGAAGATCTTTGCCTACGAGACGATCTACTACGTGATGCGCCGGCTCGTCGGCCTCATGGCGCCGTTTGCCCCGCACATCACCGAAGAGATCTACCGGAACCTCCGGTGCGCCAATGACCCGGCGAGCGTGCACATGCTCGACTGGCAGGCCTGCGACAATGCGCTCGTCAACCACGAGCTCGAACACGCCATGGAGCTCGCCCGCTCGTTCGACGACGCGGTCCAGAACGCACGGCAGGCAGGAAAGAGGAAACTGCGCTGGCCGGTGGGCGAGGTCGTGATCGTGACGGCAAAACCGGAAGTAAAGGACGCCGTCGCCCGGCTTAACGCGATCTGCATGGACCGGGCCAATGCCCGCAAAGTCACGGTCGTGATGGGCCGCTGGGAGCGGATCGGGTGGCACGCGGAGCCGGTGATGAAGGCGCTCGGGAAAGGGTTCGGGAAGAATTCCTTTGCGGTCAAGGGCCTCATCGAAGCAGCGGACGGGAACGCGATCAAGGCGGCAGTCGATGCCGGGCAGACGTACACGCTCGAAAAGGACGGCGCGAAGTTCGAGATCGGCACCGACCACGTGACGTTTACGGAGAAAATGCCGACCGATATCTTCTCGGCCCCGATGGAGGACGCGACGGTGTACGTGGACGTTGCCCTCACGCCCGATCTCGAAGCGGAAGGCTATGCCCGCGAGATCATCCGCCGGATCCAGGAGATGCGCCGGCAGCTCGATCTCGCGGTCGAGGACTTCATCGCGGTCGATGTGGCGGTCAAGGACGAGCGGGTCTGCACTCTCGTGGGAGCAGGCTGGAAACCCGGGATTGCCGAAGAGGTCCGGGCAAAGACGCTTGCGCTCCACAATGCTGCGGAGCCGGCTCCGTCATCATACCAGTTATCCAAAGACTGGGATGTCGAAGGGATCGCGATGACCATCGGGATCTCGAAGGCGGCGTAATTCCGTAAAAAGGACGTTCATTTTTTTAATCTGTTTTGATCTTATCGCGAGAGCGGCCGCATCCGGATCCGCTCATCTTCAATAACTGAGAAATGGCCCGCCCAGTCCTGGCGCGATCGGATTATTTCCCGGATATATTCTGCCAGATCCGACGGATCCTTTTTGAATACACGTATCAGGATAATGCCCGGGCAGGGGGCTGCCTGATCGCGTATTGCCAGTTCGCCGAAATCCTTGTCAAATGTCAGGATGATCCGGTTTTTCCGGCGAGCCTGATGCAGGACTTCGGCATCCGGGACACCGGGCGATTCCTCGCGAATCCATACAACATCGTGCCCATCTTTCAAAAGATCCCGGACAATCGATGCCGGTATATTCTCATCGGCAAGCAGGTTCATCCGGCAATCTTTTCCTGCGGGGATGTAGAATAGACTCGCTCGGATCTGACAATTTCCTGGGCATAGCGTATGCAGGCAAGGATATCCTCGTGCTCCAGTCCCGGATACTCCTTGAGGATCATCGCTTCCTGCCAGCCGGATGCGAGGAGTTCGAGAACAAGATCGACTGAGATCCGTGTCCCCCGGATCACCGGTTTGCCGGCCAGGATAGAGGGATCCAGAACAATCCGTGAGACCGTATTCATGAAGAACAATGGGGGCGGCAAATATTATACCTATGCCCGGAATCCCATAACTCCAGTTCAAAAAATGCAGAATCTTCCCAGATGCCCCTCACAGCCTCATATCTTCGTTCTGTCAGATCCACATCCCCCGGCACCTTTCCAAAAATTTCAGCCACGGGAAATGTGCTATTAGGTGCGTTTTCCTCCGGGGGTAAAACCCGGATTTTTCCCAAATTCGTGCGGGTTTTGCAGGAATATGTGCGTATTTGTCAAGAACAGGGAGTATTCCGGGGCCATTGCGTGCCTGGATTAGTGAGCGTCTATGATCCCGGGAAAACGATAAAAAGATCAGAAGATCTTTTTTCTCCACATCAGGATGCCCATAGCAGCCGAGATCATAAACGAGATGATAAAGATCGTCTCGAACGCAAACGGCCGGCCGGCGAGCGGGATATCGCCCACGTTCATCCCGTAGAAACTGGCAATCATCGTGGGGATCGCAAGGATGATCGTGACCGAGGCCAAGAACTTCATCACGATGTTTAGGTTGTTCGAAATGATCGTTGCAAACGTATCGGTCATACCGTTGATGATGTGCAGGTAGATCTGCGACATCTCGAGCGCCTGCTTGTTCTCGATGATAACATCGTCGAGGAGCTCTGAATCCTCCTCGTACATCCGCAGGGGTTTGACCCGCATGATCCGTTCGAGTACCACTTCGTTGCTCTTGAGCGAGGTCGAGAAGTAGATGAGGCTCTTTTGCATCTCCATCATATGGAAGAGTTCCTCGTTCTTTAAGGACCGGTGAAGCTCGGATTCGATATGCGAGATCGATTTCTCGATCTGGCGGAGGTTGTGCAGGTACAGGGACGCGTTCCGGTAAAAGATCTGGAACAAAAACCGGGTCTTCTTGAACGTTGCGAAGTGCCGGACCTTTCCGGACAGGAAATCTTCGAGCAGGTGGGACTCGTACTTGCAGACCGTTATGATGTTTTTCTCGGTAACGATGATCCCGAGCGGCAGCGTTGTTAAGGTTTTGATACCCTCGTTCTCCATCATGGCCGGGATATCGATGACAACAAGCACAACCCCGTCCTCGGTATCGATACGCGGCCGTTCCTCCTCATCGAGTGCGGCCTTTAGGAAATCGAGCGGGACGTCACAGGAATCGGAAAGAGTTTTGAGCTCGTTCTCGGAGGTATTGAACAGCCGGATCCATGCGCCGTCTTCGATCGTACTGACACAGGAGGTAATGTCCCGGTCCCCGTCTTTTCTGGTAAGAATGATCTGCTGCATATGTTCCTCCTGTGCATGGTCGCCTGTCCCATGGAAATTGTGCCTGTACGGGTAGTACACGGGTAGGTACGCCCGCATCCATAATACGGTTTTCTTAAAAAAAAAACAAAAACAGGAACAACCCGGTTTTTAAGATCCCGGGCTGCCGGCGATCAGGTCTTTGAGGAAGGCCTGGCCTTCGGGAGTAGTAAAGAGCGGGAGGTCGCGGTCGGCGGCAACCGTGCTCCGCTGCACGATCACCTGCTCTTGTGTCAGCGGGTTGTAGCCCTCCTTTGTTACCGGTTTTTTGCAGACCAGGATCCCCCGACGCTGCCAGGCCGGCGTCTTTGCAAGGTTAACGCCCCGCTCATGCATCATCTCGTGAAGTTCCTGTGCCGGAAGACCGCGGAGTTTTTCTGCCGCCTCTGCCATGCTCATTCCCTCCGAGACGAGCGCCTGCTGGCAGTATGCGTTGAGGTGGTTGCGCCATGCCTCGTCCTGCCGCCCCGCCATGTACTCAACCGCAACCTCGGGGGTCGCGATCACGATCCGGGCATCGAATGCGAGCGGCTCGTCCACACCAAGGGAGAGCGTGAGGGCGCTCGCCGCGAACGAGGCGGCAACCGAATCGATCTTCTCCACGCGGCCCGAGAACGGGAGCTCGCGGAAGTACAGGCTGATCTCATCCGAGAACGTATAGGCAAAGACCGGGGCAAGGCCACTCTCTCCCACGAGCAGCCGCGAGACCTGCTCCATCGCCCCGCTGAACCGGTCGTCAAAGGGCCGGGCAAATCCGAGTTTTTTTGTCAGGCCGTGGAATGCCCGGCCGTCGAGCCGGACAAAGACCGGGGGGACCGTGACAAGGTTTGCAAATATCTCGCGATCCTCCATGAACGATATCCTCCCCTGAATTTTTTAAAATAAGAAAAATACCCGGGGGCTGCCGGCAATAGGCCGCCCCGTATTGCCCCAGAAAAACCGTGGCTTTACTGCTGTTCCTCGATCGTGCCGGATCCCGAGAATGCGCCGGGTAAGTGGCGGATGAGGACAATATCGTCGATGGCGCTGATGATCCGGTACGGGATCTTGAGGCCCTTGTAGTTCTTGAGCTCGAAGAGCTGATCGTTGACCTTGCCCACGACAAGCGCCTCGATCTTTTTGGAGTCCACGTCAATGACAACATCGTCGACTTCCCCGATATACATGCCCTTGTCCGTGTAGATTGCGAGCCCGAATAAATCCGTAATCTGGGTTTCCATCGTTATCAGATGAAAGTATATACCATATGGGTTAAAAAGATAATCCATACTTTATGGACGGATCTCTTCGGATCGGGCGGCTTTTCGACATCCCGATCCTTCTTCATTACACTTTTCTCCTGGTCATCCCGCTTTTCGCGTTTATTATCGGGAGCGAGATCGGGCCGACCACCGATATGCTTAAGGAAATTTTTGCGGTACAGATCGACACGTCCCTGATCACCTCCGGGTTCATGCCGTGGATCCTCGGGACGGTCGTTGCCCTCGGGCTCTTTTTGGGCGTCTTTGTCCACGAGCTCGCCCATTCCCTCGTGGCCCGGGCAAAGGGCATCAGGATGCAGAGCATCACGCTTTTAATGTTCGGCGGTGTCGCCCAGATGGAAGAAGGGACGCCGGAGCCAAAGACAGAACTCCCCATGGCACTTGCCGGGCCGCTCATGAGCCTCGCGTTCGGGCTGTTGTGCAGCGGGCTTGTCTATGTTGTCCCGGATATGACGTCCGACCCCGGTTACCAGGGCCTTCTCGTCTTTGTCTTCGGGTACCTCGGGCTCTTAAACATCATCCTCTGCCTCTTCAACCTGATCCCGGCGTTTCCCATGGACGGCGGCCGGGTGCTCCGGGCGGTGCTTGCCACCCGGATGCCGCTTGACCGGGCAACGGGAATCGCGGCAACGGTCGGCAAGATCTTTGCAGTGATCTTCGGGATTGTGGGCCTTGTCTTCCTCTCGCCCTTTTTGGTGCTCATCGCGCTCTTTGTCTATATCGGGGCGAGCATGGAATCGACTGCGGTAAAATACCATTTCCTCTTAGAGGACGTGACCGTGGGGAGCATGATGACGACCCCGGTTACCACGGTCCCTGCAAACCTGCCGCTTGCAAAAGTCGTGGAGATGATGTACGCGAGCAAGCACCTCGGTTTCCCGGTCACCGACCGCGACATGCTGATCGGGATGGTGACCCTTGCGGACGTAAACCGGACCTCGCCCATCGACCGCGATGCCATGCAGGTAAAAGATGTCATGACCCGGGAGAACATTGTCACCCTCCCGCCCGAGGCCCCGGTGATGGAGGCGCTCCACCTCATGACCACAAGAAACATCGGCCGGATCCCGATCGTGCAGGACAATCATATTGTCGGGATCGTGACAAGGACGGACATCATAAAAGTGACGGAATTAAAGAAGGTCTGAACGGCCCGGGCAGGGAATTTTTCCATTTGTTTTAATTTTTATTTTGGATTTTTCAGGTATCCCTGACGCTCTCGGGGGCTCCGCCCCCGCCGCTGTGGCGCCCCCAATTGCAATGATGCTGTATTACCTGCATTCAGATTTGTCGATCTTCCTGTTCGGGAAAACCGTGACAATTATTACCGGCTTTATTACTCTTATAAAAAATCCAATAGAAAATTCCTGCAAGTACGCCCGTACCGTCCCTTGCCCCGTCGTGCCCCGCGAGGGGCCCTGAGGCGGGGAGCCATCATTCAATTTTCATACGGCCCGGTTTTACCATTACGTCCGCAACAGAAAATCCCCTCACACCACCAAAAATTGGTCCAGCTCCGAGCTCCCCGCCACCTTCACAAACGCCGCCACATCCTTAAACGGCCGCTTTGCGATAACGGCCGCTACCCGCTTCTTTCCCACGCCCGGCATCCATTTGAGGACAGAGGCCGGCATCGTATTCACATTGAGCGGAAGGGGGAGGGCGGTAAGGGAGCGCATGCCCCAGTCCACCACGACCGCATCGATCACGGTCCCTTTCGGGATATTTACCGGGATCCCGGCAAGGATCGGGTATGAACCGGGCTGGCGCCCGAAAGAGATCTCCCCCGAAACTTCGATCCGCACATCGCGGAGCACGGTGCCAGCCGGGAAGACCCGCCTGAGCATGACAAGATCGATCTTCTGCCGGACAAACTCCTTGAATGCCTTGAACCGGCGGTCGTGCTTCCCGAGCGTATTTTCAGTGTAAGCACGCGTTCCCTCAAAGGGCATCACCTGCCGGATGTTGACCCGCCGGACCAGGAGGCCGGCCGCGAGAACCCGGGAGAGAAACGCCTCGTTTTTGTCATACGTTGCCGGGGTCTCGCCCGCAAGCCCGCAGACAAAGTTGAGGCCGGGCAGCAGTTCGGGGATCCCGCCGTTCCTTATGCCCCCGGCTTCGTTCACGATCTCAATGGCCCGGAAGACCTCGTCCGGCCCGGCCTTGAGGTTGTTTGCCGCAACCACGGCCGGGTCCGCGGTCTCCATCCCGAACGCAGCCACATCGCCGGGCGTGTGGTGCCGGATGATCGCCGCGAGCGCCTCCCGGCTCTTTTCCTCGTGCCGGGCGATTGTTCCGGGATTCGTGTTGTCGATGTGAAGCGTCTTTAAGGCCGGGGCCGCGACACGGATCGATGCAAAGAGTTCTTCGATGAGGTCCGGCCGGGGGGCCGGGAATTCCCCGGGCCCCGCCCCGTACGCAAGGATATCCGGCTGCCGGCCGACCCGAAAGTGCACGGCGCCGTTATGCGCAAGGGCTGCGACCTCGCTTTTCACCCCGGCAACGGAGCGGTAGCGCGGCGCCCCGTAGAACGGCTCGGTGCAGAACGAGCAGCCGCCGGAAAGCCCGTGGGAACAGCCCCGGGCGGTTTCGAGCTCGCACATCACGAACGGGAAGTCCGGGTGTTGCCTGATGATCTCTGCTCCCGCAATGCTCCACGGGTCGGTTCTGGCATAATCGAAATCCCCTTTGGGCTCCCCACCGGCAAGGTACCGGTCGAGCGCAACCGCCGGGTCACCATCGAGCAGGGCGTCAAAACCGGGGATTGCCTGTTTCACCGCTCTTGTCCCGCCTTCCCCGGCATAGCCGAAGCCGATCGGACCGCCGAGCAGCTTCTTTGGGCCCCGCACCATGTGCCCCGCCTGCTGGATCTCGGTAAGGGTTGCCGGCGTCCCGCCAAGATATTTTCCGGGCACCGTGACGCCGGCGATCATCACGAGCACACCCGCCCGGTTCATCGCGGAAAAGATCTGCGGGTCGGTTCTCAGCTGGTCGATGGTAAAATAGTTGGGAGAATACCCGCGTTCAGCAAGCACGCCCGCCACGGTCCGGATGTACGGCGAAATGTACGGCGGGACGCCCAGGCACGCGGGCTCGTCCACGTAGCCGTCGAGGATCACCGCGGTGCGTTCAGGGTTTGCAGTCATGGCCGATCAGGGCAAGGAGTTTTTTCGCCCACGCTAACTTTCCCCGTTTTACCGGGTCGACATCCTTATCATCGAGATCGAACCCGGCAAACGCGATCGATCGTGCCCCGAGAGCGTCCGCGGCAAAGACTGCCCGGTCCCCGTCCGAGAAACCGCCAAAGTTATAGACGTGTTCAAGCGGCCTGCTCTGTGTGGTCGCGACCACCGGGCCGGTGAAGCGCCGGGCCCAGTGATTCAGGAGCGGGATATTGTCGCCGTGCGCATGGGCGACCACGATCGTCCCTTTCGCATTCATCTCCAAAAGAAGGTCCGTTGCCCCGTCGAGATCGGTAAAGACCGCATCGGGCCGGATCCCGTGCGTGTACAAAACATCCGCTGCTGCATCGGCCGCAAGGACAACGCACCCTTTTTGTATCCGGCCCAGTTCTTGTGCGAGACACGGCGCATTCCCGCAGACCACGACATCGCGGCCCTTAATGAGGGAGGCAAGCGCTGCGCAGTCGTCGCGGGGAACAAGCGTGGCAAGCAGCTCTGCCGCCTTCTCGTCGTCTTCGCGGGAGAACCCGAAGTACGCGAGGATCTCGACATAGTGCGGCTCCCATGCGGCAAATTCCATTATTCCCCCCGGCCCGGTACGATCTGCACGGCCTTACTCGGCATTCTTTTTGTCCTCGTTTTCGAGGCCCACGAGGTTCTTGAACTTCTGGAGGATTGGCTCGATCGTGATATCGAGAAGCGCCGCCTTGTCGCCCACATGTCCGAAGTAGTGGAGCGGGAGGTTAGCCGCAGCCATGTTCGGGTGGCCGCCCGCATCGCCCATCTCCCCGAACGCTTCGGCAAGGGCGTTTCCGATATGCAGCCGGATGTCCCGGTTCCGGGCCGAGATCACGATCGAGGTATCCGTGATCCCGTACACGAGCGCCGTGTTCACGCCTTCGAGCGTGATTAAGAGATCGGCTGCCTGCGGGAGGGCGTCGCGGTTCATCACGTACCCGACATTCGAGAAGAGGTACCCGCTCTGGATCTTCCGGTTCTGGATCGCTTTACCTATCACGTCCAGCGTCTCCTGCGACATGGACGGGGACATGATCTTGTCGAGCAGGTCCGCATCCGTGAGCGGGAGCAAAAACGCCGCGTTCCCGAGATCCTGCGGGGTCAGGTTCCGCTTGAACTCCTTTGTGTCGGTCCTGATACCGTAGAGGAGTGCGGTCGCGACCCGTTTGTCGACCGGGATGCCGAGCTCCTGAAGATACTGGGTCATGATGCTTGCCGTAGCCCCGATCCCCGGCCGGATATCGGTAAACGTGCCCTGGGCCGGGAGATGGTTGCCGTCCTTATGGTGGTCGACGATGATATGGATCTTTGTCTGGGAAGGGACGTCGTTGTTCGCGCCCGGGCCCGGGCAGTCCACCATGGCAAGGTACGTGCATTTCTGGAGCGCATCTATCGTCAGGTGCTCCATCTTGATATCGAGGAGATTGACAAATGTCCGGTTCTCTTGGTGGCCGATGTTGCCTTCATAGAAGATCCGGGTGGTGAGCGTTTTTGAGTTCGCGTGCTGCGCAATCTCGGCAAGGGCCATGGCGCTTGCGATGGCGTCCGGGTCCGGGTTCTTGTGCGTGATGATTCCGAGGATCCCGTCCCAGCCGGCAAGGAGCGAGAAGAGTCTCTGCGAGACACGGCTCGCGTGCTGCTTTTTGACCTGGAAGACCGCGGTCCGGGCAACGACCTCCTGCGGGTAGATCACAAGGTCCGCACCGGCTGCCGTGAGTTTCTGGCCGGTCACCGGGTCGACTGCCCGGGCGATCACCTGCACCTCCGGGTAGCGTTTTTTTATCGTGAGCACCGCAGCGAGGTTCGCGTCCGCATCGCCGGCCATGACAAACGCGATCTCGAATGCGGGCAGACCGACGAGCATGTCGGACGCGGTGATGTCCCGGATGTACGCATCGTATTTCTGGTCGCGGAGGTGGCGGACGCGCGATTCGTCCCGGTCGACGACAAGGGTCCGCTCGTTCTCTTTTGCGAGTTCGAGAATAATGTTGTACCCGTTCGTCCCGCACCCGAAGATACAGTATTTTATCGGAAGTGCCGACTCGATTCCGGCGGTGTCAGGCATGTTAAGAGAAGATGTACCCTCCTTACGGTATAAAGGAATTCTCCGCACCGGCAAGGGGGGCGCGATCTTCCAAAACCTTTATTCCTAGGCATTGACCATCTTATTAGGTCAAACTGGGTCTGTAGCTTAGTTCGGCATAGCGGCGGACTCTTAATCCGCAGGTCAAGGGTTCAAATCCCTTCAGGCCCGTTTTCTTTTCCCGGTTTTTCCCACATAGCAGCTCCTTTCATCAGGCCATGAACAGCTTCGACTTTTTTGCCCGTAATGTTGCTTTCCCATCGTGACTGTGTCATACATTAACGGTTTCTTCAAAACCGGCAAAGTGCCGGTCGCCGGTAAGGATTTTGAGACGGTATTCCCGCGCTGTTGCCAGGATCAGGCAGTCCACGGCACCCATGGAAGAGCCGGCCCGTTTCTGTTCGGCTTTGACAGATCCGGCAGCGATCGCGATCTGCATGTCGATGGGGATGATATCATTATGAGCGATGATTGTTGCTAGCAGGGAGCCGGTTTTTTTGTTCCCGTACAGATCGCTTAAGCGGTATTGGAGTTCGTACAACGTGAGCGCCGAGACATAACAGGAGGAACTATTTTCGATTCTGGCGAGTGCCCGTCTTCCCCACGGGGTGTCCTTAAAGATCTCAATCCATGCATACGAATCGATGAGGATGCCGGTCACTCCTCATCCTCCTCTGCAACCTCGCGGTCGTGATCGCGGTAGATGGCTTTGAGGTCCAGATCGGGTAGTATCCCCAAGAGCGATCTGAGGGGCTTGACCGGGACCAGTTCGATGTGCCCTTCCGTTTCCCGGACCACAAACCTGTCGGCGCCGTAGTGCTCCCGGATTTTTTTGGGAAGAACCATGCGCCCGGTTGCATCGATGGTTACCACGGGACCGGCTGCATATTCCGCTGCCGGCTCGCTGACACCGGCGCTTAGCGGGTGTCTGCCATGCGGCCGGGACGTGCGTTTCATGGGGTCATACTCCACCGGATAGTACAGTATATGGCAAAATATACTTTTTGGCAAAAAGAAAAAAAATGGTAGAGAAAATCTTATGGAATTTCACTGGCCCGCCGGAAGTTCGCTAAAAAGATCCTCGACTACCGCAATCTCCTCTACGGAAAACCCGTAGATGGCATAGACAAGCGAATCGATCTGCTTTCCTGCCGAGCGTATCTCCCGGCCGATCGCTTCGCGTTCCCGCTCCGGCCGGGCACGCGAGTGCTGGCTGATGAGGGCCTGGTGTTCTGCCACAAGCGCTTCCAGCCGGCCGTGCCGGGCGGTATCGGCCGGGTCGTCAAAATCCGGGACTGCCACCGGGAACCGGGCAATGATCTCTCCGACCGGCTCGTGCGGGGTTCCTGCCCGGGCAAGGCTCGCAAAGACAAACCCGGCAAGCCGGCTGGTGAGAATCCCGAGCAGGTACCGGCTCCCTGAGGGGATGACCCCGGTCCCCGGCCCGAACGCGGCACGTTTTCCGGACAGGACAAACCGCGGCGGAAACGCAGCCGGGTCGAACCGGATCCGGTCCCGGCCCCGCTCCCCCGGCGGCACCGGGCCGGTGCCCGGATCGTACCGGATCCCGCCGAGCACGTACTCCCCGAGCGGGGTCGTTCCTTCACGGATCTTCTCCATCAGCCGTTCCCGGCGGGTATCGCGGAGCGTCCAGCCCCCGTCGGAGAGATCCCGGGGATCGACCGGGAAGCCCGGGGTTTTTTCGATCGCATCCGCAGAGACCGGATCCGGCCCGGGGTTTTTTACGGTAAACGGCCGGGCGACCCGGGCGTTTTCGAGCAGGAGTAACCCCGCATCGTCGCCGGCCGTTACGATCTCAGTTACCTGCCGGGACAACACGAACGTGCGCAGCGCCGTACCGGACCGGCCGTGGAGCCAGCGGCTGCCGGTAATGATCCCGGCCACTCCCCGGGGCCGCAGGAGGGCGAGGCTTTTTTCCGTCACGTACGCGGAGAGCCCGGCTTCAGGATCGTACACCGCATAGTGGCGCTGGAAGTAGCGCCGGAGCCACTCGCGGCCCGGCACCGGGCGGTCCGGGGGGCCGGAGATCGCGGCGTCAAAACCGCCGGGCTGGAGGACCTCGGGGAACTGCTCATTCCACGCGAAAGGGTGTATCGCGTGACGTTCCCGCGGGGAACAGAACGCCCACGACTCGTCCTCTGCAATGGCCGGGCCCACAAGCCCGTTCCCGCACCGGATCGTGCCCGACAGGATAGCAAGGTACCCGCGGAATGCGGCAAAAAAGGCGGAGAGCAAAAGAGGCGTGTCCCTGCCCTCGCAGGCGGCAAGGGCAAGCAGGACCCGGGCCGCCGCGACCGCATGGGGGTCCGGGTCGGCACCGTGGATAGTGTACCGCAGGAGATCCTCCGGCTCGCCACCCCGGGACCGCAGGACACTAAAAACATAGAGCAGCATCCGGCCGGCCCCGCAGGCCGGGTCGATCACCCGGAGCGGGAGGGGATCGGACAGCGGACGGCCATCACAGGCAGCGGCGAGCGTACGTTTTGCTGCGTACGCGGCAAGGGCCGGGGGGTATCCCGGCTGCCCGGCCCCGGCATCCGGCCGGTCGACAACAATGGCATGGTGCGGGGCGGAGCGCCGGACCGTCCGGGCCAGGTACCGGTCGAGGACTGCTGCAATCCCGGCAAGCGGGACCGATGCGAGGCAGTTCGGCCGGTCCGGAGACAAAATACTGCCGGCGATCCCGCGGATCGGTTCCTGATCGATGACCGGATCCGGCTCCCCGGTCTTTGGTTCTTCCCCGGTGCCGGCCCAGGCGTCGCCAAACCCAAAAAGAACCTCCTCCCACCGGGTCTCTCCCGCTGCAATTCCCCGGAGGGTGCCCGGGGTAAGGATCCCCCGCTCTTCTGCAATAGCGAGCACGAGCAGGGAGAATACCTGGCAATCGACCAGGATCCCGATCCTGCTGCTCCGCATCCCGATATTTTCCCGGGCAATGCTCCGGGCCAGCTGCTCGCGCCATGCAGAGAGGGATACCAGCAGTGCCTCTTCCGGGCCGGCCGGCGCCGGCACATCCATACTGCCGTCCGCACCGTCCCCGGGATCCTTCATGATGGTAGTACTCGGCGCGAGCCGGGCAATAATGTTGCTGGAGGGATACGCCCCTCACAGGAGAGCCGGCACAAAGAATGCGACCAGCAGGAGATCCTCGTTGCCGGCCCTGACCGCGTGGGGGACATCTGGCGGGGTTGCACAGGACTGGCCGGCCGTAACGGGAATCTCCTTGTCCCCAAGAACGATCGTGCCGCTGCCGCGGAGGATCGTGTTCCACTCCCACGGGCCATCGTGGGTGTGGTTTGCCACTGCACACCCTTTTGCGATCCGGACAAGATGGTAGCTGAACTTCCCGCCGGTCTCCCGGCCCGTTGCCAGGTCTTTTAGGAAGACCCCCTCCGATCCCGGCGGGGCACGCCAGGGCCGGTCGGCGGCATCGGTCGTACAGCCGGGAAAGATCACGGTACCCGATTCAAAGCGTGCGGAAAGGTCGGAAGGATCCATACCCGTTCATTGTTATCCGATCCGCAATAAAGGCGGGCATGAAAAAAAGATCAGATGGCAAGAAGCGCCCCGTCATCATCCAACGGCGGAGCCCGTGCATGGACGGCAAACATCAGCACGATGCCGATCGCTTCAAGGACCATGCAGAAGAAGAACGCAGCGTCGAATGCGCTGGCAAGTTCGGCGGGTGCAAGGGCATGGGCCGAGTACTCGGCAAGCTTCGGGCCCGCGGCTATCGTGGCAACGAGCATGACGCACGCGACCCCGAGCGACGAACCGAGGTTGGTCATGACCTTGACAAGCCCGCTCGTGGATCCCCGGTCCTTTGCCGGGCACTCGCCCATCACGGCGCTGTTTAACGGCGAGAACGCGATACCCGTCCCGGCGCCGAGAAGGAACAGGTAGATGCAGACATGGCCCACGCTGGTCCGGTCCGAGAGGGTGGAAAGGAAGAAGAGCGCTGCCGTGCAGAGGGCAAAGCCGAGGAGGATCGGCCGTTTTGTCCCGATCACGTCCGAGATCTTTCCCGAGATCGGGGCGGTGATGATCATGCCCACGGGAAGGGCAAGGAGGATCGTGCCGGCGGTGTCGGTCGGGATCCTTTTTACGATCTCCAGGTAGAACGGCATAATCACCATCACGCCGGCCATCGCCATCTGGATCAGCAAAATGCAGGTGTTCTGGACTGCGTAGCCCCGCCCGGCAAAGAGCGAGAGGTTCACGAGCGGTTCCTTTGACCGGCGCTCCATGACCACAAAGAGGCACCAGGATAGTGCCGAGACGACAAGGGCCGCGACGCCCTTGAGCGGATCGGTGCCCTGCAGCGTGGTCAGGCCGTAGATGAGTGCCCCCAGCGCAATAAAGACGGCAACGATCCCGCCGGTATCCATCCGGGCCGACGGCGCGACCGCATCGTGGCGCGGGATCACTTTGAGGCCGAGCAGGATGGCAGCGATCCCGACCGGGAGATTGACAAAGAAGATGTACTGCCACGAGAACGTGCTCGTGAGAAACCCGCCCACCACCGGGCCAAGGGCAGCGCCAAGCATCGTAAACATCGCCACGATCCCGAGCGCCTGGCCCCGCAGGGAGGCGGAGAGGTACGAGGTGACCATGACCGCACCGAGCGCTGCGATAGCGGCACCGCCGATGGCCTGGATCATCCGCGAGACTATCAGGACCATTAAGGTCGGCGAGAGCCCGCAGAGGAGCGAGCCCGCGGTAAAGAGGGCAAAGCCGCCCAAAAACACGCCGCGGTAGCCCCGCATGTCCCCGAGACGCGAGGCGGCAAGGAGCAGGCTCACAAGGATGATGAGGTACGCGTTGAGCACCCACGATACTGCGACCGTGGATACTTCGAAAAACTTTGCAATGTCGGGAAGGGCGATGTTGACGATCGTTGCATCGAGGCCGGCCATAAACGAGCCCAGCGCAACCACGATGACGATCAAAAGGTCCTTTGCCGACATCCTGGCCGGCGCCTGCGGTGCGGTCATTCGGGATCACTTCAGTTTAGAGGGTAATTCGTTTTCCTGCTGATAAACGTTTCAGGGACCCCCGGCAGGGCATCCAGGAATTTTTTTATCTGTGCGGGCAGGATGTCTATCCGGGGACTGATGTATGACTGATCCATGCGATCCAAAAACGACCGGCACGGTCTCGTTCAAATCCGTTGCCCGGATCTACGACAGCGACGATACGTCGCCCGAGGCGCACCGCGACCTCGCGGACACGGCCGAGAGCCGGATCCTCCACGCGGCCCTTGCCGTTCCAAAAGGGCGGCATGCCGATATCTTCGACCGGCTGGAGATCGTGGTGCCGGACCTTGCACCGGGAGAGGACGCGGCAGTAGTCTCTGCCATCCGCGAACATTTCCTGCGCCGGGCCGGCGAGGTCAGGGACCAGACCCGGCTCACGGTCAGGACCGGCCTGCGGGAATGCCGGCTCACGGTCGCGGTCTGCGTTCCCTCGTTTATCGGGATCGGGATCTGTTCGCAGTTCAAGGGCGACCCGCTCATTGAAATTCTTGCAAACGTGCTTGTGATCTTCTGCTGGGTCACGATCTGGCAGCCGTTCCAGTCCCTTGTCTTCGACCGCTGGACACAGAAGGTGACCGCACAGATCTACCAGAAGATAGCAGGGATGCCCATCGAAGTCCGGGCCGGATAAAAAAAGAAAAAAAAATTACGCGGAAATTATCCTTCCTTCTTTTCCTTTTCTTCCGTCTTTTCCCGCCCCTTCCACATTGCGGCAATGATGGTCGCAAAGATCGAGACAAGGGCAAGCATCGAGACCGCGATGATCGCGTACACGATCAGGGCGAAATTGTCTTTTACGATCGGAAGATTCCCCACGAAGTACCCGACCGAGAGGAAAAGCCCCGTCCAGAGCACGCCGCCGAGTGCATTGTAGCCTAAAAACCATGAGTACCGCATCCGTCCGACACCGGCCAGGAACGGCGCGAAGGTCCGGATAAACGGCATGAACCGGGCGATAACAATCGTAAACCCGCCGTACTTCTCGAAGTAGCGGTGGGTCTCGTCGATGTGCTCCTGCTTGACCGGGCAGTACTTCCACTTGAGCAGTTTCATCTCGAAGGTGTAGCCGATCCAGTAGTTGCAGGTGTCGCCGAGAATGGCCGCGAGCATCAGCGTCACGAGCAGAATCCAGATGTTGAGCAGGCCGGCCGCTGCCAGGGCTCCCGCGATAAAGAGGAGCGAGTCGCCCGGCAGGTACGGCGTGATGACAAGCCCGGTCTCCAAAAATATGATGAGGAAGAGGATGACGTACGTCCAGAGCCCGTACTGCTGGAGGATGATGGGGAGGTACTTGTCGAAATGTAAAATAACGTCGATGATATTGAACGGGAGGTCCATGTACCGGATCTATTGGAACGGGCGCGATAAATGGCTTGGGGCACGAAAAAAAGGTTCACTCTTTTTTGAGTGAGTGTATTTTAATGAGCCCTGCGCAGGATTTGCAGGTATAATACTCGTCCTTCCAGCACGAATCGCAGGCCCAGCGCCCGCAGAGCACGCACTGGCGGAGCCCCGAGATCGGGTGGGGCGTGTTGCAGAGGTCGCACATATACTGCGCGAAGCTGCCGGGATCTTTTACCGGCGGCTCGCCCTGCTTCTTCATCACCGGGATCTCGGCTTTTAACTCCCCGAGGATCGAAGGCTCCTTACTTTTTGGCGCTTTTGCCGGCCAGTTCTTTTTCCAGAGTGTCAAGGCGTGCCTCCAGGGACGACAGCGCGGTCTGCATGCCGGCCTGCGAATTTTTCAAATCCGCAAGCCGGGCCTCTTCCTGCCCGAGCGCCGGCTCTTTATCCTCGGTATATTTGCCGAGCCGGGAGTGGGAGACGAGTTCCCATTCCTGCACCATACTCTCGAAACGCCGGTCAAGGTACTCGTCCACCCGGCTCTCCACCGGGCTCGAAAGGGAGACGTTCCCCTTCTGGCCTTTGAAATAATAATAGACGAGGAAGATGAGGGCACAGAGGATCAGGACGAGGAGAATGAACGTAAAGAGATCCATAATTTAGCGCCTCCCCTTAAGGACCGCTGCACGGCGTTCGAGCTCCGAGAGTTTCTCTGCTGCGGACTTGTCGAATGCCTTCTGCCGCGGGATCTCCTCTTCGATCGCTGCAAGCCGCCGGGTATAGTCCCCGAGATCGGGCTTTGTGGCAAGGTCCCACTCCTCCATGATCGCCGCCATGCGCCGGTCAACGTAGGCGTCCATGTACCGGTCCATGCCGATCATGATGACTTCTCCAGGGTTGATACGAGTTCGTCGAGCTTTTCGGTCCGTGCCTCGAGTGCAGCCCGTTCCGCATAGATCCCGGAGATCGCGCTTGTCACGCGTTCGAGGCGCTTGTCGAGGCGCACGAGATCGGACTCGGTCACCAGATCCCATTCCTCGATGATCGCAGAGAAGCGGCGGTCGAAGTAGGCATCGAGCGACTTGTCGAACGTGGGCACGCGGGACTCGATCGCCCCGGGGATCTCCGCGAACCGGTCCCAGAACGATCCGTCCGTGCTGTTCATCTCACCGTTTTTTAAAATTACCTCGCTCATCTCATTTCACCTTCTTTTCCTGTGTCGAGAGATTCTCAAGCATCCCGTCGAGCTTCTTTGCCTTCACGATATCTTCGAGCTTGGTGAGGCGCTTGTCAAGGAGGTTCTCCTTTGCAAAGTTATTGGTCTCGATGGTTCGGATCTCGTCCTCCACGCTCCGGATCTCCGCGATCTGCTCGGGCGAGAACCGGGTGAACGGGAAGAACTTTGCCGCCTCGTGTTGCTGGAGCAGCTTGAGCTTGTCCTTTTCCAGGTCGAGCTCAACCTTGCGGTTGGCAGTCTTCATGAGCCGGACCTCGCGGATCATGAGAAAGATCACGATCATGCCGAGGATGATGAAGATCCCGATAAAGACCATGTCGGAGATCCCGGAGAAGACCGGGACAGTCGCTGCTGCGGCTTCCTCTGCGGCCATTTCAGAGCTCGTCTCCTTTGCCGGTCGCGTCCTTGATCGTCTTCTTCACTTTTTTGGTGGTGTCCTCTGCTGCCTTGCTGATACTTGCCGAGGCCTGCCCGGTCTGCTTCTTGACCTCGGTCCCGACCTTTTTGGCCTGTTCGGAAACGGTGGTCTTTGCATCTGTGGCGGCTTTCGAGAGCTTCTCATTTAAGGGCACGGTCCTTTTCACGGAAACCTTGTCGCCATCAGCAAGGCCGAGCGCTGCAAGATCTTCGGCGCTGACGCGCACCTGTCCCTCAGGAACCTGGGTGTCGGCAATGACCGTTACCGTCACGGTCTTTTTGGTGGCTGCATTCACCAGGTCTACGTGTTCGCCGTCCTTGATCTGCAACCCGGTAAGATGCGCGACATTGATCCGCACCCGCCCGAGGCTCGGGAACGCCCGCTTTTTTGCAATGAGAATAACATCCTGCATAGACGAGTAACGACCGTAAAAGAGTAAATATCTTTCTGACGCAGAGACGGGTGGCGCAGCCCCCCTTTTTAAATAAAAGGCTGTTTAATGTGCCTTGGGCGCCAATACCATCCGGAAAACAAACGGACTTCTGATTGTTATGAAACACCAGTGCGATGAACCGGTCTCCCAGATGCATGTCCGGGCCGGCATGACGGTCGGCGAACTTGTCGAGGCAATGGGCAAAGCCGGCGCATACAACGGCGGCTCGCTGTACCATGCAGCACACATCTACGAGCAGATGTTAAACGACAAGGAGACAACGAAATTCTTCGGGCTTGCCGGGGCAATGGTCCCGGCCGGCATGGGCGGGATCGTCTCCGACCTTATCCGCGACGGTCACATCGACATCCTCGTCTCGACCGGCGCCAACCTCACCCACGATATCATCGAGGCGATCGGCTGCCACCATTTCCACGGCACTGCGTTCTGTAACGACGTCGAGCTCCGGCACGACGAGATCAACCGGATCTACGATGTCTATCTCCCAAACGAAGCTTTCGAGCACTTCGAGGAGTTCATGCAGAAGGTGTACGGCGAACTCGAACCGGGCAGCAAGATCTCGATCTCCGGGCTCCTCCGGCACATCGGCCTGCACTTAAAGACCGGTATCCTCGCAACCGCTGCACAGAAAGGGATCCCGGTGTACTGCCCGGCCATCCAGGACTCGATGGTCGGCCTCCAGTACTGGCTCTTCTCGCAGACCAACAAGGTGACGGTCGATGCCTTTGCCGATATGCCGGCGCTCCTTGACACCTGCTTTACCACCAAAAAAGCCGGGGCCCTCCTTGTCGGCGGCGGCGTGCCGAAAAACTTCATCCTCCAGAGCATGCTCATGACCCCGAACGGGTTCACCTACGCGATCCAGCTGACCGGCGACCGGCCGGACCTTGGCGGGCTCTCGGGCGCAACCCTGGACGAAGCCCGCTCGTGGGGCAAGATCACCGAGGAGGCGCAGGCCGTGACCGTGTACGGCGACGCCACCATCACGCTGCCGGTCCTTGTGGCGGCAGTCCGGGAGCGGTTAAGCCATGCCTGAACTGATCCTCGCGCTGGACGTAACGGAAAAGAAAAAGGCGCTCGAAATTGCGCACGCCTGCGCACCGTACCTCGACGCGATCAAGATCGGCTATCCCCTTGCCCTCTCGGCCGGGCTCTCGATTGCCAGCGAACTGGGAAAAGAGGGCCTCCCGCTGATCGCGGACTTCAAGGTCGCCGATATCCCCAACACGAACACGCTCATCTGCGACCAGGTTTTCGAGGCAGGATTCTCCGGCATCATCTGCCAGGGATTCTGCGGCATGGACTCGGTCAAGGCCTGCGTTGCCTCGGCCCGGGCCCACAAGGGCGCCTGCTACGTGGTAGCGGAGATGAGCCACCCGGGCGGGAAAGAATTTTTCACCGGCGGGATCCCGGAACAGATCGCGGCAAACGCCGTGATCGCGGGAGCCGACGGGATCATTGCCCCGGCAACCCGGCCGGACCGGGTCAGGGTCCTGCGGGGCTTTGTGGGCAAAAAGAAGATCCTCTCGCCCGGTATCGGAACGCAGGGGGGGGACGCGGACGCAGTCGCCACCCTTGTGGACGGCATCATCGTGGGCCGCTCGATCTACGAAGCCAAAGACCCGGCCGCTGCCGCGCAGTCCTATGCGCACCTCCGCCGGGATAAAAAACAATAATCCTGCCGTTTTTAATGCGCCGATTGCCCGGTGCGCGCAAGAGCGTACCGGAAATCAAATATTACCTTCAGGGCACGGCCTGAAAATTTATTAACAGGCTGCGAGATGTAGTAGTATGGATTGGAGTGCAGAGCAGCGGAAATTATCGGAAAAATACGGCAAACTTGAAGATATTCCCGAAATGGAGCGGAAATACAAGTGCCACACCTGCCACATGATCGTGGACCAGAACCCGTGCCCGAACTGCGGCGAGACGAAACTGGAGATCATGTGCCCGCTCGACAACTGCCACTGCAGCCACGATATGGTCTCGGGGATCGAGTACTGCCCGCTCTGCGGTAAACCGGTCTGCCCCGAATGCGGTTCCCACGATGTCGTCCAGATCAGCCGGGTGACCGGCTACCTCCAGGACGTCTCCGGCTGGAACGCGGGAAAACAGCAGGAACTCAAAGACCGGACCAGATACTCCGTTGCATGAGATATTTTTATTCAAAGGATACCCTTTTTGTCCGCGGGGCGTTCCGTGCCGCAAGCACCGGTATTGCCGGCGGGATCCGGGACACTCACGCGATCTTTAACCATACCGTGCCGGCCGACTGGTCGCATGACGAGCCGGAAAAAGAGATCGCCCGTATCGGCGCCATGGCCGGCTACGGGCCGGATGTTCTTGGCCTGCTCACCGCGGTCCCGATGCACACGCTCTGCGTGCTCCAGTACGATTTTATCACGGTTTTTATAACGGCCGGGATGCGGGAGCACCCGCCCAAAGGAGCCGGGACCATCAATATCATCGTATGCAGCAGCGAGGGGATGGCCGATTCGGCTCTGCTCGAAACGATCATGGTCGCGACCGAGGCAAAGGCCGAGGCGATGATCGCACTCGGGCGGGACGCCGGGACCCCGACCGATGCCGTGGTCGCTGCCTGCGAGGGAGAAGTCGTGCACCGGTACGCCGGCCGGATCGCGGAGCCGGGCCGGCGGGTCCGGGACGCGGTCTTAAAGGGTGTGCCCGGGGCCCTGCGCCGGTACGAGAGCGGTGCCGCTGGCGAACCGGCCTTTTTCATCTACAGCCGGTTCAAGGGCGAGCACTGGGTCGAATGGTCGCCCGTCAACTGCCCGTACTATCCCTGCCATTTCGCGGGCCAGCGGTGCGATTTCTGTTACTGCCCGTTCTACCCGTGCAAAGACGAGACGCTCGGCGCATGGGCCGAGAGCTCGTCGAACGGGAAGGTCTGGAACTGTTCGGGCTGCACGCTGCTCCACGAGCCCGCGGTCGCGGACTATGTGAAGAAAAATCCCGATGCCCCGCTTAAGGAAATAAAAAAACTCGCGGGAAAAAAGAACGGGGCCCGGTAGGGCACCGGAATATTTTAGGGAAGATTTTTGCCCGGCGGGACGGCAACCACGTACACGCGGTTCTGCATTCCCGGCGGGAAATAATGGGCATCGAACCACATGCCGTCGAACTGCCCGTAGTTCGCATACGTAACCCCGTCCACCCGGTCGTCGGCGCAGTCCGCGGAATCGGCAAAGCTGATCACATCGTCCCAGATCGTGTCCGTGCCCCGGGTATCGTAGCCGGTCACCACGACCCAGTGGCCGCCCCAGTTGATCCACTCTACCATCGTGGGGATCCCGGCGTCCAGGTTACTGCGGAGCATCTGGTACGTCCCGCCCGTGCCCCAGGTTGCGTTCCACCCCCGGCTCTTAAACCACGAGACGATCTGTACCGGGGTCGTGCCGTTCTTTGAGGTATTCATCTCGCGGGCAACCGCGATCTCTTCTGCATCGGTGTTCGGGAGCGGCATGCCGTAGTACGAGAGCACGGTCATGGACGCGACCGGCCCGCAGGTGTAGTTCGTGACCTGCTGCCGGTAGCTCTTGAGAGGGATGACCGTGAGGTGGTCGTTTGATTTCAGGGTATCGAAGTCGATCCCGGTATAATACCGTGGAGCGGGAAGCGACGGGTTGTCGAGGCCGTAGGTGATATTGCCGGAAACGGTTGTGTCACCACGGTGCCGGTACTCCCCGAGAAATTCCGCTGCCCCGAAAAGAACAAGGATCAGGATCGCAAGAACGATCAGTGCACGCCGGGTTTTTTCCATGAGTATCTCACTTCCGGCGCATTGGGCGCCGGAGGTAATGAAAGCAGCCGGTTTCGATCGCATGCCCGAACCGTACCGGTACCGGCCATGAACCTTCGGCAGGGAACGGAAACGGACAAAAACCTTTCCGGGGTGCGGGAACGGGACGAAAAAAGAGAGATTATTCCTTGATCCCGAGTGCCTTTAAGAGCTCGGGGAGGGGAATGCCGTGGGCCTCGGCGGCTTCGCGGATGGTCTCGCCGCGGGCGATCGCACAGCCGACACAGCCCATGCCGAACTTGAAAAGGGCCTCGGTTGCCTCGGGTTTTGCCTGGAGAAGATCGTAGATCGTAGAGTCTGCGGTTAATTCAGCCATACTACACTTAGTTCATGTGCCGGCTCATAAACCTCACCATCCCGGAGTTTCATTTCGGTAAGCATCAATACTTTCGCGGCGCACGCTGTCTGCTATATAACAAAACGCAATGCGACAGTACGTTTGGAGATGTACGAATGGATTATTCCGAAGTCACTGACAGAATCTCCCGAAAGTTCTCTAAGTCCGGCCATGAGATCGACCGGCAGAAAGTCGAAGGCAAACTGCGCAGGCTCATCGAGGAGTTCGGCGTCCAGCCGGCCGAGGCCGAGCGCAGCGTGACAAACGAGCTCAACAAGGAGTTCGGTATTGCTCCTGTCGCGGGAGCCGGGGCTGTTACCCCGGGCGGCGGGGCTACCGAGGAAAAGAAGGTTGCAGCAATCCAGTCAGGCGACTGGGTGACCTTAACCGGGAAAGTGGTTTCCCTCTCTGCGCCCGTATCGCCGGCAATTGCCCAGAACGGGATCATTGCCGACGAGTCGGGCGGGATACGGTTTGTGGTCTGGGCAAAGAGCAATGCCCCGAAGATGGAGGAGGGAAAGTGGTACAAACTCGAATCCGCGGTTGCGGACGAGTACAAGGGCGTCACCAACCTCAAGGTCCACTCGGGCACGACCATTACAGCAGTTGATACCACCGAACCGCTCATCCCGGCGCCGGTGCCGGTCAAGGACCTAAAGCCCGGCGTTGCGAGTGTCCGGGCAAAGGTGGTGCAGGAATGGGATACGACCCATGACCGGATGCTCCAGTCGGGGCTTCTGGGCGACGAGACCGGCACGATCAAGTTCGTGATCTGGAAGGAGCAGGGCAAGGAGAAACTCGTGCCCGGTTCGGTGTACTCGATCTTCTATGCACAGGCCGACGAGTTCAACGAGCGGCTCTCGCTCAACATCACCGGCGCAACGATCATGCAGGAGGAAGGCGATATCCAGACTGCGGGCGGGTCCGGCGATGCCGAGGTCCGCGGCGCTATCGTCCACATTGCGCCGGGCTCCGGCATCATCAAGCGCTGCCCGGTGGCGGGCTGCAACCGGGCCCTCTCCCGGCAGAACTACTGCCCGATCCACGAGATCCAGAACGATTTTGCCTACGATCTGCGGATCAAGGGCTGGCTGGATGACGGCGAGAAGACGCACAACCTGCTTTTGAAGCGCGATACGGTCGAGGCCCTCACGGGCATGACGCTCGACCAGGCAAAAGAGATCGCGGAGAACAATCCGCTCGGGATGGACGAAGTATTCCTCCAGATGCGGGAGAAAGTGCTCGGCCGGTACGTGACCTGCAAGGGCCGCGAGATCGAGAACCGGCTGCTCGCTAACTCCTGCGAGAAAGTAGCATTCGATTCATCGGAGCACACGAAGCTGCTCAACCGGGCCGGGGGTGCGTAAATGAGCGCGAACCCCTCGGAAATGGGCGGCGGCCGGCGCGAAGGCAGCTTCGAGCGCGAGCCCGCACGCCGGGTCTTTGCCGCAGAGCTCCGCGAGTGCCGGTACCAGTTCAAGGACGGCACCGATGAGAAGAGCCCGACGTTTGTGCTCTTACCCACGGGCGAGCGCAGTAACCGGATCTTCATTGTCGGGACGCTGACCGAGAAGACCCGGCAAGGCGAGCAGAACGTCTTTTACCGGGGCCGGGTGATCGACCCGACCGGTACGTTCTTTGTGATGGCGGGAAGCTACCAGCCCGAGGCCATGCAGCAACTGGCAAAGATCGAGGCCCCGGCCTTTGTCGCAGTCATAGGAAAGCCGAACCTGTACCAGAAGCCGGACGGTTCGTATCTCGTCTCCGTCCGGGTCGAATCGATCACGGTCGTGGACAAGGACACCCGGGATCTCTGGACGCTCGATGCGGCCGAAAGAACCCTCGACCGGCTCGATGCGCTCAGGGAGGGCACGAGCCCGGACATCGTCAAGGCAAAAGAGCAGTACCCCATTGTAGACCCGGTCGTGTACCGGAAGATGGTGTACGATGCGCTGGCGCAGATTAAGATGTAAAATTTTTTGAAGCAAACGTTTCTCATATTGACGGAGACAGATCTTTGTAAAAAAATAAAATCCCGATCAAAATATCCTGATTTTGATAGTTAAGTTTTTTTAAAGTCTTTGATCATTATAAAAAAATTGGATTAATCAATCTTTATTTTGTATATCCTGCTGTGCCAATTCGGTAAGCATTTGAGAATTAAATTGGATCCATTCTTCCGATTCATATTCGTTGTGTAACTGATCGGTAACAAATCCCTTTAATTCTAAAACTTCACCCACAAGATTTTTTTTGTTTAGAATTATTTTATCCCCAATAAGTTCGAGAACCTCCCAAAGCTCTTTACGATCATTTTGTGCATTTCCTGGATTTACAATGGATGCCATAAAGGGCTTTATTTTCGGCATTACTATCTCCGTAACGGGAAGATCTAGAGTATAACTCAAATTATTTAATGTAGGATTTTTATTTGCCGGTTTTTTTGGTTTGGGTGGAAGATCATATGGAGGTTCTTCATCAAAGTCAATAATAATCCCATTTTTTGTTTTTACACCACATTTATCCAAATAGATTGTCTTTCCACCGGTGTTTACAATTGATACCTCAAAAAAATGAAATTTGTCTTTTTCAATAAATTTCAAATCTACTATAGCGTCCGTTCGATTCTCATACCGACCAATAATAAAACTAATTACGACAAGAACAAGCGTAATCACAGAAATGCTTGCAACAATATTTCCAGTGTAGTAAAAAATGCATATAAAAAGAATAAGTGAGACAATAATCGAGCCTATTATTTGAAGCAGGTATTTTGGTATTGAATGCTTTCCATTTAGAGAGAAATTACAAATTTTCTTTCGTGCAACTTTCATATTTTCAGCAATACTTTTCAGATCCATAACCAACGAGAATTATGTGAGTCTCAATATAAATTCCGGTGGTCCCGGGGTGTGAAAGTAAAAACGATTCCTCCCGCCGCCCCCGAAGGGACGCCCCCGCGGCGGGCCGAACGGTGATCTCAGTAACTCCCCGCCCAGCGAGGCCCCGACGAGGCGGCCGAGCGACCCCCGTCAGGGGGTGGGATCCCTCGTTTTGATCCATGGATAGATAGACTCAGTACCTACTCTTTTCCCTCCCAATCCGGGTCCAATCCGGCCCCCGATTCCCCGTTTCCGGACAGTCAATACAGTCTCCAGTGGAAACCGTGTCCACGCTCATAGAAAAATCCAATATAATCGCGTATTTTCAAAAAATAGCCGTTTTAATCGGGATTAGACCGTGCAATTTAGCGGGCTTCCTGCGGCCGCGAAAACCGGGATCGATAGATTGGTCATCCGGCCCTGAGATCGGCCGCGGGAAGGGCATTATGGGCCGTTTCCCGGAAAAGCGACATTTGCGGTTTTCCGGGGAATCGGGACGCAGAATACGGCGCAATCCTGACCTCTCCCTTCTCCCCGGGAAAAGACCGGACCGGGACAAGCCCTGATAATCGGATTCCTCATCGGTTCCCGGGAAAATGAAGGTGTCTTCAGATCTCCCGGTCGCAGACCACAGCAGCCGCCCCGGTATCCGGGTACGTCATGATAACCATGAGCCGGACAGGAACCGTGCTGTTTCCCGCCGCATCGATCCCCGATATCGTTGCTGTTGCCCCTTCACGGTACGCGAGACCCGCCGGGGGATCGATCGTATCGGCCCGGCCCGATGCATTTATTGAATCCTGGCTTCCCACCTGAACTCCGCCAAGCGTTATGCGTTCAACGTACGGGGCGGTCACAAACGTTGCCCGCAGGTCCGGGTGCATAACAAGAGAGATTGAGTCCGGTCCCGTGCGGGTTGCGACCACGTTATCATTGAACAGATATCCTGCCGGCTGGCCCCAGACAAGACCGGCACTTGTCCCGGCATAGAGACCCAAAGGCGGCAGGATCACGATCGCAAGAAAAATGGCCGCCATGATCCCGTGGATTTTTAATTTTGCCGGATTCTTGTGCAGTCCACCGGCCGTTCCCGGGTCCGGCCCGTGCGCAGACCGGGGCTCGCGGAATTCCGCACAGACTGCCGGGAGGATCACCGATGCCCCGAAAATTCCCATCCATTGCGCAGAGCTCAGCAGGAATGCCGAGGTCCCGGTCAGGATCTCAAGGAACGTGATAATTCCAAAAAATACCAGAGCCGTCACAATCCCGGAGATCATGCCGGCAATCCAGAGCCATGAACGGTCTGCCGCACCGGACCGTTCGCCCACCAAAAGACCGGCAAGCGCTAGGGCCACGGAGAAGTACAGGATCAGATGAAGCCCGTAATACCCGGAAAACCAGCGGGCCTCCGGGAGCAGAACCTGCCACAGCCACGTGAGGAAAAGGTAGCCTGCCGCGAGAGCCGCACCGCTGATGCAGCCGAAGATGAGCGTTTGCCGTACGGGTAGCCGCAATTTTTGTTCCGTATCCATATGCCTCTTTAAAGATCCCGGGCGGGAGAGTGGAAATAATTACCGGCCTGTACCGGTGGCCCCTCCCGATACAGAATTCCGTCAAGCAGCCGCACCGGCCAATCCGTAAAGAACCGGCCCATAACGAATATAATATCCCGGGCCAACGTTAGCCTGACCACGTTTCACTCACGGGTTGGGACGGATAAACACGAAAAAAACCATAACCACCACGGGTATCCACCTCCTGCTTGCCGCACTCCTGGTAATTTTTGCCGGCTGCATCGCAGACAAGCCGCAGGCAAACATAACGCCGGCCTCGTCCGCAGCAAATACCACCACTTCCCAAACGCCGGGAACCGTAACAAGCCCGGTCCAGGCAACGATAACGCCAACGCTCACCGCAACGCCATCGCCAGCCGCCAACATCGCCTCGTTCTCGGACCACGGATCTTTTAACGTCCTGCGGGGCAAATCGTTCACGATCACCGGCACCATGCCCGATAAAACGATGACGACCGTGCAGGTCTGGCTGCTGAACGGCAGCATCTCCACCGTGCTCGTGCCGGTACAACCTGACGGGACCTTCTCGGTAACGCTCGATGCCGGCACAACCGCGGCCCTTGGCAGGAATTTTACTTCGGCAATCATCGCCCAGTACCCGGCCCCGCCCGATCGTTTCGCGGTAAACTACGACCCGGCCTCCGGGCAGATCACCGGGTCAGCGGTCCCGGACAGGATCCTCAAAGGAGTAAACGATAAACAGTACTATCCCACAACACAGCAGGATTACCTCTGCCAGGCGATCGACTCCCCTGGCACGAACAACTCGTGCACCGTGACATTCTTAAACGGAGTCGATGCCTGGCTCGACATTGCGCCCATCCTGCCGGGGCCGCCCGGGACCATGACCGTCTCCGGCACCACCAGCCTGCCGGCCGGGACACCGCTTTCCATCGATGTCATCACGGTCAACACGCACCCGACAACTCGGGAATATGACAGTTCTCACGAGATCGCAGGAGGGACCGCTGTCGTTACCGCGGGGACGGACGGGACCAACCATTATTCCGGCACGGTCAACACGTCCCTGCTTAACACCGGCAGGTATTCTGTCAGAGTATCGACGGGTGATGATAACCTTCAGGCCGATGCAAGCACGTATGCGGACATTATCGCACCCACTTCCACAACGTCCTGCACCAAAAACGAGATCAACTGGTCGGAGCTCGCCCTTCCCGCACTCCAGGTAAACGGGAGCCTCCAGCCGGTCCTCCTTGCCGGGGAAATCAAAATTGTTCCGCCCGGGAATTCGACGCAGAACAACGAGGTGCCGTACGGCACGATCATCGACTGCGGAGCGGGCGGGATCTGCCGGGTGTTCGATTCGTCCGGTATACAGTTCCTCACAGCATACGATTCAAACGAGATGCACCAGATGGAAGTCCCAAACGGCGCGATGATCGACTCTGCATCCGGGGGCAATGCTACCGTCATCAGCCTGAACGGGACCGTGGTTTTGACAAAGATCAATGAATGCGCAAACGGGAACTGACTTTTTTTACCGGTCGGGATCCTCTTTTCCCGGTGAAATTTTTATTTTTCGGCATTGAAAAAAAGTCACTTCATGGTGACCTGGCACTGCCGGCCCATAAAAACCCTGCCGTAAATGCAGGACCCCCCACAGGGTCGCATGGTGCATTTTTGTAAAACAGGCCCGGAAAATATCGCTGCCCGAGCCAGTTTTCCGACGTAAATTTCCCGGCCGCACCGGATCCATCAAAAACACTTTTGCACCATGCGGCCCTCTCATGCCACCCGGACCCGGGCACCGGGCAACAACCTCTTCACCTTGTACCACCCAATCAGAATTACCTGGAACCTGTCATGCCCCGCCAGAAAAAAGTCCCCGCCCCGTACCTCGCGACCGGCTTTCGCAATGTGGACGGCACGGGCGACAGCTCGGCCTGCACCCGCTGCCTCGACCTCCTCTCCGACATCCCGTTCTTTTCCTCAGTCAAGCAGGAGAGCTTCCGGATCGTTGCAGCAGGAAAGCCGCCGCTCGTGCTCGACGCCGGCTGCGGCGCGGGAAAAGATCTCGCGGCACTTGCCGGGCTCCTGCCAAAAAAAAGCCGGGTCGTGGGTTTTGACGCGAGCGAAGCGCTCCTTACAACCGCTGCGGAACGGACCGCACCCTGTCGGGACCGGTGCGATCTGGTCCGCGGCGATCTCCTCCGGCTCCCGTTTGCCACCGGCACGTTCGGCGCCTGCCGGATCGACCGGGTCCTCCAGCACATCCACAACCCGGCTCACGTGGTAGAAGAGCTCGTCAGGGTGCTCGCCCCGGGCGGCACGCTCGTTGCCTTCGACAATGACTGGGACACGCTCTCGATCAGCCTGGGAGATGAGGATAAATCGGCCCGGATCACCCGGTCGTGGAGCGACAGCTTCGCTTCGGGCCGGGTGGGAAAAGACCTTGCCGGGATCTTCCGGGACGCCGGCCTTGCCCGGGTTTCGGCCGAGCCGCGGACGCTTGACCTTCCCGACCTTTCGCTCGCGGAAAAAGTCTTCGATCTCCCGTCGCTCTTTTCCCGGATGCGGGATGCCGGGATCTTCTCCGACAAAAAGATCGCGGCAATCCGGGAGGAACTTTCCGGCCAGGCCCGGGCCGGCACGTTCACATCAGGTTATACCGGCTGGCTGGTCATGGGAAAGAAACCGGAGTAACCGGCGAGCCTGGTTTCCGTGAACCCTTTCGGGTATGCTGCTGCACGGGCGATAAAAAGAGAGTTATTGGATTTTTAAGGAATTTCGTCCCCGGGATCCGGTATGAGAGGATATTATCCACGGATCCTGATAGTACGGTCCTGTTGTCCCGCATGTCCTGTTGCTGGAGGAACCATCAACGGTAGTGACCACTGTGCATCGGGGTTTTTACGTAGGGGGTCATCGCCCGTCTGTTCCCGTATCAGTGTATCTTTTTCGTTAAAGCGCACTTGTTGCCTTTACCTATCTTCTATGACTTGCTTCAACCAAATCCCAGAATCTCCGGGTCTGACGTTCTCAAATCCATTAACCATTACCTCCCGTTCCTGCAAAGATTCGCCCTAAAAAAATTCGTCCCCGGTGCCTTTGTGAGGTAAAGACAGATATGCGTGGAATTACGGCAGTCCTGTCCGGATCATAATAGATCCTGCATGACACGGATACCTGGGGTGGGCAGGGATTATTGTATCACGTCGAAACTATAACCCGGGGGACTATCGTTTGTGGCTATCGGGGCCTCTGCCGGATAAATTTTCAGTGTGGCTGAATGAGATTCCCCCTCACTTTTTTCGGGTCTGGCGTTTTTTAGGGTTCTTTGTGCTTTTTGGAGATTATCAGCTACATTCCATCACCGCCCGTAGCCGGTCCCGCACGGGGAAATTCACGAATGCCGTAGCATCTGCTGAAAATTTTCATGATCCTGCCCTCCCGGTTTTTTTATACCATTTTGTCATGCCTGGCGTTCTTCAATGGTCTTTAGGATCCCTGCAATATCCCGGACATGGTTTTGACAATGCCTGCAATCAGGTTGTTTGAGGTACCCCAGATCCCGCTGGATCCTGGCGATCTCGTGTGAGGTGACAAGATACCACCTGGTAGGCAGAGTCCTGTCGGGCACTTCCCGGTTCGTATCATGACGGGTCATAGTTACCACCGTCCGAATTTTGTGCAACCAGCCGGGACAAATACCGGTACACCCAGGTAAAGGCAAAGAGTCCCCCGGCTATTTCCCCGGCCACCAGGCCCCACCAGATCCCGGTCTCGCCCATACCAAAGATGAACGTGAACAGGTATGCAAAGAGAATGGCAAACACCAGGCTTCGCAGGATCGTCAGGAACAGCGAGGTTGGCCCTTTTCCCACACCCTGGAGGACGGAAGACGAGATAAGTCCCAGCGGCACAAAGGGATAGAACAGGCACATCACCTGGATAAATGCAGCAATGGTCGGATAGAGATGCACCCCTTCCTGAGAATACGAGAATATCGCAGCGATCTGGTAGGCAAATACCCAGGTGATCGCGCTTACGCAGAGTGCCATCAGGACCCCGAACAGGATCGCGAACCGGTGAGTTTCCCGGATCCGGTCAATATGCCGGGCCCCGTACGCTGCACCGACTACCGAAACAACTGCGGTTCCGGTCGCAACGACCGGGACGATCCCAAACGATACGACCCGAAAGCCGACCGAAAAGACTGCAACCGCATCGGTGTTTGCTACGAGAACCAGCATCAGGTTAAGGACAATGCTTAAGATCGACAACGCAAGATATTCGACACTGGCCGGAATCCCGACGGTCAGGATGTCCTGTGCCGCACTCCGGCACGGTGCAAAGATCCGCCAGGAGAGGCAGACGTACAGGTTTCTTTTGACAAAGAACCAGTACAGGAGAACCACGGTAACGGCTGCAAGGGAGATGACCGTTCCCCAGGCAGCGCCTGCAATCCCGAGGCCCAGGCCGTAGATGAGGATCGGGTCGAGGATAATATTCAGGATGGATGCTGCGATCATGGCGTACATCGTCCTTCTGGCATCGCCCTCCGCCCGCAGGATCCCATACGCAGCGTTGACAAAGATGATAAAAAACGTGCCGCCGAAGATGACCTGCCCGTACGATGCAGCAAGACCCGCAGTTGTCCCGGCACCAAACAGGATCGCGATGGGCTCTGCAAAAATAACAAGGGGGATCGTGAGGACGAGGGAAATAAAGACCGCAATAACAATCCCGTGAAGGGCAGTATTGCTCGCACCGTTCCGATCGCCGGCACCGATCTTCCGGGCAATCGCCGAAGTCGCACCTGCCCCTATACCTGTGCCCAGGCCGAGAAGGATCATAAACATGGGGCTTATGAACCCGACTGCTGCAAGAGCATCGGAGCCAAGCCCTGCAACCCAGATTGCGTTTACCACGTTGTAACTGGACATCAGGAGCATGGCGATGATCAGCGGTGCTGACAGGCTGATGATCGCTTTTTTCGGATTGCCGGTCAGGATCCCGACGCCTTCGGTCGTGCCCGTGGCGCATCCCGTGACGGGATCGTTTTTTTTATGTTGAAAAAAGGAGGTGAACATAGGGATGTTCACTCGTGCCTCAGCGCGTCGATCGGGTTGAGGTTTGCTGCCTGCCAGGCCGGGTACACTGCACAGACAATGCAGATGAGGATCCCAAAGCTGACGCCCTCGACCACGTAGTAGAGGCTTGCAAGGGTGAAGATGTACTCCGTGGTGCCAAGCATCATGGCACTTACCACGTACCCTCCGCCAAAACTGAGCAGACCCCCGATCAGGCTCCCGGTAACCCCGATGATTGCAGCTTCATAGATGAACATGCTCATCACCTCTTTTTTCTGGGTACCGATGCTGCGCATGATCCCGATCTCTTTTATCCGCTCATTCACGGACATCATCATGATGTTGAAGATCGAGACACCGGCAACGAGCATTGAGATCCCGCCGATCGCAGTCACGAATGTTGTCACCGTCCCAAACGTCGCGTAGATGGTTGAGAGCGTTGCCTTGCTGTCGGTTACTGAAACGGTCTTGTCTTTCGTGTTCCGGTTGAGCTGTTTTTCGATCGTGGTCTTGACATCGGCGGTATCGCCGTCGCTGACCTTGACGACAACCTCGTTGAGCTCGTCATCGGTCGTACCGAAGGCATTCTCGAACCAGTCCTTGGTTACCACAAGGGCACTGTCGGTGCTGATATCGAAGCTCATGCCCCGTTCCTTGATGATCCCGGATACCCTGAGCGTGCCGTACTCGCCATCCTTACCAATGGTGATCCGCGACCCCACTTTGACATCATGGTCCTTTGCAAACGTCGATCCAACAAGGCAGGCTGAATTTCCGCTCGGGTAATCCCCGGCTTCAAGATCCTTGAGCAGGTCTTTTATATCGTCCTGGGGCAGTCCGTACATGCTCGCAACGATATCGTCGCTGCCCACCCCCACTTTCATGTGGGCGGATTTTTGCATGACCGGAATCGCCACGTTCGGGGCGACTGCCCGTTTGATCTTCTGGTAGTTCTGATCGGTCAGGTACAGATCGGAGGATGATCCGCCACCTCCCCCGCCTCCCGGACCCATGCCCCCGCTGCCAGCGTAGGGAGTTACAATCACGCTGTCCCCGACCGAAGACAGACTCGAACTGATAGATTGCGACATGCTGTTTCCCAGGATTCCCATGGACGCGATGGCGACGACACCAATAAGGATCCCGAGCATCGCAAGGGTCGACCGGAGCATATGGAGCCGGATGTTCCGTTTTGAGATCTCCCAGAATATCCCGCTCATGATACAATTCTCCCGTCAACGATCCGGATCGTCCGCTCGGTGTACTCCGCGACATGGGGATCGTGGGTAACGACAATGATCGTTGACCCGTTTTTGTGCAGATCCGTCATGAGATCCATGATGCTTGCCCCGGTCTTTGAATCGAGATTGCCGGTCGGTTCGTCGCAGAGCAGGATATCCGGCTCGTTGATGAGCGCCCGGGCGATTGCAACCCGCTGCTGCTGGCCGCCCGAGAGTTCGAGCGGCGTGTGGGTGTAGAGGTGCTCGTCCAGCTGGACCGCATGCAGGACCTCGATTGCCTTTTTTTCGTCCACCTGTGCCTGGCTCTTGAGCATCTGGGGGAAACTGACGTTCTCGATGATGTTCAGGAGCGGGAAGAGGTTGAAGTACTGGAAGATGAACCCGATCCGGTCCCGCCGCAGGTTGGTGAGTTCGGTATCGCTCATGTCGCGGGTGCGGAGGCCGGAGATGAATATATCCCCGCTCGTAGGCGTATCAAGGCAACCCATCATGGTCAGAAGGGTGGACTTGCCGGAACCGGAGGGTCCCATGATCGAGATGAACTCCCCGTGGTCTACTTCAAAGGAGATGTGATCGAGTGCCGTCACATCCCCGGACTTGAGCGGGTAGATCTTTACGACATCCTTAAACTGGATGACCGGTGCCATGAAGGGGCCTCACTGCTTCCGGATCTTTCTGGTGTAGACATACCAGCCGCCGGCTCCCAGTACAATCAGGAGGATGATGCCCGGGATGACAAACGATGTGCCTCCCTGCTGGTTCTTTGAATTGGTTACGGTCGCCTGGCTCAGGCTCACCATCTGTCCGGATGAGAGGAGGTTCCCGTCGGAGTCCTTGTAGGAGACCTGAAGCGGAACACTGGACTCTCCGCTGGCGGCAAACGTTACTTCGAAGCTGCCGAAATCGTCAGGCTTTAAAGCACCGATCACGTAGGTTTTGTACGGGTCCTGGGGGACTGCCGGTGAGAGAGATGTTACGGTTACGCCGTTTGCTGTGGTAAGGCCGGCATTGGTCACATCACCGGTGACATGGTAGACACCATCCGTAAGTTTCACTTCGATATTGCTGATCTCGGGACTTGCCTGTTTCTTGTCGGTCCCGAAGATTATCGGAAGAGTCTGGGTCACCGAGTGGTGGTTGTCCCCGTTATCGTAGGTAACCTTCAGGGTAAGTGTAGTCTCTTTATCCGGAGTAACCGCGATTGTCACGTTGGTCGCGGTGTTGGCAGCCAGCCACCCGATGTACTGCTCGGAGGGGGTGACGGTCGCGCCGTCGCCGGTAACATCAAGAACGACATTTTTTACCGAGTTTCCGCGGGGGTTTGCAATCTGGACATTGATCGAGTCCTTCTTGCCCTGCGTGAACGTATCCGGCTGGTTAATGACACTCACGATGAGGGGGGAATTATCCACCTTGACCGGTGTCCGGTAATACAGGCTGCCGGCATCCCGGAAGTCAACCGAGAAGGTTGGGTAGTACGTTCCGTCATTTTCCGTGGTTACAACATCGAACACGTACGTCCGGGTCTGGAGCGGACCGATATTTGACGAGGTGTCGTACGTCCCGCTCGTGAGCTGGATCTCCTTGTTCCCAAAAGATGCATGGTTGACCATGATCCCCTGCTGGGAAGCATCCGATGACGTGGTATTACTGCTGCCACTGTTCGCATTGCCGTTAGTGACCGAAAAGGTCACGGTAGCCTTGTCCCCGGTGAAGAGGGTTCCCGGATCTATAGTGACATTCGATATATAGACTTTGCCCGCCGCGGTAAGCGAATCCGATGTGGTGTACCCGCTTACCGGCAGCACAAGGGCACAGGCGGCAAACAGCACGCACAGGATAACTACGGAGCCGATCCGGAATGTGGTGCGGGAAGGGAGACCGCCCTTCTTCTGGTTACTGTTCAAGAGATCGGCAGGCAGTACCGGTAGAGCCGTTCCTGCCTTGGAGATGTGACATATTCTCATTCGCACTTCCTCAATTGAGTAGTTAATTTTTTTACTACTTTTCCTGTTAAGTGTACCTTACATTGTTATAAATTTTATTGCGCAAGTAGTAAAATTATTAACAACACGGGGATCATAACTAGTTCATGGGCGGCATCTCCTCGGCTCTGGTTAAATCGCTTGGCGAACTCGGGCTTTCTACGTATGAAGCAAGTGTCTATGCGGCACTGGTGATGTTCGACAATGCAGAGGCAAAAGATCTTGTCGAGTACCTCGCTATCTCAAAGCCAAGCGTGTACGAGGCACTGGATCGCCTGGCCGAGAGGGGACTTGCCGTAAAACGGGTTACAAAGCCGGCACGGTACAGCGCCATCTCCCCGCAGATGGCTGTTGACCTGCTCATGGACAACCACAGGAAATCCGCTGACCGGGCGCGGGCGGAGCTGGAAAAACTGGAAAAAGAGACCGCGAGAAGCGAGAAAGAAGATGCACTCTGGACCATCTACGGCGAGAAAAATATCGAGTACAAGATCCGCGATCTCTTCGGGAAGGCAACAAAACAGATCCGGTGCATGATCGGGGAGCGGTATCTTCCCGTCATTGAGACCATCCGGATAGATGATATTTCCCTTCATCTCATGGTGGTATCCGACGCACCGGGGCTCGAAAAGAGACTGCGCAAACAGTTCCCGGGCAGGAATGCAGAAATTTATGTGATCAGCCCGGAACGGTTTGCAATTTCTCCAAAGGATGCATCGCCGGAATTCGAGGAGATCCATAAACTCATGAAAGTCGAAAACCTTCTCGAACTGATCGTTGACGATGAGGAACTCCTGATGGTACCGCCGTTTTTTTCCGGCACGGTATCTGTCCTGAATACCAAAAACAAGGGTGCGGTCTTCCACATGAAAACCATGAGCCGGATCATGTGGAAACGGCTGCTGGAAGGCGAGGGTGAGGGTGCGTTTCCCTTTCCCCCGCCACCATTCTCTCACCGGAAAGACAGGCCGAAAACCACCAAAAAATAACGTTCCGGTTTACAACGCCGCGTTCTGGTACATGATCTTCTCGGCGCCGCTTGCGAATTTTGCCGTAACAATCACGTTGTTCGTGCCCGATGTCCCAGCATAGGTCCCGCTCGCTCCCGCACCGGTACCAAGCGTGCCGGCAGCCGCACCGTTGACCGCGACCGCAAGCGACGATACGTCTCCCGCACTGCAGGTACTGGTCATGACCTGGAGACGGATGGACGAGCCCGCCCGGCTCCCGGTAATTGCAATGGTACAGGTCGGCTGGGTGGGAGCTGCGACCGCGGTGCCTGAAGACGATGAGGATATCGCGGCACTCTCCGGAAGACCCGGGGTCTCCACCGGGGTGGTGAGGACGACTGCGACCAGGATAACGACAACAACAACCAGGACCCCGATGACAAGATACGGGACAAGGGGATTTTTCTTTTTTAGTAGAGCCCGGCAGGTCGGGCAGACCGTACGGGCGGCGTCAAAAGAGGCACCGCAGTGAGGACAGGTTTTCTGTGTCATTTGTCAATCGGTTATATTTCATGATTAATACGGATTGCTGCATGCATCCCGGATGCCGGGCGGCAGGGATGACAGGAAAGCCGAACCATAAAAAAAGAAAATTTTTAGAGGACCGGGCTGACGGACGGGACCTGTGTCATCGTCACGTACGAAGTCAGCAGGTAGGCCGCAAGGATCAGGATGATGACGAGCGGGATGAGGATTGCTATTACAACCGCGGCAATCGCTTTACCCGTGCTGAGCTCGTGGAGGTCGCGGACGCCAAGCGCCCAGAGCACGACCGACCAGAGGCCAAAGAGGATGCTGATAACCGGGATCCAGCCGAGGAGCAGGCTCGGGGTGCTCCCGTAGATGACCGCGTTCATGGTCTGGCCGATTCCTTTCCTGCCGCCAAAGAGATAGACCCAGAGGTGGAGCCAGGCCGCAAAGATGAGCGTGAAGATAAACTCGGCAACGAGCACGATAAAGAAGACGAGGATGGGCAGGGAGACCCCGGCGGGCATGCCGGTATACATCGGGAGGGGCAGGATCGCAGCGACAATCGCAGAAAGGATGGCATTGATCAGAACGAGGATGGCAAAATACGGCAGGGATGTCTCCATGTCGTCTGCCTTCGACTTCTGGAATGTCTCGCCCGGATTCAGGATGAACCCTTTGACTTTCTCCACAAACGAATCTAACATACGTTCCGGGTACAGCACGAATTTATTTAAAATGCGGCGATCCGCGAAAAATCCGTAAACAACGGCAGACATTTTGCCGGGTGGAGGGCGTGTCGAAACCAGAATTTATCCCCATTGAATCCTGCCATCTGTTTTAAAAAAACGCAGAAGAGTCCCAGGAGCCATCATCTACGCGGGGCGGTCCCCCGCTCATGTGCTCCCCCTAGCGAAACGGGTGCAGCCGTGCCACCCGTTGAGCGCGAGGGGGCCGGGGGGCGAGTGCTCGCGTTTGTCAGGACTGTGCGGTTCTTTCTTCGTGAACGAGGGGCCCGGACTTCCCCGGCAAAAACGTCGCTCACATCCGTTCGAGCGCCCGCATGCTTGCGACCGCCCCGTCAAACGTGCTGACCTCCACGACCGCGCTCGCGTTCCTCTCCTTCATTGCGGCAAGCACCGGGAGAAAATCGATCGTCCCCTCCCCCACCGGGCTGTGGCTGTCGGTCTTCCCGTTGTTGTCGTGGAGGTGCAGGTGACAGAACGGGGCCGCGAGAAATGCCGGCAGGCAGCCGTTGAGATACGCATGGCCTACATCGAGCGTGAGCCCGAAATCGCCGGCACCTGCGAGATCGTCCGGTGTCCGGAGCAGAAAGAAGTTCATGCCCGCCATGTTCTCGAACGAGAACGCTGCCGAATATTCCCGGGCGGCAGCGGCAAGGTCTTTGCAGGACTGCCGGAACTGCCGCAGGGCAGCCTCACGCTCGTTTGCCCACGCAAAGTAGCCCGGGTGGATGACAACCGGCGCATCGATCGCAGCGGCAGCGGACAGGCAGTCGGAAAGAATCCCGATGCTTGCCCGCCGGATCGGCTCGAAGACCGAGGCGATATTGAGGCCGTGGAACGGGGCGTGGACGGAGTAGTGCGCCGGGTAACTTTCCAGCAGATCCGTACCGGGGAGAACGTGGAGGCCCTCGTCCATGATCTCGATCCTTTCGTTAACCTCGAGCAGCCGCACCAGGGCCGCATCGAGCGGCGTGTCGCTGAGGCAAAAAGTCGAGATCCCGATCATTACGGTGAACGGTAGCGCCGCGAATACAAAAACATATGGTTCCTGCCCGGTCAGGGAACGAGAAGAAGACCGGGGTGGCGGCCGGTGAGCGAGCGTCCGCCGCCGGGCGTTACGGCAAAGGTGTTCTCGATCCCGACCAGGCCCACGTCCTTTATCCCCTTCTTTGGCTCGACTGCAAAGACCATCCCTTCTTCGAGCGGCTCGTCAAAACCTTTCGCAATGACCGGCGCCTCGTCGATCAAAAGCCCGATCCCGTGGCCGAGGAACTTTACCGTGTCCCTGCCATAGCCCATGAAATTTTCTAAAAATGCCGGTTCGAGGCCGCTTACGATCTCTTCGTAGATCGCGGACGGGACCGCGCCGGGCCGGAGGCGTTGTGCCACCTCGTTCTGGATCTCCACGCACTGCTCGTGAACTTTTATTGCCGCATCCGGGATCGGTTCCCTGAACATGTACGAGAGGGTCTTGTCGGTCTGGTAGCCCTCGACCCCGCAGCCAATATCGATCACCACCAGGTCGCCGGGTTTAAGTTTCCGGTTCCGGCTCCCGGACATCGGCACGGAAGGGTGCAACCCCGCGATCCCGCCGGGCGTGTCCACGCAGGTCGGGCAGATCGAGCTCGTCCCGAAGTTGATCTGGCCAAGGAGCATCTCGTTCCACATCCCAAAGCGTATGATCCCCTGGTGGCCTTCCCGCACCATCACCGCGTAGAGCGCGGTACTGAGTTCCACTTCGTCCATTCCCTCGTGCATGAGGCCCGGTGCAAGGTCTTCGAGCACGCGGCGGTGGATCGCCCCGGCCCGCTCCATGAGCGCAAACTCGTACGGGCTCTTTTTCGCCCGGACCGCGGAGACCTGCATGTCGAGGCCGCGAAACCCTCCGCAGGCGAAATGCTTCTGCATCCGCTGGTACTGGACGAGCGTGACCGTGTCGAGTTCGAGGTGGACGGGTTTCTCCTTTTTACCGCCCGCCGCGGCAATGTCCCGGTAGCTCGTCATCGGCCGGATATCCGGGAATTCCGACTCGGATACTGCCCGCTCGAAACTCTTTCTTACCCAGAAGACCGCGTCGCCATTGCGCGGGATAACCAGAAGGCCGTCCTGGATCGTGCCGGTGAAATAGTAGAGGTTGATCTTTTCGGTGATCGCAGCCGTCTCCCAGTCGGGACAGTCGCTGTCCATCCGGTCCCGGAACCGGGCCATGCGGAGGGAAAGTTCGCTCTGCGGGACGCTCATGTGTGTCAATACTAGTGGCCGGCCGCGGTATTTAGTGGTGAGGGCGCACGGGAAACGGGGGGATAACGGCACGGTTTTCTTTTTCTAATCGTCCCCCGGATAAAAACAGCCGGAATAAATAGGGGAAAATACTTACCTTCCGGTTCGTTGTGCTGCAATGAAAAAATTCCGGTTGCTCGTTATCTGTGCCCTCGCGATCTGTCTCTTTCTTGTGGTTATTGCCCTGAATTTTCCTGACGCAGTCCCGGGCTTTGCCTCACATACAACCCCCGAGGTCTATCTTCTTTATGCCTCGTCGGGCTCCCTGCCCCAGCTGCTCAACACCGGCCAGATCGATGCGTTTTTGATCTGGGAACCAATTGTCTCAAACGCGGAGCTCTCGGGGATCGGAAAACGGATCGCGGTCCCGGCCGATCTTCCCCCGCCCGGGAAATGGAACAATGCCGCCATCAACGTCATGATCCTCAGAAAGGACACCATCGCAGAGTACCCCGATGCCACTTCGCTCCTCTCGGCTTTGACGATTGCAGCGATCAACCGCACACAGGAGGACCCGGCCCTTGCCGAGAACATCTCGGCCGCATGGGTCTTCGGGAACGCACCGATCCTCACCCCGGTCGGATCCCTTGAACCCCTCACGGTGGAACAGCACTCGTTTGAGAACATGGAGTTTACGGCAACCGCTGTTCCCGTGGAGTCCGGTGTTGTGGCAAGCGTGGCAGCGTCCGTGCCGGGGGCAAGTTACAACATGAAAAACATGGTCGATGAGTCCGTTGCCGGGCGGGGCCTTGCCTTCCTCAACGGCTCGGCGGTCCCCGCGATCCCAAAAAAAGTCCCGACCATCAGCCTCGGCTATCTCCCCTCGAGCGATAACTATGCGCCGGTGTACGTGATGGTCAAGGACTCGCAGTACTTCTGCGACCGGTACAACTTCTGCCTCGTGCCCGATACCCCGTCCGCAAGCCGGCCGGTCTCCTGCACGCTTCTGTACAACAACAGCCCGGTAGCCCACGTCAAGCTGATCCCGGGCCAGTCAGGCGGGGGCATCATGACCACGATCGGCCAGGAAGCCCTCCAGGGAGGATACCTGGGATCGGTCCCGGCCGAGCTCGAGATGAGCCTCGGGAACCCCACGGTCATTGTCCAGTCTATTAACACCGGGGGATCCGGGCTCGTGGTCTCCCCGAATGCGCCCTGCAACAACTGGCAGGAATTTGTTCGCTGGGCAAAGGCCCGTTCCGCTGCCGGCAGGCCGGTGGTGATCGCGACCGTGCAGAGCTCCATCCAGGAGGACATGGTGCGCGAGGCATGCAGCTACGAAAATATCACGGTGAAATTCTATGGTACTGATTTCGCGACAAACGCTTCGTGAGTACGGCAAGGGACTTATCGTCATCGTCCTCCTGCTCGTTCTCTGGGAGGTGGCGGCACTCGCCATCAACAACAACTACGTCCTTCCCCGTCTCGGCGAGATCGGGGCGGTGCTCCTTGCCCCGTTCACTCCGCTCCTCGGCGGGGAGAGCCTTGCGGCAGATACGCTGACCAGTCTCAAAGAAGTCCTGACCGGTTTTCTTATCGCTGCTGCGCTTGCTATCCCGCTTGGCCTTCTGATTGGCTGGTCAAAAGAGGTCAGGACCTACCTCAACCCGGTCATCCAGATCCTCCGGCCGGTACCGCCGATTGCCTGGATGCCGTTTGCGATCGCATGGTTCGGGATCGGTTTCCGGTCCATCCTCTTTATCATTGCCCTGGGCGCGTTCTTCCCGATCCTGATCAATACCGTGGACGGCGTGGAGGGGATCCGGAAACGCTGGATCGAGGTGGCGGAAGTCTTCCACGCAACGCTTGCGGAAAAGTTCCGGACCGTCGTGATACCCGGCGCCCTCCCCACGATCTGGACGGGCCTGCGGGTCTCCTTTGGCATTGCCTGGATGTGCGTGGTCGCGGCCGAGATGCTGCCCGGGACAACGGCCGGCCTCGGGTTTTTGATCATGTACGCGTACAACCTCGGGCAGCTCCAGGTGATCGGAGCGGGCATGATCATCATCGGGATCATCGGGCTTGGGGCCGATGCACTCTTCCGGGCCGGGCAGGCCCGGCTCTTCTTCTGGCAGGGGAGGGACTAAGCGATGGCTGACACGGTCCTTACCCTTGACGGGATCACGAAAACATTTGTCGAGAACGGGGCGTCCACCCCGGCACTCGCGAACGCTTCCCTTGAAATTTCGGCAAAGGAGATTGTCTGCATCATGGGCCCCTCCGGGTGCGGGAAGTCCACGCTGCTCCGGATTGTTGCCGGCCTGGAAAAGGCCGATGCAGGTACGGTGCACGGAGCGGGCGGCCATAACGGGGCCGGCCCGGTATCGATGGTCTTCCAGGACCATGCCCTCTTTCCCTGGCTCACGGTAGAAGAGAATATTGTGTACGGCCTCCGGCTTGCCGCACAGAAGGTGCCCGAAGACGAGATCCGGCAGCGTGCCGGCCGGCTCCTGGCGCTCACCCGGCTCGGCGCATTTGCGCAGTCGCTCCCCCACCAGCTCTCGGGCGGGATGAAACAGCGGGTCTCGGTGGCCCGGGCGCTCGCGGTAAAACCTCCCGTGCTCCTCATGGACGAGCCGTTCTCCGCGCTCGATCCCTTTTCCCGCCGGGAGCTGGAGGATGCGATCCTCGATATCCGGCGCGATCTCGAAACAACGATCCTGGTTGTCTCGCACGATCCCGAGGGATCGGTATACATTGCCGACCGGATCGCGATCCTCTCGGAACGGCCGGGAACGGTTGCCGAGATAATCCCGGTCGATCTCCCGCACCCGCGGGACCCGGCAGACCCCGCGTTTATCCGGCTCCGCGAGCTGGTGACAAGAAAAGTGCTCGGGAAGACCGGGTAACGGCCCGGCAGGATCGGCCTCGGCCTCCCGCACCAGTCTCTTTTTTCTCCCGCAAAAGGAATCCGCCCGGCGCCTCCACAGCGTGGCGAACGGATATGGGATATGTCCGTATCAGAAAATATAGAGTTTTACGATTCGGCTATATTCTCAATAATAAAAATATATGACCACGGAAGCACCATCTCTTCTCCAGGCCAGAGCAGCCCATCCATCACCATCGTCCGGCCGCACCGGGGATTCGTACCCGGCGGAGAATGACCATGTTTCCCCAGGCGCTCCTTACCCCCGATGCTTTCGAGAGAGGAAGAATCGCGGGCACTCCCGATACCCGCATCCCGTCCGAACGCAATGGCGCTGCGGTCATCCGCCCCCCGGCTGATACGGACCTGCAAAAAAAAGAGTCCCCGGCCATCTCGCTGCTTCTCGTGGATGACGAACCGGCACTCCTCGATCTTGCCAAGGCATTCCTGGAACGGACGCCCGGCATAACCGTCACGACAAAAGAGTCCGCACACGATGCGCTCGCGTCCCTCGACCAGAGCGCGTTCGATGCGATTGTATCGGATTACCAGATGCCGAAAATGGACGGGATTGCATTTTTAAAAACGGTCCGGACCCGGACGCATACGATTCCGTTTATCCTCTTTACCGGCAAGGGCCGCGAGGACGTAGTGATCGATGCGCTGAACTCGGGGGCGGACTACTATGTCCAGAAAGGGTGCGATACCCGGTCCCAGTTTGCAGAGCTCGCCCACAAGATCCGGCGCGCCGTGGAACAGCGCCGGGTCGAATCGGCGCTGGCACAGAAAAACGCCGTTCTCCAGGCAGTCCTCGCGGCATCCCCGTACGGCGTTGCCTTCACCTGCAACCGGACGCTCCAGTGGGTAAACGCCTCGTTTGCCCGGATGCTCGGGTACGCGATCCAGGACCTCACCGGGAAAAAACTCCTGGACCTGTACGAGAACGCCGGGATCTGCGAGCAGATGGGAAAGCGCATTACCGAAGACCTGAAAACCGCGGGGATCTCGCGGATCATCACCCGGTTCCGCCATGCCGGGGGATTTTTTATCGATGCCGAGATCCATATTGCCCCGCTTTTAGTTGGCGGCCGGCATTTCGGCCACGTGATCCTGATGGCCGATATCTCAAGAAAAGTTGCCGCAGCGGGCGGGATGGCGCCGCCCGCCGGGCTCCCCCATCTCGAACTGGCACCGGTGATCGAGGTGGAGCGTACCGGGAAGATCCGGTATTACAACGAGGCGGCGATCGATGCCATGGCGCGGTACGGGACGAACGGGTCATTAGAGGAATTTTTCCCGGACGATCTTTTCGAGATCCTCGCCCTGATGGACCGGGACACGGTAACATCGGTGACCCGCGAGATCCGGATCGGCAGCACGGCCTTCCGGCTCAATATCACCGTAAGCGCACCGTTCGGGATTGCCCGCATCTCGGCGGTCAGGATCCCGGGGCCCTGACGCTGCCGGGAGACGCCGGGGATTTGCACCAAATTTAAAAAAAAAATACGGGAGGGAATCATGTCGGAAACCAATGATTCGGGGGCGCTCGTCCGGGACCTTGTCCTGATCTTTTTTGCCATGCTTACCGTGATGTTCCTCTTTGAGATGGCAAAACAGGCGCTTTACCCTCAGGCGACCCTCTGGCAGTCCCACACCCTTACGATCCTCTTTACCGGTCTCCTTGCAGTCTTTGTCATGTACTTCCCGCTCCGGGCCCGGCAGTTATCCGAAGAAAAACTCCGCAGGTCCGAGATCCAGTACCGCTCGTTTGTGGAATCGGTCGAAGACTCCATTTATACCGTCGACTGTTCCTGCCGGTACCTGCTGGTCAACCGGCGCCGGGCTCCCTGCCCGGGGAGCGGACAGGTTGCCGAGCTCGGGAAACGCTACCGGGATTTCCATTCGCCGGAGGAGACCCGGGTCTTCGAGGCGCAGGTGCAGCGGGTGGTAAAAAGCATGAGCGTTGTCCAGCGGGAATTCGAGAAGGACGGCCGGTATTTTTTACGGAAATTCAACCCGGTCATCGACCCGGCAACAAACGAAGTGATTGCCATTACCGTGATCTCGTCGGACATTACCGAACAGAAGCGGACAGAACATGCGCTGGCGCTCGCCAACAAAAAACTCTGCCTCCTCTCGGGGATCACCCGCCACGATATCAAGAACCAGCTTCTGGTGCTCTCGGGGTACCTCGAAATCTCCCGGGAATCGCTGCCGGACACGGACCGGACCGGGAGCTTCATTGCAAAGGAACAGAAGATCGTGGATACGATCGCCCAGCAGATCAGTTTCACCCGGGACTACGAGGAGCTCGGGGCAAATGCCCCGGTCTGGCAGAATGTCGGCGCTCTCATGTCCCAGGCCGCGGCCCGGCTCCCGGTCCGGGACGTGACGGTGGACGGCGGCTATCCTTCCCTCGAGATCTTTGCCGACCCGCTGCTCGGGACCGTGTTCTATAACCTCATCGACAATGCCCTGCGGTACGGCGGGCCCGGCATGACCGCGATCCGGGTCGTGTCGCAAAAAACAGACGGGGGGCTGGTCCTGGTCTTCGAAGATAACGGCGCCGGCATCTCCGCGGACGACCGCGAGCGGATCTTTGACCGGGGGTTCGGGAAGAGCACGGGCCTCGGGCTGTTTTTAGTCCGGGAGATCCTTTCCCTCACCGGGATCGGTATTACTGAGAACGGGACACCGGGTACAGGGGGACGTTTCGAGATGACCGTCCCGGAAGGGGGATACCGGTTTGTCCCGGCCCCGGATTGATCAAATTATCCCCGGTCGGCGATGCGGTACGTTCCTTCCGGCACCAGGATCTCGAACCGGACGCCGCTGCCCGGTTGCCCGGTCTCATGGATGGTAATCCCGGTCAGATCGAGGATCTCGCGGACCAGAAACAGGCCAAGACCGGTATTTTTCCCGTACCCGCGCCGGAAGATCAGCTCCTTTTCCGCAGCCGGGATCCCGATCCCGTTGTCCTCCCAGACCACGGCGAGATTGTTGCCTTCCTTTTGGGAGAACACCCGGATCTCCGTCACCTTCCCGCCGTGCCGGAGCGAGTTGTCGGCAAGGTTCGAGAATACTTTTGCAAGCAGCGCATCGGCGTACACGCTGATCCCGGCGACATTGCAGGAGAAGGCAACGGAAGACGGGACCTGCGACCGGGGCATGATGGCATCGAGATCCTCCCAGAGCGGTTCCTGGGACCCGAGGTCCTGGTAGACCCGGGTAAACTCCATGAGCGAGCGCAGGGTCACCACGGTGGCCACGGCCCGGGTCAGGACCTCCTTTGCTTCCGAATCATTGCATTTCAGCGTGATGAGCTTGAGATACCCGAGGATGGCGGTGATCTTGTTGAGCGCATCGTGCCGGGTGGCGCTGCCAAGCAGGGTGAGCTGCCGGTTCGCCCGCTTTATCGCCTCTTCTGCCCGGATCCGGTCCGTGATGTCGCGGGCAACCCCCCGGAACCCGGTGATCCGGCCATGGTGGTCGGTCACCCGGGACGCCCGGATATCGACAGTCATATCGTGGCCGTCCCGGTCGCGGGCAGGGACGGTAAAGGACTGTACCGCCTCGCGCGAGGTGAGGTGCCGGTGCAGTTCCCGTGCCGCCAGCTCCCGGCCCTGTTCGGCAACAAGGGTGGTGATGGGTTTTCCGATCACGTCTTCGGGGAAATATCCCATGAGCGGGGTGACCATGGGGCTGATATACCGGAAATTCCCGGCACGATCGATCTCCCAGATCATATCCGGCGAGGTCTCCACCAGGGCCCGGTACCGTTCCTCGCTCTCGCGGAGCTCGCGCTCGATGCGGGACCGCTCGATCTCCGCCGTGGCCTTGACCGCGATCACCTCCATGATCTCGCACATGGCAGGGACCGGCGGAAGCGGCCGGCGCGACATCACGCAGAAGATCCCGATCACTTCTCCGGAAGAGTTCCGCAGCACCGTGCCGGCATATCCCCGGATATTCAGGTCGGCGAGATCTTTAGCTTCAGGGAAAAACTCCCGGACATGGTCCGGGTACAGGCAGAACCCCTTCTCCCGGATATTCTCGCAGGGGGTGCCTTTGAGCGTGTAGGTAAAGTCCGTGACCTCTTTGTGATCGAGGAGCATGGCAAGGACGTTTACGCTCGCATGGTCCGGCTGGATCTCCCCGATCATGACGCAGTCGGCCCCAAGCCAGGCGCTGACATGTTCCGTGATCTTTTTTAACGCATCGAGACCGGTCGAACCGACCATGCTCGCGACCATGGTACTGAGCGCAGACTCCAATGCCTTCTGGCCGGTGATGTCGCGGACGATCGAGAACATGGTTGCCCGGCCGTCGAGGGTAAAGGTGCTCACGCTGATATCGAGGGTCTTCTCCCCGCCGTTTTTGGGCCGGTAGGGGATCTGGAAGACCGCGTGCCGGTTCTTTTTGAGCTCGTCCATAAACCCGGGCGCCCGGTCCCGGGTCTCGGGGGTATCGAGGTCCGTAAGGGAGATGCTCTGGAGCTCGTCCCGGGTCATCCCGAGGATCCGGCAGGCGGTATCGTTGACCTCGATAAAGGGCCCCGGGCCGGTTTTGGTAAATTCATTGACCAGGATCCCGTCCTTTGCATTCATCAGCATGAGGCGGTAGCGCTCCCGGCTCTCGTCAAGGGCTTTCTCTGTACGGATGCGGTCGGTCACATCGAGATCGGTGCCCCGGTAGCCAAGGAACGTGCCGTCCTCGGCAAGGATGGGGGAGCCGCTTGTCTCGAGCATCACGATATGGCCGTCCTTGTGCACGTTGGGGTTGGAAAAATGCCGGACCGCTTTTTTCTCCGTAAATGCCGCACGCACTGCTTTTTTAAGTGCCGCTCTTGCGCCGGGCTCGAAATAATCGTAGAAGTGCGTCCCGATCATCTCTTCCGGGGTATACCCGAGGATCTTCTCCACGACCGGGCTTGCGTAGGTGTAGCGTCCTTTTGAATCCACTTCCCAGATCCATTCCCCGGCAGATTCGGCAACCTGGGCAAACCGGCGGTTGCTCTCAACGAGAGCCTTCTGAGCTTGTATGCGTTCGGTGACGTCCTCGACGGTGGAGAGGACATACCGCGAGCCATTCATCAGGATACTGCGCGAGAAGAACCGGCAGATCCGGATCTCCCCGGACTTTCTTTTGCAGGCGATCTCCTGCCCGGCTTCCTCCCGATCGCTCAGGCGGTCGGCGACTCTCTTTGGATACCCGGCAGGATCGGCAACAAGCCCGGCAGCCAGTGCCGTCTTCCCGATCACCTCGCTGCGGGTAAACCCGGTGCTTTTGACAAACGCATCGTTGACATCGGCAATCGTCCCGTCGGCAACCGAGACGAGCGTGAGCGCTACCGGGCTGATTTTAAAGAGCTGCGCAAATTTGTTCTCCGATTCGCTGAGCTGCTTGTAGGCTTTCCTGCGGTCCGTGATGTCCATGAACGAGGCAACGCTCCGCAGGGTGCCGGGGATAATCCCGACAAACAGGAGGATCTCCCGGACTTCGCCAGATTTTGTCCGGAACCGGAACTCGTACCGACTCTTCGCGCTCTTTGGATCCGTGCGCCGGAGCCGGTGCTGTTCCTCCATCATGGGGAGATCTTCGGGCATCGCAAACTCGTGCCAGCTCTTTTTCCCCTCGATCTCGGCGGCCGTATATCCCGAGAGTTCCGCAAACCGGGAGTTGACCAGGCTTATGGTGCTGTCCTCTTCGATGATGGAAAGGGCAGTCCCGGTATTCTCAAAAACGGTCCGGTACCGTTCTTCGCTCTCGCGGAGGGCATTTTCGGCTGCGGATAGTTCGTCGAACTTCTCCCGGAGCTCTTCTTCGGATGCCGAGAGTTGTTCGTACGCGGCGCGGAGCTCGGACCGGGTCTGGTGCCGTTCGATGGCAAGCCCGATCTTGTGGGAAAGATCGGTAAACTGCGCCACCGGGTCGCCGCCTTTCTGGACATAGTAGTCCGCCCCCGAGTTCAGCGCATCGATCACCACGTCCTCGCGGCCCCGGCCGGTGAAGATGACAAACGGGAGATCGCCGTATTTTTCCCGGACGATCTTCAAAAACGCGATCCCGTCCATGCCAGCCATCTGGTAATCGGCAACAATGGCATCAAAAGAGGATAATGCCGGGGATGCGAGCGCCTCCTCTGCCGATTTCATCGTCGTTACGCTGAATATCCCCGACAGTTCGAGAAAATATTTCGCCACGTCAAGAAGTGCTGGCTCGTCGTCAACATAGAGTACAGAATACATTGGCGTGTTCCGGGGCGTATGGATAGTGAAAAGAGGAGTATATTCCTAGAAAAAGATTCGCATACGCAGTCCGGCAGAGATTATCACCATACCGGGGCCGGAGTATACGGGAAAGACCGGTTAACTACCGGGCGTTTCCTCATGGTAGTCCGCCGGACCCCGTTTTTCATGGTAACGGGCGAAAACAGGATCGCCTGCTTCGGGGTTATGCGATTTTCCTACGAAAAGCGGTATGCACCCTCCGGCACAATAATCTCGAACCGGGCGCCGGTGCCCGGTACGCCGGTCTCCCGTATCGAGATCCCGGTCAGCCCGAGGATCTCCCTGACCAGAAACAGGCCAAAGCCGGTGTTTCTCCCGTACCCGCGGTCAAAGATCCGCTCCTTGTCGGCTACCGGAATACCGGTCCCGTTATCTTCATAGATCACTGCCAGTACCGGACCCTCTTTTTTTATAGAGATCCGGATTGCCGTGACATGCTTTCCGTGCCGGATCGAGTTGTCGACGAGGTTCGCAAACACGGTTTTAATCATCGGATCGGCACGCAACAGGACCCCGTTTGCTTCCGCAACAAAAGAGATCTGTGCCGGGATCGGCAGGGCAGACAGGCAGATCTCAAGTGCTATCCACTGCGGTTCACGGGACCCGAGGTTCTGGTACAGTCGGGTGAACTCGATCTGCGAGCGCATCGCAACAATGACAGAACGCATTTTTTCGAGGATTTCGTTACTCTCCGGTTCGGAACATCTCTTTGATGCAACCTTCAGGTAGCCGAGGAGCACCGTGATCTTGTTGAGGGTGTCGTGCCGGGTGACACTGCCAAGCAGGGTGAGCTGGATGTTTGCCCGTCGCAGGGCCTCCTCTGCTTTTTTTTGCTCCGTGATGTCGCGGGCCACTCCCCGGAACCCGGTAACGGTTCCCCCGCTGTCGGTAACCGGGAACGACCGGATCTCGACGACCAGATCGTGCCCGTCGCGATGGCGGGCGGGGACTTCGAAGGGCGCAATGGATTGTTCTGCGGCCAAAAATTTCCCAAGCTCCCGTTGTGCCAGCGCCATTCCCTGTTCCGGCACAAGACAGGTCACGGGTTTCCCGACAAGCTCTTCGGGCATGTATCCCAGGATCGTCTGGACGGTAGGGCTGATATACCGGAATACTCCCTCCTTGTCGATCTCCCAGATCATATCCGGGGACGTCTCCACAAGGGCACGGAACTTTGCCGCACTCTCATGGAACCTGGCATCGGCCTGCTTCTTTTCCGTGATATCTTCAAAGATCGTGACAAAACGGTTTTTTTCGGGCGAATAAACCGAGATGGTGAAATATTTTTTCAGGGGCGCAAACCAGGTCTCGAAGGTCTTTGGCCTGCCGGTCAGGGCTACCCGGGCATAGATATCGAAATACGGAGGTTCGCTGACGCCGTACGCCTCCCGGCTGGTCTTTCCCAGGACCGATTCCCGGGAGATGCCAAGCTGCTGCTCGAATGCAGGATTTGCCGCAAGGATGACATAGTCCTCCGGCTCCCCTTTTTCGTTAAAGACCAGCTTATGGAGGGCGGCGCCTTCCCTCATGTTCGAGTAGAGGGCAGCAAACCGGCCTTCGGTCTTCTGGAGATCCTCTTTTGCCCGCAGGTGCTCCGTGATATCCTGGACGATCCCGACAATACGTACCGGGTTTCCTGCGGGATCCTTTTCGAGCCGGGCAACAGAATGCACTACCCGGAGTGCTGACCCGTCGGCCGGGTTGAGGGCATATTCAAGATCGTATTCCTTCCCCACCGTAACCAGATCGACCAGGGCCTGGTGGACCCGCATGCGTTCCGGGATACATGATTCAATGTTCTCCAGAGGAACATCCCGGGCAACCGCGGGATATCCAAAGATGCGGAAGCCCTCGGCAGATCCCCAGATCGTATCGGTCCCGACATTATACTCCCAGCTCCCGGACCGGCCGACCGACTGGGCCATGGCAAGACGGTCCACCTGCCGGCGGAGTTCATCCTTTGCCGCGGCGAGCTGCTCGTTTGTCGCCCGCAGATCGTCGAACTGTGACCGCAGCTCTTCTTCGGTCATCGTGACCTGTTCGTACGCGGCCCGGAGATCCTGCTCGGTCTCTTTTAGTCCCGTGATATCCCGTACGATCTCGATGGCGCCGGTGACCTCCCCCTTCTGGTTGTAGAGCGGGCTTGCCTTTATCATGATATGGATCTGCCGGCCCCGGGGAGCTGCGAGATCGGACTCTGCGCTGATCGCCCGGCCGTCATGCACGATATTGGTGTAATAGTGCCGGATCTTTTCGTTTGGCCACGAGAGCATGTCGAGGAGGAGCGGGCGCCGCTCCCCGTACGGGGAAAGGGCGTATTCGTAGTTGGTCTTCCCAAGCATCATGGACGCGGGAACACCGGTCAGATCCTCGTTTGCCCGGTTCCATGCAATAACGCGGCCCTCCCGGTCTACCGCAAGCATGGCATCGGGAAGAAAATCGATGATATCGGCAAGGCGCCGTTCGGATTCCTGTCGGGAACGCTCGGCTTCATTCCTCCGCACGGTCTGCCGGATCTTGTGCGCAAGTTCGGCAAACTGGGCGGTCGGGTCGCCGCCTTTCTGGACGTAAAAGTCCGCCCCGTTGTTGATCGCCTCGATAACGACCTCTTCCCGGCCCCGGCCGGTAAAGACAAGAAAGGGGATCTCCCCGTACCGTTCCCGGACGGCTTTTAAGAATTCGATCCCGTTCATCCCCGGCATCTGGTAATCGGAGACGATCGCATCGTAGGTGCCAAGGTCCGGCGAGTCCAGCGCCTCCTGTGCCGATGCCATAACGACAACACGGAAATCCCCGGACTGTTCGAGGAAAAATTTGCCGATCTCAAGAAGTGCCGGCTCGTCGTCAACGTAAAGTAGGGAGTACATCGGTTCGGCTCCGGGCCGGTGAATAGTCAAAAGAAGAGTATGAACCTAGAAAAAGATTCACATCTGTCGTTACGAGGGGGAGGGTCACGGGGGCGTTCTCCCGCCACAAGGAGGTGCCCTCAGGGGAGTGTGAAAGGATGCAACAAAAAAAGTGTAGGGAAGGAAAGGGATTTTTGTATTATTGTTTGCCCTTCTCTTGTTCCCACCGGTCGAGCACGTCCTTTCCCTCGACAAAGACAAGGCCGTGCTTTTTTGCGTACGCTTTTGCGCCGGCTTTGGGGAGTGCATACCCGGACTCGTCGTCCAGCATCTCGCAGATGGTGACGGCGGGCGTGATAGTGGCCATCCGGGCCATTGCAACCGAAAGCTCGGTCTGGCCGTGGCGCACATCGAGCAGCGAATCAGCGGCCCGGAGAATGGCGCAGTGGCCGGGGGTCCGGAAATTCTCGGAGAAGTGCGACCCGCCGCCATTTAAGGACTTTTTGACCTCGTCCGCGATTGCCGTGATGGTGAGGGCGCGGTCGTTGTCGGTGATGCCGGTGAACGTTTTCTTGTGGTTGACCCAGAGCGAGAACGAGGAATGGTTCTTTTTGTCGTACGGGATGTCGCCCTGCCGCTCGGCAAAGTGCGTGGATTCGAGCACGTCGCTTGCAAACGGGAGGCCGAGTTTTTCCGCTGCCACCGGGTCGATCGCGGTGCAGATGAGCCCGCCGCCGTCCTTTCTCATGGTGAGGATATCCTTTGGCGTCACCGCATCGGACCGGATCGCAAAATCGGTCTCGCCCTCGCGGTCGTCGAAATCGTAGAGCAGGATCATCTTCCCGTCGCGGAGCGCAGTAAGGGCATCGTCAATCATTGCGGCCCTCCGCATGGACTGCCCGGGCGCGGGCCAGGGGAGCCGAACCTTCCGCGTGGCCGTGGGCCGGGGCGGATGCGAGCGTGCCGGCCCGGCCGTCCCAGGCTTCGAGCACGTCGTTTCCGCCCACAAAGGCAAAGCCGTGCTTCTGTGCGTAGCGTTTTGCGTCGTCGTGCCGGAGAGCTTTTCCCGTCCGGTCGTCCAGGAGCTCGCAGATGGTGACGGCCGGGGTCACGCCGGCCATTGCCGCAAGCGCAACCGAGAGCTCGGTCTGGCCCCGGCGCTGGTGGAGGAGATCGTCGGCTGCCCGGAGGATCGGGCAGTGGCCCGGTGTCCTGAACTGTGCGGAGAAACTCGTGTGCCGGCCGGCCATGGCATCGTTTACCGTGTGGCCGATCTCCGTGATGGTGAGGGTCCGGTCCCGGTCGGTGATGCCGGTAAACGTGTTCTTGTGGTTGACCCAGAGCGAGAACGAGGAGTGGTTCTTGCGGTCGTACGGGATATCGCCGATCTCTTCGGTAAGCTGCGTCTTTGCGAACACATCGCTTGCAAACGGCAGGCCGAGCCGGTGCGCTGCTGCCGGGTGGATCGCGGTGCAGATCAGGCCGCCGCCGTCTTTTCTCATCGTAAGGATGTCTTTTGGCGTCACCGCATCCGAGCGGATCGCGAGATCGGTCTCGCCCTCGCGGTCGTCGAAATCATAGATCAAAAAGAACTTCCCGTCACGTAATGCCTGCAATGCCTGATCAATCATATGCCACCTCAATTACTGCCCTGTCGCCTTCTTTTACGCCTAACGCATCGCGGAGGCCGACCGGTGCTATCACTTCGACAATATCTTCCGGATAATGACTCCGGCCGGGTACCACGATCCCGCAGGGGATGTCGTTGATCCGGCAGGGAAGGCAGCGGACTGCGCCAAACGTCCGGCCGTCCGCGGAGAAACCATGGATCACGACCCAGGTCAGGGCATCGAGTTTCTTTCTCGTGGGAATGTCGGTGCCCGAGAGCCGGAGGTTAAGCGTGCCCGGGTACGGCTCGAAGCCTAAGTGCCGGAGGAACTGTTTTTTGTACGGCTCGAGGCTCATGTAGTACCGGCCCTCGCCAAGGCCGCTGATGACGGTGCCGGGCAGGGAATAGTGGCCGCCGACATGCCCGAAGAGCCGGCAGTACTCCTCGTACTCGCGCCGGAGTTCGTCCTCGCCATCCTTGGTCACGGTGATGTGCTGGCCGTCCGGGTTGATCGCCCGGGTGATGAGCCGCTGGCCTTCGAGACTTTTGAGCCGGCGCGACGCGGTCTGTGGGCTCGTTTCGAGCACTTCGCCAAGCGTCTGCGACGAGATGAACACCGGTTCCCGGATCCCGCCCATGAGCGCGATCGCCCTGAGGCAGTCCCTGTCTTCAGCCAGTACCATGCTCATCAAAATTGAGATGCTTACTATTTATGGATTGCTTTCCTGCGCATTTATTGTAGAGCTCACGTCGGAGATTCGCTTTTTGTCGAATCCGCATTCGTTAGGTATATAATGGGGCGGGTCAACTTAGCTGAGCATGAAATCCGGTCTGCGAAACCAGCTCGCCGAGAAGATGGCGGGCGAGATTACGCTGTCGGACTCACCGGGGCTGGCGCTCAAGAAGTGGCGCCAGAACTTCGAGATACCGCCGGGCATCCTCTCGGACCGCCTGGGGGTATCGCCCTCCGTGATCAGCGATTACGAGAGCGGCAGAAGAAAAAGCCCCGGAACTGCCGTGGTCGGCAAGATTGTCGACACGATCCTCAATATCGATGAGGAATCGGACGGCAGACACATTCACAAATTTTCCTCCATGCTCTTTAGCGGCGTTGCCGATGACGTGATCCTCGACATCCACGAGTACACGAACCCGATTGCATTACAGGAGCTCACCGATGCTATCGGCTGCTCGCTGCTCTGCGGGTCAATGGACCAGACCATCTTCGGTTATACCGTGGTCAATAGCCTCAATGCGATCCTCCAGCTCTCAAGCGAGGAGTTCAACCGCATCTACGGCTGGAGCACGGAACGGGCGCTCATCTTCACAAACGTCTCGACCGGCAAATCCCCGATGGTTGCGATCCGGGTCACGGCCTTCAAACCGCGGTCCGTGATCCTCCAGGGGATCAGTGCCGAGAACGTCCACCCGTTTGTGGCAAAACTTGCGGACCGGGACCACATCACGGTGCTCTGCACAGAGATGGAGATTGACAAAATCGTGAGTACACTGAGGGAGAAAGAATGGTAGGCATCATTACATACGGTGCGTATATTCCGCGATACCGGATCAAGGTTGAGGAGATCACCAAAGTCTGGGGCGCAAATGCCGCAGATATTACCGGGGGACTGGGCGTTTTTGAAAAGTCCGTCCCGGATCTCGATGAGGATGCTGCAACGATTGCGGTCGAAGCGGCACGGAATGCGCTAAAAAGGCGCTACGTTGACCCGGCAGAGATCCGGGCCGTATACGTGGGCAGCGAGTCGCACCCGTACGCGGTCAAGCCCACGGCCTGCACGGTCGGGGAAGCAATCGGCGCAACGCCGGTCATGACCGCCGCGGACTACGAGTTTGCCTGCAAAGCGGGAACCGCCGGTATCCAGACCTGCATGGGTCTCGTGAAAAGCGGGATGATCCCGTACGGCCTTGCGATCGGTTCGGATGTCTCGCAGGGTGCGCCCAGCGATGCCCTCGAATACACGGCAGCGGCCGGCGGGGCGGCGTTTGTGATCGGAAACGACAACCCGATCGCAACGCTCAACCACACCTGCTCGTTTACGAGCGACACGCCGGACTTCTGGCGCCGCGAGGGCCAGGACTATCCCCGGCACGGCGGCCGGTTCACGGGAGATCCCGGCTACTTCAAGCACGTCAAGGGCGCAAGCAACCTGCTCTTTAAGGAGATCGGGACGTCCCCGAAGGACTACACCTACGCGGTCTTCCACCAGCCCAATGCGAAATTCCCGCAGAAGGTGGCAAAGGACCTCGGCTTCAAGCCGGAGCAGATCAAGCCCGGTCTCGTTGTCCCGTGGCTCGGGAACACCTACTCGGGCGCATCGCCCATCGGCCTTGCGGCAACGCTCGATATCGCAAAACCCGGCGACCGGATCTTTGTCTGTTCGTTCGGGTCCGGCGCAGGCAGCGATGCGTTCGATATCACGGTGACCGACGCGATCACCGGAAAAGACTTCCACCGCGATGCAGCCCCAGGGGTCATGCAGCTCTTAAAAGACCCCATCTACCTGGACTATGCACGGTACGCAAAACACAAGGGAAAGATCGTGATGCAATCATGAGAGACGTAGCAGTTATCGGGATCGGGTGCACGAAGTTCGGCGAGAAGTGGGAGAGCTCCTTCCGTGACATCTTTGTCGAGGCAGGCGCCCTTGCACTCGCCGACGCCGGGCTCTCGGGCGAGCAGATCGATGCCATGTATGTCGGGAACATGAGCGCCGGCCGGTTCATCGGCCAGGAGCACATCGGTGCGCTCATTGCCGACTACGCGGGCATGACCGGCAAGCACATCCCCTCGACCCGTGTCGAGGCGGCCTGTGCCTCGGGCGGTCTTGCCTTCCGGCAGGCCGTGATCGCGGTCGCGAGCGGGATGGAGGACATCGTGGTTGCAGCGGGCGTCGAGAAGATGACCGATGTCGGGTCGGACGAGAGTACCGACACTTTGACCGGTGCCGCCGACCGCGAGTGGGAAGGCTTCATGGGCGCAACGTTCCCGGGCCTGTACGCGATGATAGCAAACGACTACATCCACAAGTACGGTATGACCCGCGAGCAGCTGGCGCAGGTTGCGGTCAAAAACCACTACAACGGCGCGAGGAACCCCATCGCCCAGTTCCAGAGCGAGATTTCGCTCGATACCGTGACAAAATCCACGATGGTCGCTGAGCCGCTCCGGCTCTTTGACTGCTCGCCCGTAACGGACGGGGCAGCGGCAGTGATCGTCGCCCCGCTCGAACGGGCAAAGGAGTTCACGGACACCCCCATCAAGGTGCTCGCAACTGCGCAGGCAAGCGACACGATCGCGCTGCACGACCGGCGCGACATCTCGACGCTGGACGCAACGGTCGCGGCCGGCCAGCGGGCGTTTAAGATGGCGCACCTGACCACCAAGGATATCGACATGGTCGAGGTGCACGACTGCTTCTCGATCGCAGAGATCTGCGCCATCGAGGACCTCGGGTTCTGCAAGAAAGGAACGGCCGGCAAGTTCACCGCCGATGGCGAGACTGCCCTTGGCGGGAAGATCCCGGTGAACACGAGCGGCGGCCTCAAGGCCTGCGGCCACCCGGTCGGGGCGACCGGGATCAAGCAGGTCTGCGAGATCGTCCAGCAGCTCCGGGGCACGGCCGGCAAGCGCCAGGTTGACGGCGCGAAGATCGGGATGACGCACAACGTGGGCGGGACGGGCGCGACGGTCGCGGTCCACATCCTCGGGAGGGTCTAAGATGACGGTTGCACGGTTCTGGCGGCACCTGCCCCAGCGCTACAACATGGTGGGAACGAAATGCGAGACGTGCGGCAGGCACTTTTTCCCGCCAAGGACCTTCTGCCCGGACTGCCGCAGGGCAGGCAAGATTGTCGAGCACAAGTTCAAGGGCGAGGGCACGGTTGTCACGTTCACCGTGATCCACACGGCGGCCGAGCAGTATTCGATGCTCACCCCGTACGTGCTCGCGATCGTGAAGCTCGAAGAAGGCCCGCAGATCACGACCCAGATCGTGATGGACCCGGCAAAGGCGAAGATCGGGATGAAGGTCAAGAGCGTCTTCCGCAAGATCGCCACCGATGGCGAGAGCGGGATTATCCACTACGGCACGAAGTTCGTGCCGGTGGAGTGAAGTTTTTTACTTTTTTATTACAAACAATACATTTTTCCGATTCAAGGTTTGATTTAGAATCTAAATAGAACAAAGAAATGCTCCATTAATTAAAGAGATGTTTGTGACAAAACACAATGAATTCAGGAGGAATGGATGACTGAAATTGAACTTCTCGGAATCCTCCTTGCGGTTGTGGGGATAATCCTAACTATTATCTTTGGTCTTCCCGCGCTCCTCCCATGGATTTCTGATAAAATTCCTGAAATCAAAAAGATTAATTATTGGTTAATCAACAAAAAAATTAAAATTAAAATTAATTCTGTTAAAAAATATCCCATTTTCTCCTTTAGTATGCCTGATTTACTACAAGCGATAAATCAAAAAATAATCAGTTCTGATAAACGAATAGAAAACTCCATTTCAGGAAATAACTATATTGAATTATTACTTGCAGGCACTCAAGCGCCATTTCGAATAATTTTGACTCCGGATATTTCAGATGTATCTACTTCTGAAAAAGTGAGTGAACAACTAGAAGTATCGATACGCCTCGTAGGGACTATTAATTTTTATTATAGAGATGACAAAGAGAATCGAGAATATATCAACATAATTGATGATATGTACCAGACAATTGAACAAAAATATAGCGTGAAACCGACTTTCGAAAATCATTCAATAAAATCCACAATTACCGATTTTATAGAATCATGGGATGTGTGTTCAACAAAACAAGAGAACGGGACAATAATACGTATCGGGAAAAAAATACTAGATGTAAATGCGAAACAGCTAATTCGCCTATATGACACATATAAAAAAAATATCCCCTATATTTAGTCAATGATTTGTGCGTACTGTTCAAATCCTTCAATTATATTAAATAAATCAAGCAATTGGGCAGGATCTTCTAAATCGGAAAAGATTGTAATCGATCCTCCTCTATATATCGCAACTTTTGCAATTTCATTGCCAATAGAGCATTCTACGCCGATAAAATTTCTTGGAGCTCCTATTGTTTGACTATACATGGGATCTTGGTTTACATCATTCCCATAAGCATTTCCACTATGAATATTTCCTTGTCGATTTTTGTAACTAAACGTCCACATTCCTTGAAGGGTTCCATTATTAATTGAATTTTCAATTTGCTCAATATTAAATTCTAAACTTTTAATTTTACCACTATCCTCGAATATAATTTCTGATAGGATTTCACGACCATGTATTACAGTATCATCCTTGTGTCTAAATAAAAATAGACCGGGATTTGAAGAGAACCAAAAATCAATAGATTCAGTAATACGTTGAATATGTGGTATTTGGTGGATTTCTCTTGATGCGGTTATGTTGAAATCTGAATACCCTACTTCTCGTTGGAAGTATAATTTCCCATTTAGAGAGGTCGTTCGATCAGCGGCCACAATTTCTGGTTCTAATTCGATCATGCTAACTAATTCATATTCTTCACCAGTCTCTGTAGCGTAATAATTTTGCAATGTTCTACGAACTCTTTCTATATCAAAATCTTCAACAGTTTTACATACCCACCGATTGGTAAATACCATAGATGATCAAATCAGAATACATTGTCTTAATATAAAATACTGTTAGGAACGAATTGTAGGTATTGCGGTTTTTCTTATAGTTTCCATAAGAATAATGCTAGATCTGGATTTAGGCCGGCTTATTTAATTTATAATTTTGATTTATAGAAAAAATCACTGCGCGCCTCCCTTGTTTTGTTTATCCTATTGCATAAAACTGGAAAAAACTGAAAATTTTCGGATAGATATATAATGAGGATTTTTCTGACTTAAGATCTAGCGAAGTTAAAACCGCCAGGAGGTGATAGACACGAGCAGACATATCGACAATATTACAGAATACCGGTGCCCCGAGTGCGGCAGTACCAATACTATTGTTGACGAATATAATCCAGAAGATTGGGAAGGTGCAGGCGATGCTGAGTTGGCTGAAAGGGAACTCGGCAATCATGGAACATTTACTTGCCTAGATTGCGGAACCGTAAGCGAATATGACAACTAACCTTTTTTCCGCATGATTTGCATAGCCTTCAGAATGAATCATACTGAATAAGAATCTCGACATTTGTCGATAATCTATTTCGCATTATTTTAGAGTCCCATCTTCTATCGCATTCTTCTAGATCGGGCATATCTCTTCCACAAATATGTTGCAATAATTCCTCCGACAATCAGAGTAACCTCCAGCAAGAAAAAGTGAATTATCACTTCGTAGATCATCCAAATTAAAAGATAAAATACCGCAAACCAATCCGAAATACTCGGGATAACAATTCCCCCATGAGCGTATTACTGAAAATATACAACAAACGGAGAGAGAAAAAGATAGCAGCACAGAGCGTGAATGTGTTCGATCCATAGCACCCTATCAGATTCCAACCATTTCTCCCAGCACTCGGTACCCCATTCCTAGCACCATCCCCCGGCCGCCCATCTTCCCAACTACCGCCCCGAGCAAGATCATCCCCCACGACCCACACTCCCCAACCCCCCATTCCGGGCCCGTAACTGCCCCGGATTGCCTGCTCTGCCCGAAACCCGACCGGCCGGTTTCGGCATATTTTCAGGGGAGTTTTACGAAAATCCCGGTATCTTCGCAATTCCTGCAGAAACCGGCATATTACGGGGCGGAAAACCGGCCTGTTTAAACCTGTTTGGACGGTCAAGCCCCACATATACGGACGCCTGCACGCAAAAGAAAATGAAGCCCTGTTTTAGGAGAGGGGATCCGGGGAGAATAACAATCGCCGGGCATCTCACGGATGATCTCGCACCCGGCACCCAGAACAGTATCTTTAAGCAGGCACAATTCAAGGAGTAAGTGACATGCACAGGTTCCTGATCGTCATCGAAAAAGCAGGAAAAAATTATTCGGCATATTCCCCGGATCTCCCGGGCTGTGTCGCAACCGGAAAGACCCGTGAGGAGACAGAAGAGCGGATGCATGAAGCAATCGAGATGCACATCCGCGGACTTCTCGAAGACGGGATGCCGGTCCCGAAATCCCATTCATCTGCAACATTTGTTGCGGTCCAGGCAGAGTAAGTGCCAGATCTTTTGCCCACAGTTTCTTTTTTTTCTTGAAGCCACTCTTCCCAATGCCTCCCCCTCCCCCCACATACACAGGCCCACACTCCACCACCCCTTATTCCGGGCCCGTACCATGGAGTGCCATCCAATCTGATACCAGCAGGCGGGTTTCCCAAAGAGGGAGTCATGAGGGGCAGGAGGATTTCGATGTCAGATCGATGACCGAATACGAGATCCACCCGGATTGATTATCTGACGTTATCTCAATGATCGCAATATTTGTCGGGCCGAGCGTTAATCGGGTTTCTGATACCTTTCCGCTACCTGAACTAATCCTGAATGAGTATTCTTCCGGTGTATCTCCCGTTGGAATTTCCGATTCAATCCTCTCAATGGGAGAGAGGGTATAATTATTTGCGAAAATGATCTGACGACTTGAATTGGAAATAATGACTGTCACATTAGATGTCTGGGAATTGTCCTTGTTAAAAATTAAAAAAAACGGGTGTGGCTTACATTCTGTTACGGGTATCCCTCCAAAGAACGGGGAGGCTGTGAGGACTATAAGGATTATAATAAGACCCATACAAATGGCGATAACAAACCCGTTTTTTTTCATTCCATCACCGGTCGAGCTTATTGATTGCTGGGTTTTCAATACGGATATACCGTTGTGCCAATGATTTACTAGGGATTAAGAGAGTGGATATCTCCCGGGCGATCATGTGCCGGACGGGCTCTGGCACGTTGGGGGGAAAAGATGGGCGGGTTTTGAGAAGTGTAATCCGGGCCGGTAACGTACGATCCGACATACCCGGTTCTCCGACGGAGACCTCTTATCGGAAGGTGGCATTTTCCCACAACAGGGGGCCGAAATCCCGAAAACGGGGGTCCAATTCGGGTTCCCGGGGGCATTTTCACGCCGGAGAAAAAAGGGCCTAATTAGGCCCAATTGGAGGGGCGATCGTTTCTTGGATGGGCCTTGGTACACGGAAATGAAATGATGGGCGGTTTTGGGGGGTGCGATCCGGGCATCGGGACATACGATTCGGTGTACCGGTTTCTCCGACGGAGGAGTTCCCGGGAAAGGGTGCCTGGCGATCAAAAATATGCAAAAAATGCTGCACTTTTACACACTTTTTTGAAATGTGCCCTATAAGCAGCCCGATTGCCGAAATACGCCAGAATTGCGGCGCTGTAAAACCCTAATGTACGCTTTTGGGAGGCGGATCTCTGCTCAGATGGGCTTTGGTATGCGGGAAATGAAAAGAAGGGCGGTTTTGGGGGTCGGAATGATCCCGGTCTAAAAACAGGATTATAGCATCTTGTATTTCTTGTGAGCTTCCCTTATGGTCATGACTTCCGTGATATAGACGGTATCGTCTTTGACCCGGTAAAACGCGGTAAACTGGCGGGATATATGGAGGCGGTAGATCCGGATCCCCCGCCGGATAACCAGGAGTTCCTTATCGCCGCCTTTGCCGGGAAACGGATCCTCGGCAAGGATGCTGATCTTTGCATCAACGATACGTTTGCTTTTTTCCGGGAGGTGCTGGATAAAAGGGAGTGCGTCTTCTTCATCTATAAGAAGACGGAAAGTCACAGCTTGTACTCCGCGAATTTTCCCCGCTTGCAGATCCGTTTGGTTTCCCGGACCAGAAGATCCTCGGAATTTTTACGGACAAGATCCCGGATCACGTCATCGTAGGTCTGCCCGGGTTTCTTGAGCTGATGCACGGACTGCCACGTGCTGGAACTCACCGGGATTCTTTTGGTTACGGATCCCTGATCGGTCATATCCGGATCTTCACTTCACGGATATATAATCCTGTTTCTGGTAAACGCATCACCGAAAATAGTATTTGCTTTTTTTGGACGCAATGATCCCTTGATCTGGCTTATACTTGCTTATCGGATCAGAAAGTCAGGCCGCGTTGCGGACGGCCCTACGCATACACGACCTCGCCAAGAATATAGGGCTTAAGCCGCTTCTTTATCGCGCCCTTCATGACGAGATCGACCGGGCGGCCAAAGAGATCTTCAAGATAGAACTTGCAGTCCATGTAGTGATCGAACGTCTCCTCGCCTTTCCTGAAACTCACGAGCACGTCCACATCACTGTCCGGCCGCTCCTCTCCGCGGATATACGAGCCGAAAATGCCAATCGTCGCAACACCGAACCGTTTTTTGATCTCCGGTTCGTGCCTGCGGAGGAGGGTCAGAGGATCCATGCTGATATTTTCCTATATGAACGGACTGACTAAAAACATGTGGGTGGGAGAGGACGCATAAACGCCCCCCTTCTCCATAGCCCCCGGCAGGGCCATACCCGGTAGTACGCCGGACCCACGATTCGGTACGGTCACACCGCCCGGCAAAAAACTATATAAAAAATATAGAGGCATGTTGAAAAATATAAAAACTATAAGAAAACTATATGTTTCTCGATCGCCATAAGATTCCGTGGGCATACGGGCAATGGCATTTGAGATGGCGGGCACACAGGTACCGGCAGTATATTATTCCCCGGGAAAAACACGGTTTTTCCGGTTGCAAACAGTAGGATATGCGCAGCGGGCCGGGCGCCGGGCCGTGGACAGCCGGGGGTTCGAATACGAAGTCCTTGACCTGTACATCCTGGGCACGCGGTACGCAATACGCCTCGAAGATCTCGCCCGGGCAATTGCAGGACACGGGGCGGTCCGGATCGAAGAGATCACCCGGGAATGGAAAAATTTCCTCGGCGCCACGTGCGGTCTCGCACAGGTCTCGGTCTCTAAAAAAGGGCTCAACATCGAAATCTTCGATGGCGGGCAGTACACAACGCCGCTTGCCGCCCTGTGCCGGGTCATCGAAAACCGGGAGCGCTCTGCCCCGGTTGCAAAGATCCCCGGGCCTTCATTGCTTTTGGGAGAGAAGGATCGCAGGATCTTTCCCGAACAGCAGAGGCTTTCCGCATTTGCCTGAACAACCGGGCAGACACCTTATGAGCCGATCCTGTCCCGATGCAGAGAGCAGGCAGCCCGGCACAGTTCATTTTTCAGGTAGACCACCGGCCCGCCTCTGGTAAAACGCCCGAGGCAACCCCCGGGCATCCGGCAGATGAGCAGTATCCCGGGACGTATCGGGGCAAAAAAACAATTTTTCCTCTTCACCATGATCCGGAACCGCCATGCTCATTTTGTCCCGGCAGTCCCGGGCGCATCCGGCCTTGCACGGGACCGGAGCGGAATCTCTTCTAACATCAGCATCAGGAGAATGGCGGCCGCGGCAATCACCACACAGAAGACAAACACCAGCTGGATCCCGTGGGCGATCGTATCCGGGGGGAGGAGCAGGAGGTTGCTCTTGTCGGTGCCGGTCCCGAGCCCGAGATACATCACAAAACCAAAGACCGGGGTCAGGATGGTAGCGCCCATGTTCCGGAAGAACTGCTGCGATGACGTAACAATCCCCAGGTCCTGCGGGGGCAGGGCGTTCTGGGCCGCAATCGCAAGCACGGGAAAGAGTATCCCGGTCCCTGCCCCGACCAGGATCGTTGCAACGACAATAAATGCAAGGGATGAAGTGGCCGACAGGGTCGCCAGCATGAGAACACCCGTGCCCACGATCGCAAAACCCCCCACGGCAACCGGCTTGTACTTCCGGATCGCCGCAATAATCCGGCCGGTCACCACCGAGGCAAGGATTAGGGAGACTATCATCGGCGTCACCAGGATCCCGGCCCCGCCGGCATTTGTCTGTTTAATGTCCTGCATGTACAGCGGCAGGTAGATGATCCCGGCGTACATCAGGGCGTTTGCAAGAAACGAAGCTGCCGCAGTAAACGTGTACACACGGTTGGCAAAGAGCGAAAGCGGCAGGAGCGGATGTGCCGCGGACCGCTCGGTCCTGACAAAGAGAATAATCAGCACCGCAGAAAGGATCAAAAGCCCGGTCACCTGCGGCGAATTCCAGGCAAGCAGGGTACCCCCGCAGGAGATAGCGACAAAGAGCGGCCCCATTGCTGCGGTAAAGAGGGCGATCCCGGCGTAATCGATCGCACAGCGTTCCGGCACTGTTGCGGTCTCGGGAACTTTTGCGAGAACCAGAAACGCGGCGAGCGCCCCGAGCGGGACATTGATGAAAAATACCCAGCGCCAGCCGATCGTGTCCGTGATAATGCCGCCAAGGAGCGGCCCGGCAATACTCGCAATGCCAAAGGCCGAGACAAGGATGCCGATGTACTTCCCCCGTTCCCAGACCGGGAAAAGTTCGGCAACGATGATGAAGGCAAGCGAGGTCAGGATACCGCCGCCGATCCCCTGCAGGCCGCGGAAGACCACGAGCCAGATCATCCCCGGGGAGATCCCGCAGAGCACGGACCCGGCAACAAAGACCACGATGCCGGCAACAAAGATCCTTTTCCGGCCGTACATGTCGGAGCACCGGCCAAAGACCACGGTTGCGATGGTGGCGGTAAGGAGGTAGACCGCAAACGGCCAGACGTAATATTCCATACCCTGGAGATCGTGAATGACCGTGGGCATGACGGTGCTGACGATCGTGCCGTCAAGGGCAGCGACAAGGAGGCCGAGCATCACCCCGGCCATGACAAGGGGGATCTGTTTTGGATCGAGCGTGGGTTGTGTGACGGGTTCCATCGGGTATCACCGGAGAGGAGTCATGAAAGGGAACGGCAGGGCCTGCTCCCGTGCGTTGTTAAAAAATACGCGTTAGTCATTATTAAAACTTACCAGTCAGTCATTTTTATTACGAAAGGGTCAGATTTATATTTCCGGGAACACAAGGTCTGTCAGCAGCATGCCCAAAGTCGTACCGGAATACAAAGAAGAGGCAAGAAAGAAGATCATCGAGGCCGGCCTTTTGGTCCTGTGCCGCAAGGGGTATGCCGGTACCACCATGGACGATATCGCCGCCCACATAGGCGTGAGCAAGGGCGTCCTCTATCTCTACTTCAAAAACAAGGACGACCTTATCGTGGAGATTGTAAAAGCAGCCCATGCACAGACCCACGAGCTGGCAAAAGAGATCTTCCCCAACTCCGCCCCGCTCGATGCGTGGACGACAATCTTTGACAAGAACATCTCGGCCGAACCGGAATACAATGCCCTCTTTTTCGAGATCGCAGCGCTGGCCGTACGGAACGAGAAGATCCGTGCGAGTTATTACGATTCGATGGTGACCGGTATCGATATGGCCGCCCACGGGATCTCGTACCAGCAGCGCGACGGGCTCATCCGGGCCGACGTGGACCCGCGGACCCTTGCCGTAACCATCATCGCCATCTTCTCCGGCATGCGCAGCATGGCAATCTCGGGAGTACCCCGCGACGAACTCAAAAAGCAGTGGATCGACATCGGGCATCTCCTCCTTGGCATTGAAAAAAGTCCCGGCAGTGACCCGGCCCGTTTCCGCGTAAACCCGCTCACCTCCGCCCCCCGCGCTAAACATTTTTAGCCGAGAAAAAACCTGTATTCTGACATGCAGACCCGCGGGGCTTCGGCCCTTGACCTTTTCGTGGACTCGACCCGGCTCATGGGCGATGCCACCATCTGCGGGGTTATGGAATTTTCTGTACGGCTCGACCCGGACCGGCTCGGCCGGGCCGCCCATGCCTGCATCCTTGCCCACCCGGTCCTCCACAGCCGGCTCGTGCGGGGATGCGGCCCGGCCTGCTGGACGATGGAAGAGCCGGGGCCGGCCGCGCCGGTTCCCGTGGAGGAATGCGGAAAAGATTACCGGGCCCGGGTTGCCGGGCCGGTGGATCCGTACGGGCCGGTGCAGGTCCGGGCACGGATCCTGCGGAGACCTTCGGGCGATGTCATTGTCGTCAACCTCGCCCATGCAGCAGCCGATGCCGCCGGCCTCATGGCGTTCATGGGCCAGCTCCTTACAGAATACGAAACGCCCGGCACCATCCGCCCGGCCGCCGGGGGAATCCCGGAACGCGACACCCTCTGGACCCGGCAGCTGCTCACAGGAGCCGCACCGCAGCCGGAAGAGATGGCTGTGATCGACCCGATGTGGCCGGACCCGTTCGGCAGATCGGACGCCCCGCCCGGGTTCCACCGCGAATGCATCGGCGCACCGGAGCTCGCCGCCATCAATGCCTGCACAAAAAACCGCGGGGGCACCATCAACGACGCGATCCTGGCCGCGTACTTCCTCGCGATAAGCGACATTACCGGCTGCAACGGGCCGCTCCCCCTCTTCTTCCCGGTCAACCTCCGCCGCCACCTTGCGGACGGCTCCCGGGTCATGAGCAACCAGGCCGCAAACGTCAGCATCATGGTGGAGCGAAACCCCGGCGAAGGCATGGCAGGGCTCCTCCCCCGGATCGTCCGTGAGACCCGACGCCTTAAAGAGGGATACATCGGCGTCCCTGAGCAGGCCCGGATGGATGCGGCCTGCGACCCGGAGGGCCGGGCCGTGCAGGAGATGGTGGAGAGGATGGCGGCGCTCGAAGAGAGAGGCTTTGCCGACATCTTCATCTCGAATCCCGGGGTGCTTTCCCTCCCGGAGGTCCCGGGCCTTGCCGATGCGTACGTCTGTTACCCGGGAGTCAAAATGCCCACAACCTGTTTTGTCACGAGCACGTTTGCCGGGCACATGACGGTGACCATGGGCTGCCAGGACAGCGAACGGGCACGCGAGGGAACAAAAAAAGCGCTCGGGTTGTTCTGCGGATATCTTCGCGGGCTGGCGGAACCGTAAAACCTCCCCCTCCATACAACCCAGAAACGCTTTAACACGCCGGCCACCATATTTCCCGTGACAGAAGTATCATGACCATCTTTTCCATCATCCAGTCGCAGATCATGCAGAAGAAAAAGCCGGGAAAGAAAAAGGCGCCGGTGACTCCCCCGGAAAACCCGGAAAATAAAAAAGACGACACGCCGGAACCGTAACCGGTAACGATCCTTTTTCTCGTTATCCCTTTAAAAAAAACCCGCTCACGGTCTCACAAAACCGGCCCGGGCACTGGTACATCAGCCCGTGGCAGGTACTTTTGCTCCGGAGAGATGGATTTGGTACCACCCTTCCGGCACGAAAAGCTCAAACCGCACACCTTCACCGGATTTACCCGTCTCGCGGATGGCGATCCCGGTGATCGCAAGGATCTCCCGGACCAGGAAAAGGCCGAGGCCGGTATTTTTGCCGTACCCTTCACGGAATACGGATTCTTTCTCCTTTTCCAGGAGCCCTGTACCATTATCCTCATACACGATCACGACCCCGTTACCCTGTTTCTTGTACGAGCACGAGATCGCGGTCACTCCCTCGCCATGCATCAGTGAATTCTCGATAAGGTTTGCAAAGACCTGATCGAGCAGAGGATCGGCAAAGACGTCAAGGCCTTCCAGATTATTCGTGCACCGAATGTTTTTCAGATTTCCGTCGCAGTGGGAAACCGCGGTCTCGAAACAATCGGAGACATTGCACCAGAGCGGGGACTTCACGCCCATATCCTGGTACTGCCGGGTGGCATCGATCTGCCGCCGGATCGCTTCGGCCGTGGTTTCGATCCGGTCGATACGCTGCATAACCGTCGGCGTCGGCGTTTCGGTTTTGATCAGGTCGAGATACCCGTTCAGGGCGGTCAGCTTGTTGAGGATACCGTGCCGGGTCACCGCACTCATCAGGTTGAGTTTCCGGTTCACCTGCGTCAGCGCTGTCTCAAGGTGCTTATAGGCAGACACATCGTGAATAACGGCAAGTGCACCGGAAATTTTCCCGTCGTGATCGTACAGCGGCGAGGCCTTGATCCAGATATCCATGCATCTCCCGTCAAAAAAGACAACATGCGATTCACTGAGCCGGGTCACTCCCTCGGTCATCTGTACATGTTCGTAGGGAGACAGCTCGGAACTATCAGGATGGAGGACAATATCGACAAGCGTGGGAATCCGTTTGCCATAAAACGGCACTGCGTATTCGCGATCCGATTTGCCGAGCATCCGTTCCGCAGGAACACCGGTCATAAGTACTGCGGCTTTGTTCCAGACGATCACCCGGCCAGAGAGATCGATCGCGTACATCGCGTCGGGCAGGAAATCGATGATGTACTGGAGGGTTTTCTGGGAATCGTGCAGTGCATCCTCGGCGTTTTTCTGCTCGGTGATATCCCGCGCAACCGACTGGTACTCGGTCACCTTCCCGGTTTTATCGAAAATGGCCCGGTCGTTGCACATCACCCAGTGTACCGATCCGTCCGGCATAATCAGGCGCTCGGTCATGCTCCCCCGGGGATTTTCAGGGGAAAGGCTGCACAGGTGCCGTTTGGTGGCTTCGAGATCTTCCCGGGAACCGTTCGGAACAAATTTCCTGCCAATCAGCTCCTCCCGGGTCTTCCCGACAAGAGCGCAGTACGCGGTATTGACAAAGACATGGGTCCGGTCGGGTTTGAACCGGCAGATCGCTTCGGTCTGGTCCTCGACAACGTTCCGGTACCGCTCCTCGCTCTGTTTGAGTTCGGCCTCGATCCTGCGCCGCCCGACCGCCTGGATTAACATATTCCTGAGCTCGGCAAACTGCGCACAGGTGTTGCCACCCTTCTGGATATAATAATCGGCACCGTTGTTGAGCGCTTCGATGACCACTTCTTCCCTGCCCCTCCCGGTAAAAAGGATAAAGGGTATCCTCTGCCCGCTGCTGCGGATCTGTTTGAGGAGTGCTATCCCGTTCATCTCGGGCATCTGGTAATCGGAGATGATCGCATCGTACCGGCCAATCCGGGCCCGGGCGAGCGCGTCTTTTGCCGAGAGATCCGTGTCGATGGCGATATCGTGGGATCGTTCAAGAAAGAGTTTCCCGACTTCAAGAAGTTCTGGTTCATCATCGACATACAATGCGTGGATCATACGGTAACACTTCTTTTTTTTTTGGATCGTGCCCGATCGCAGAGGGTACCGGGCCGGCACTTCTGATTTTATGATTTTATGCAGCCGGCGTCCCTGAGGATCCGGCTGATTCCAATCCAGACAATAAGGTCCGAAATCTCCTGGTCCCGGACCCGGACTTTTTTCCGGATGATGCCTATAACCGCTGCATCGTCGTTGTACAGAGATGCCGACGACCGGTCGACATCAGCCTGATCGAACGTTGAAACGGAGAGAACGTCATCGACAATGACCCCCATTTTGACCCCGGTCAGTTTCTCATCGAGAACGATGATTCGCTGGTTGTCGTCGCCATCATGGTTTTTTTCAGCGGCAACATTGAGCCGTTCCCTGAGATCGATAAGGGTCGTGATCTCCCCTCTCAGGTCCATGATGCCCTTGATGTAGGTAGGGGTATCCGGCAGCCGGGTAATTGTTGTGTAATCCACCACTTCCTTGACATCGTAGAGATCGATCGCATAATGTTCCTTTCCCAGGAGAAATTCGACAACCTGGATCTTTTCCGGCAGATCGGCCGGATCTTCGTGGCGGTTTTCTGCGGGCATGCAGCATTCCACCTTACACGGCAAACTTGGTCATTTCCGTGGTGAGGCTGGAAACAACCCTGCTCACATCGCCCATTGCGGTGTTGATCTCTTCGATAGATGCAAGGGACTCTTCTGTTGCCGCAGCAGTGTCGGATGATTCTTTTTCGGTCTCTTCAAACAGCTTTGTCACTTCGTTGACGCTCGCCGTGATCTCTTCGGTGGTTGCGGCCTGCTCCTGTGTTGCCGCAGCTACTTCCTCGGTATTCCGGGAGACCTGTTCGATCGATTCGACAATCTGGCCAAACACCTTGATCGTGTCCTCGACATCCCTGCTCCCGGTGCTGACTTCCTTTGTTGCAACGGTCACGGCTTCGGCGGCATGGTTCGAGCGTTTCTGGAGATCGCCGATCATGGTCTCAATGTTTTCTGCCGAGGTCCGGGATTCCTGCGCAAGCGATTTGACTTCGGCAGCAACAACCGCAAAGCCGCGGCCTGCGTCACCGGCCCGGGCCGCTTCGATTGCAGCATTGAGGGCGAGCAGGTTTGTCTGGTTGGCAAGATCGCGGATAATTCCGACGATCTTCCCGATCTCGTCCATCTTGGCGCTGATCTCCGTGATGCTTGCGTTTACCACAGACGTTGCATCGTTGATCCGGCCCATGCTGTCGTTTGCCTTCCTCGAAAGGTCGACACCGTTTGTACTGAGGTCCTTGGTCTTTTTTGCAAGGGTCGAGACATTTTCCATGTTTGTGGTGATCTCTTCAACAGCTGCTGCAAGATCTTCCATTGCTTTTGAGATCTGGGAGATCCCATCGTGCCCCTTCTCCATGTTCTCATGGACATGGGTCGTATTTTTGGCGATCTCCTCAGAACCTGCCGATATCTGGGAAAGCCCGGCAGAGGTTTCCCCGGCTTCTTTTGTCAGGTTCTGGACCTGGACATTGACAAGTGCGATCGCCTCGGAGACTTCAGAGCCGATCTTGTCAAGGGAGGTCAGCAGTTCGACAAAATCCCCGGAAAGATTCGCACTGCGGTCGATACGGGCGGTAAAATCGTACTTCGCGTACGCATCCGCAACCCTTGTTATCTCGGAAATTGCTGCCGAGACATTGCTGCCGATTCCGTCCAGTGCGTCACGGAATTTTGCAAGATCGCCGGAAATGTGGATATTCTGGTTCATGCGTGCGGAGAAATTTCCCCGGGAAAATTCATGGGAGACACGCAGGGCCTCGTTTAAGGGGATCGTGATTGCGTCGAGGGTTGCATTGACTCCTTCGATAATGGTCCTGAATTCCCCCTGGTGCCGGGCCACATCGGCACGGACCGAGAGCCCACCTTCCTTTGCAGCGGCTGAAAGACGGTTCACGTCTGCGATCATAGAAGAGATGGATGCCATCATTCGGGTAAACGCCGGGACCATTTCATCGTTGTCGGATCGTTTGCCGATCTTTTTGAATTCCTCAAGGTCCCCGATGTTGCCATCTGCGATATGGGTTGCCGTAGCCGTTAGGTGGAGGAGGCGCTCCTGCACGGTGTTTACTTCACGAGCCGTATCGGCAAGCGAGCCGGAATACTTTCCCGTTACCGTTGCAGTAAAATCGTTTACTGACATCTTTGCAAGAACTGCCTGTATCTCGGAAAGGCCGCGGTCTGTCTCGTTTTGCCGGAGGAACTGCTCGTGTATCCGGTTCAGTGACGAAATGTCGCCACGTTCAGCGTTTTTAAAGAGGGTTTCAATCTCCTGTGTATCCATACCGATCGCCTGATCCTGGGGGCCTGCACTATCCACGATCTGCCAGGCACAAAGGGAATATGCCTTTGTACCGGCACGGTGGCTGCAACCTCATGCGGATGTACCGGGATGCCGATCATTGCAGAGTTTCGTTTGCCGATTCCCTGGATTGTGTATTCCGGTACTCTGGAATGTTATAAACAGGCAAAAAGCAAGAAGGGGAGATCTGGCGCGGTATATACCCATTACGGTCTGCTGTGCATAGGATTGGCAGGCACCGGGCACAATGTTCATGAAGGCTCCCGGGCAAAACTTTTTATAAAAACTTCCGGGAGGTCTTATGAAAAAAAGGGATGACGAGATCGGATATCTTAAAGAGCTCCTCAAAGATCATCCCAAGGGTTTGACCATCGGCGAGGTTGCCGGTGCCCTTTCCCTCAACCGGGCTTCTGCGGCGAGGTACCTCGACACTCTCCTGTTCTCCGGGCAGGCCGAGATGCGGCGGTTCGGCCAGGCAAAGATCTACACGCCCGCAACAAGACTCCCCCTCTCCTCTTTTTTAAACCTCTTTTCTACACCCATGCTGATTGTCGATCAGGATCTCTTTATCCGGGAGGCAAACGATGCGCTTCTCGGGATTTTTTCCTTAACACGCGGGGATGTGCTTGGCCACAGCATCCTCCATTCAAAATTATCTGCAAGTTACTCCGGTACCTTTGAAAAAACCATTAAATCGGTCATGAATGGGAAGGCGCATACTGAGGAGAAATCCTTCGAGCGCGGCGGGAAACGGTACAGTTTCATTGTCAGGATGGTCCCGGTCGTTGACGAGAACGGCGAATCCTGTGCAACGATCGTTCTTGAAGATATTTCAGAACTGAAAAAATACCAGCAACACCTCGAAACGATGGTGGAACAGCGGACAAAAGAATTAGAGGAGATAAACTGCCGGCTGAAAACAGAGAGTGAGGGGCATCGGAGAGCAAAAGAGGCGATCCAGATCAGCAGGCAGAAATACCGTACCGTTGTCGAGGATATGCCGGCATATGTCTGCAATTACGAGCCGGACGGAACGTTTGCTTTCGCCAATGAAAATGCCTGCACGTTTATCGGGAAAGACGCCGGGGATCTCATCGGATTAAACGTATTTTCATTCCTTTCCCCAAAAAACGAGACCCTTATCCGGGAGGCACTAAAAAAGATCAGCCATGATAATTCCGCCGAGACCCTGACACTCGAATTTACCGGAGACGACGGGACGCCGATCTGGCAGCAGTGGACTATCCGGGCATTCTTTGACCGGCGGGGAAAGATCACAGAGTACCAGTCGATCGGCATCGATATCACGGACCGGATCCGTACCGAGGCAAAACTGGAGGAAGAAGAGAGGAAACTCGATGCAATTATCCGGGGGTCCCCGCTGCCCCAGCTGGTGATCGACAGGGATCACCGTATCGTTTCATGGAATACTGCAATGGAACATTTCTCGGGACTTCCTGCCGACAGTATGATCGGCACGACAACGTTTGGCAATATCTTTTACGATCGCGACCGCCCGCTGCTCGCGGATCTGATAATCGAGGGAAAATTCAACCGGATCCCGGAGTATTTCCCGCAAAACTGCCGGAGATCCTCGTACCTCGAAGACACCTGGGAGGGCATCACCTTTTCACGGATCCATCCCGGCGACGGGAGCTGGGTGTTTTTTACGGCTGCGGCAATCCGCAATGAGGATGGCGTCATAACCCAGGTGGTGGAGACCATGGAAGACCTCGTCGGATACCGGACAAAAGACGGGACATCGTTTGTTCTCCGATCGCTCTTCCCGATGATCGATAAAGAAGCGCTCGAATAAAAGACAAAACCGGATCTGGTGAGTTCCCCTAAAATATAACCGGAAATTTTTACCGGATCGCTTAGGGACATTGCCCGAAAGATTGTTTTTCGTCACGTTCGTAAAAACCCGCTCACGGTCTCACAAAACCGGTCCGGGCACTGGTACATCATCCCGTGGCCGGCGCCCGGGAACACGACGAGTTCTGCCCCCGGGATCTGCCCGGCAAGGATCCGGGAATTTTCATACGGGACCACCGCGTCCAAATCGCCGGCGATCACCAGCGTCTTTGCCCGGACCCGGTAAAGCCGGGAGAACGACCCGGGCCATGAGAGGAACGCTTCAAGCTGCCGGGCTGCCGCCTCGTCCCCGGTCGTCTCCATGACCTCGGGGCAGTACGCAAACGGGTTGTGGCCGGCAAGCCACGCAGCCGGAAAAAGAAGGGAAAACATGCGCCGGGCGATCTCAAGCAGCGTCCCGCTCCTGTCGATAAGCCGGGCAAAAACCTCCCCGGACGAACGCACCGCTTCGCTTCCCCCGCAGTCGCCCCCGACAAGAACAAGACGGTCCACTTTTTCCGGGAAGGCAAGCGCCAGTTCCTGCGCAATGCAGGCACCCATGGAAAACCCGAGCACGTGCGCCCGGGCAATGCCGAGCCCCTCCATAAGCCGGGCCGTGTCCTCGCAAAAGAGCGGGATCGAGAACGGCTCGCCCGAATAACCCGAGCAGCCGGTCCCCCGGTTGTCAAAGACAATCACCCGGAAGTGCCGGGCCAGTGCTTCAATGACCGGCGGGTTCCACGTGTCCATGGCGGACACAAGGCCGTTGACGAGAACGAGCGGTTCCCCCGCCCCGTACTCGCGACACGCAAGCGTCACGTCGCCGACAGGAACAGTCCTGATGGGAGGCAGGGCCATGAAACGAACTGGAACGCCCGGCCATATTAGTGTTGTTCACTCCTGCAGGAGCCGGCTCACCGGCCGGATCGCCTGTTCGTCATCGCAGGCCGGGTCGTTAGCCCGGTCCGAAACCGGGTATGCCTCCATCGCCCCGGCAGGAAACGGCGCAACGATCCGGCGCCGGTCCGCATCGGCAAGGGCAGACCCCGAAAGCCAGCAGGCCTCGTCCTCCCGCGACAGGATCACCGGCATCCTCTTGTGGATCGCGGCAACGAGCGGGTTTGGTTCCGTGGTAAGAATCGCAAACGTGGCGAGCGTTGCTCCCGCCGGGCCCTGCCAGCGGTCGTACAGCCCGGCAAATGCAAACGGTGAACCGTCCTGCATCCGGAAGTACCACGGCGATCGCCGGGGAGCCTTCCACTCGAAAAAACCGGTTGCCGGCACAAGGCAGCGCCGGGACTGCACCAGATCGCGGAACAGCGGTTTTTCGTACAGGCTTTCGGCCCGGGCATTGATCGGCCGCGTTCCTTTTGCCGGGTCCGCTGCAGCGTGCGGCACAAGGCCCCACTGCATCATCACCGCCTCACGCGGCCCGCTCCCCATAACCACCAGCGCCCGGTCTCCCGGCGCAATAGAAAAATGCGGCAGGAGATCCGCGGGCAGGATCCGCACGCCAAAGCGGGTGCAGAGATCGTCCTCCCCCCAGGCAAGCGAGAACTGGTGGCACATACCCGGTCTCTCTCGTGCCATGCATCATCAAGCTTATGCACCGGGCTTCCGCTATCCTTAATGTGTTGCGCGGCGCCGGTACTGGGGGAGATTCGTGGTATCCACCGGTCTTGTCAAGCGCTGCCTGGTCCTTCTTTGTGGCCTCTTTTTCATGGGCCTCGGGATCAGTCTTGTCACCCGGTCGGCGCTTGGCACCTCGCCGATCTCGAGCGTCCCGTACGTGCTCTGCCTCGCGTTCCCGGTAACTTTCGGCGAGTTCACCATCATCCTGACCCTGATCTTCTTTGCTGCCGAAGTCTTCATCATCGGGCGGTCGTTCCCGAAACGCCAGTACCTCCAGATCCTCGTTGCCTTTTCCCTGGGATTCTTTGTCGATCTGGGCATGTACCTCTCGGCCGGCGTCCGGCCGGACTTCTACCCGGAACAGATCGCGGTCGTGCTTGCCGGCTCCGCGGTCCTTGCGTTTGGGATCTTCTTACAGGTCACGGCAAACGTTATCTTAAACCCGGGCGAGGGACTGGTCCGGGCCATTGCGGAGAAAACCCACAAGCGGTTCGGGATCGTAAAAGTCTTCTTCGACACCTCGCTTGTTGCGGCCGCAGCGCTCATCTCGCTTGCCGCGTTCGGGACAATCGAAGGGTTCCGGGAAGGCACCGTCATCTCCGCGATCCTGGTCGGGTACATCATCCTCGGCATCGCGTTTGTGTACGCGCGCTACGGTTGCGAGAAGTGGCTCGCGGATGAACCCGGAAGAGACCGGTAAAAAAAGAGAGTTAAGTGGTTGTTTTTGCTGCCTGCTGCAATGCGGGCACGAGTTTTGCAAAGATCGGGCTGTTTGCCGGTGTTGCGTAGATGAGGTACTGGCCGGCCACGATCATGTTCCCTACATGTTTTCCCTTGCCCGGGGCATGGGCATTGTAGAGCCGGACCGCTGCATCGCGGGACTCTGCGCTGTTAAATGCCTGTATTGCAACATACGCAATGTCGCCCTCGGGGTCGGTGAGCGTGTAGGTCTTGCCACCGGTTGCCCCGGCCATATTCCAGAGCGTGCCTTTCACATCGACAACGGAGATGCCCGCGGCATCCGCAGCCGCCTTGACCGGTTCGCCCGGGATTACATGGTACGGTTCCGATTCGTAGATCAGGCCGAGCATCAGGCACGGCAGGATAAACATCACGGCAACGATGAGCACAAGGCAGATCTCGCCGTTCTTGCTTAACGTCATGGCTGTTCACCACTCTTTTGCTTTTTGAGCCATCCGGGATGTTTGAATTTTAAGAAGATCAGGGGAGGCACGGCCAAAAGGAACGTACCGAGCAGCACCGAACCGACATAGACCGCCCAGTTCGTGAAGTACATCGGGGGCATGAGCCCGACGATAAAGGAGAGGACCGTGCCAAAGAGGCCAAGGCCTCCCACAATCCAGACCCCGATCATTCCGCCGGGGATCTTAAAGGGCCGGGGCGTGTCGGGCTTGCTGTACCGCAGCTTGATGAGCGCGGCAAAGACGAGAATGTACACGATACAGAGCAACTCGACGGTCATTGCCGAGAGGATCCAGTAGGCCTGGTTCACGGACGGGAGGAACACGTAGAGCAGCGAGACTACCGAACCGATCAGCGCCTGGATGAGAAGCACCGCGACCGGCGCACCGTACTTGTTGGTGCGGTCGAAGATCGGGGGCATGTTGCCTTCCTCCGCAACGATCCCAAGACCTTTTGCCGGGCCAATCAGCCACGCGGCAAGGTTCACTACACCGCCCAGCGTGATGAGAAGGGCCATGGGGCCGACGAGCCACGCGATCCCGGCCGCATCGAAGAAGTACTGGATCGCCTGCATGACGCCCGAGGCGAGGTTGAGCTGGGACGCGGGGATCACGATCGCAATCGCGAGCGTTGCAAGGACGGTGCAGATCACGATGATAACGGCCGAGAGCGCCATTGCCCGGGGGAAGTCCCGCTGCGGGTTTTTGGTCTCAAGGGCATGGAAGCCGGCCATCTCCATCCCGGCAAACAACAGGACGATCGTTGCAAAGAACGGGAGCGTGGAGAGATTGATGGTCGGCACGGTCTGCGCAAGCGTGAAATGCGGGATCACGATCTTCTGTCCCGAGCCCAGCCACCAGAGGCCGAGACCGATGATCAACAGCGAGGGGACGATGCTCCCGAGGATCACGCCAATGTTCGAGAACTTTGTCGATGTCTCTTCGCCGAAGTAGGCAATCGCGGTGGTGCCCCAGAACACGATCATCATGACCGAGAACATGAACCAGGGGTTGGCCGCAAGGTCCGGCGTGAGCGCGAACGCGAGCGTTGAAGCGGTAAAGGAGAGAACGGTCGGGAACCAGACGAGATTGTTCGACCATTCGCAGAAGAGGGCGACAAACCCGCCCTTCTCGCCGAATGCCTGCTTGACCCAGGCGTACACCCCGCCGCCTTCGGGCCAGCCGGTTGCAAGTTCCGCTCCCGCAAGGGAGATCGGGATCAAAAAGACGATGGCCCCGATGATGTACCAGCCGATACACGACCAGCCGTACACGGCCATCGAGGGGAAATTCCTGATACTCAGCACCGCTGCCACGTTGATCATGGCAAGCGCAAAGAGCCCGAGCACTTTTTTGTTGACTACCGGTGCATCGCTCATCGTTTCTTCTCCTTTGTGTTCTTCTCCTTTAAGCAGATCATCATGTACTCACCTTTGATGCTCTCGATCCCGTGCGTGTCGTGCTCGAAGCCCGGGAACGCCCGGTCAAAGTCCTGCAGCGAGAGCAGGTACTGGATAATGGGGCCGTTCTTTGGCCCGGTCTTCTCGCCCGGCGCAAGGAGCGGGATGCCCGGCGGGTAGGGCACGATCCCGGTGGCAACGATGCGGTTTGCAGCCTGCGAGACCGGGATCTGTTCTACATTGTCCTTCACCAGTTTCGAGAAGGTCTCCGCGTAGGTGACCTTTGGTTCGGGTAAGATCGAGAAGGCCTTCTGGAGCAGGCCGCACATGTCGTGGTCCCGCTTGAACGCGTGCATCCTGGCCACGAGCTCCTGGAGCTTCATGCCGCCATACCGGTCCGGCCATTTCTCCACAAGATCCGGGAAGATATCTTCGACCGGGGCGTTCTCGTCGTACTGGCGTTTGAACTCGAAGAGCTCGGTAATAAGCGTGCCCCACTTGCCCTTGGTCATGCCCATCGAGAACAAGAAGAGGATCGAGTAGTCCCCGCTCTTTTCGTTGATGATGCCTTTCGTGTCCAGGTACTTGACCACGATTGCCGCCGGGATGCCCCATGCCGCAAGCGTGCCGTCTTCGTTCACGCCCGGGGTGAGCACGGTGACCTTGATGGGGTCGAGCATGCAGTAGTTGTCGGGGAACCCGGTAAAGCCGTGCCAGGCTTCGCCCGGGTGGAGCACCCAGCACGAAGGCGTGGAGCGGAGGGTTTCGAGGGGCACGGATTCGAACGGGACCTTCTTTTTTGTCTTCGGGTCCACCACCGTTGCCGGCTGCCACATCGGGAACCACCAGTCGCCCTTCTTTTTGCCGCCCGCAATCTCTTTTGCGATCCGGGCCATGGTGCGCCGGAACCGGATCGCCTCTTCGATCGATTCGGTCGTGAGCACCCGGCCCGATGCACCGTCCATCATTTTCGAGGAAACGTCCAGCGACGCGATGATCGTGTAGAGCGGCGAGGTGGAGCTGTGCATCATGAACCCCTCGTTGAACCGGGCGTGCTCGATGGGCACCCGGCCGTTTCTCACGTGGACCATGGAGGCCTGCGAGAGTGCCGCGAGGAGCTTGTGCGTGGACTGCGTGGCAAAGACGGTCGGGCCTTTTGGATCCTTTGCCCCGTCCCGCATGGCAAACCGGTCCACATAGAGCGGGTTGAACCGGGCGTAGCCGTACCAGGCTTCATCGAAGTGTATGCTGTCCACGCTTTTTCCCAGTTCCTTTTCCACATCGGCTGCAAGATAACAGAGGCCGTCGTAGGTCGAGTTCGTGATGATGGCGTGGACCGGGGTCTTGTCCTTGAGATCTTTCGCCAGCGGGCAGGCAGCGATCTTCTTCTTTATCGCTGCGGGCGTCATGTCGGCCGGCGGGATCGGGCCGATGATCCCGTACCGGTTCCGGGTCGGGATCAGGTACACGGCCACGGAATGCGTCATGGTGAGCGCGTGCTCGGCGGACTTGTGGCAGTTCCGGTCCACGAGCACCACATCGTCTTTGGTGACCCGGCCAAAGAAGACGATCTTGTTTGCCGTGGAGGTGCCGTTTGTCACAAAATAGGTCATATCGGCGCCGAATACTTTTGCCGCGTACCGCTCGGCCTCGCCCACCGGGCCGGAGTGGTCGAGGAGCGAGCCGAGTTCGCCGACCGAGATCGAGAGGTCGGAGCGGAAGAGCTGTTCCCCGAAGAAATTAAAGAACTGCCGGCCGGCCGGGGTCTTGCGGAATGCCGTGCCGCCGGCATGGCCGGGCGTGTGCCAGGAGTACTCGAAGTCTTTGGAGAACTTCACGAGTTCGCCAAAGAACGGGGGCAGCAGCTTGTCCTGGTAGCGTTTGGCCGCAGCGGTGATACGCCCGGCAATAAAGTCGGGGGTATCGTCCATCACGTAGAGGTACTCGTTGACCTCTTTTAAGACATCGACCGTCAGGCCGATGGGGGGATCGTTCATCGGTTCGGCCATTAAAAAGATCGGGATGTCCTCGTTCACGCTGCGGATCTGGCGGATCAGGGTAAGCGTGTCCTGCTGCTTCTTACCCGTTTTGTCGCCGAGGTTCCAGTTGATCAGGATACAGCTGACCGCAGGAAGATTGGCGTATGCGTTCCGGGCATCGGCGGGAGAGGCAACGTCGGCAACAAAGATATCGTATGCCTCGAGATCGCGGACGATCCGCTGCAGGGCCCTGCCGTGAGGGGTTTCGGTGTGGATCGCATCGTCCACGATCCCGACCACCAGGCGTTCCTCGGGTTTCATGGGACGCTCCCGTGCAGCCGGGAGACCGGCATCAGTACATTTCCGGGGTTCAGACTCCTGTTCATGAGTCTGGCTATGATGATACTGGCATTTAAATAATTCGGGATTATGTATTCCGGGCAAAAGAATCCGGTGGATTGCCGGGACAACCGGGAAGAGAACAGCGGCACCTTGCGGATGAATGCGGTACGCAGGTGAGATGCAGCCATGCTCCTGCTCTCAGGTGCGGTTATCGCATACACCCTGCGGGTTACCCCGGAAAGAAAAAAGGATTAAATGTACCGGTTCTTCCGCAGCCAGTCGGTCTGCGGCTTGAGGTACCGGTAAATAATATCGCACTTGTCGTCCTGGATGCTCCAGGGAACGATAATGACCGTGTCGCCTTCGCGGATCCACTGTCTTTTCTTGATCTTGCCCTTGATCCGGCCCATCCGGGAAACCCCGTCGATGCACTGGACGCGGATATGATTTGCCCCCATCATGGTCTCGGCCCGGGCAAACTGCTCGTTATTCCATTTTTTGGGCAGACGTACACGACATACCGGCGTACCGTCCGGGTTTAGTGCATTCGGATCTGCCTCACCTGTATCTACTCGTTTGTGATAACCAGCCATTCAACCAACTACGTTCGCACTATAAATGACTGCTGACCTGTTGAAGGTATGTATTGGAGGATAATTACGCACATGACAGATACACCTTTCAGGTCGCACGCCAATTGAACACTTATCACAGCAGAGCGATGATGGCATAACGGATCAGCTTGTTCACACGCTGGTGGCGCCCCGCAACGGATCATGACGGGGCGGCATTATCCCGGATATCGAACTTTTCTGTCATGGTCGAAACGATCCACGTGCGGCCGTTGTAATAACCGGCACAGATCAGGACCCGGTTTTTCCCGGGAAAAAACGGGAAAAACGACCGGTAACTGTTAAAAAAACGAGGAAGAATATGTCACAACAGCTTGGCGGGCAGCCAATTATTATCTTACGACAGGGAACAACGCGGAACAGGGGCGAGGAAGCCCAGAGCAGTAATATCACTGCCGCCATGGCGGTAGGAACTGCGGTCCGCTCGACGCTCGGTCCAAAAGGCATGGACAAGATGCTCATCGACGGCATGGGCGACGTAGTGATCACAAACGACGGCGCAACGATCCTAAAAGAGATGGACATCCAGCACCCGGCCGCAAAGATGATGGTCGAGATCGCAAAGACCCAGGACGACGAAGTCGGGGACGGCACGACCTCGGCCGTGGTCCTTGCCGGGGAACTCTTGAAAAACGCACAGGATCTGCTCGAACAGCGTGTCCACCCGACCGTAATCGCGGAAGGGTACCGGCAGGCCGCGACAAAGTCGCTTGAGATCCTCGCAAAGATCGCAATTGCGGTAAAGCCGGAAGATCACGCGATGCTTGAAAAAGTCGCGGAGACCGCGATCAGCGGCAAAGGGGCGGAAGCGTACAAGAAACTGCTCTGCAATATCGTTGTCAAAGCGGTCACGAGCGTTGCCGATCCCGACGGCACGGTCGATATCAAGCACGTGAACGTGCAGAAAAAGACCGGGGGCGCAGTCGAGGATACCGTGCTTATCGAGGGCATGGTCATCGACAAGGAACGGGCAAACCCGGGGATGCCAAAGTCTGTAAAAAACGCGAAAATTTTGCTCCTGAACGCTGCGCTCGAATACAAAAAGACCGAGGTCTCGGCAAAGATCAACATCTCCCGGCCCGATCAGGTGCAGGCATTCCTTGACGAAGACGAGCAGATGGTTCACGCTCTGGCAGAGAAAGTGATCCGTAGCGGGGCAAACGTGGTGTTCTGCGGGAAAGGCATCGACGATGTCGCCCAGCACTACCTGACAAAAGCCGGGATCTTTGCCGTGCGCCGGGTAAAAAAGAGCGACCTTGAAAATCTCTCCCGCGCCACCGGGGCTGCGATCCTCACCAGCATCGATACCGTCACACCGGCCGATCTCGGGTCTGCCGGCCTTGTGGAGGAGACGAAGTTCTCCGGAGATGAGATGATCACGATCGCGAAATGCAAAAACCCCAAAGCCGTCTCCATCATTATCCGGGGCGGGTCCGATCATATCATCGATGAGATCGAACGCGCCCTCCACGATGCGCTCATGGTCGTCGGCGTTGTCGTGCAGGACAAAAAGGTCGTTGCCGGCGGCGGGGCGCCCGAGATCGAGCTCTCGCTCCAGCTGCACCGGTACGCGGCAACGGTCGGCGGCCGCAACCAGCTCGCGATCGAGGCATTCGCACAGGCGCTTGAGATCATCCCGCGGTCGCTGGCCGAGAACGCCGGCCTTGACGCCATCGATATGGTCGTTGCGATCCGGGCTGCGCACGAGGCGGGAAAGAGAACCTTCGGCCTCGATGTGTACGAGGCAAAACCGGTCGACATGCAGAAAGCCGGCGTCATCGAGCCCTTAAAGGTAAAGACGCAGGCCATTTCAAGCGCCACAGAAGCGGCGGTCATGATCCTGCGCATCGACGATGTCATCGCATCGTCGCAGTCCGGCAGCCCGGGCGGGATGCCCCGGGGTGGCATGCCGCCGGGAATGGGGGATGACTAGGAATGCCGTATGCATACACCCGCGGACGGGGAGCATAATGAGCGTTATGGTGAAATTCCATCATGTCGGGGTGTTTCACTCCGGCGACTCCCTTTCTATCGACCTTAGCAAGATTACGGAGTTCAAAATTACCCGGCAGCGCAATACCTGCGACCTCCTTGCCATCACCCCGGAAAACCAGCAGCCCGACCGGCCGTACGCGATCGCGACACGGGACCGGGAGTTCCAGCTGCAGGAGATCATCGCCGATCTCAAGAAATTAAAAACCGAGCGTCGGAATCTCGTGTACGAGATCACCGATACCGAAGTCCGCAGGGAGATAACCGGATAACTTTTTTTTAATTTTTCTGCCGGTTCCGGTGGCGTGCCGGTGCGATCTTTTCGGCCGGCAGCCCGATACGCAAGGTTTCTTAAAAACAGTTCCCGCCGGGGAGACGGGGGCAGTGCTTCAGGGCGGATCCGGGCGATGCCCCCGGTCTCGCGTTTTTCATCTGCCCGGATACCGGTTCATGGCAAAAAATACCACAAAAGAACTACGCACACGACCGCAATGCCGCCCCAGAACCACCAGGTCTTCCAGACCGGCTGGGCCTCGGTAAAATTGTACCAGCCCAGGTCGTCGGCGTCCCTTCCCATGAACCATTCCGTGAAGGCGTTTGTCATGACCTGTCCTTTGCATTACTCATGCCTCATTAGGCCTTCAGGAGAAATAGTTTCCCGCTATCGGGAGATAGGAAAAAAAGGAGATTTGCCCGGAATTGTATGGGGCGGGATAGTCGTCCCTTATCCCACGGCGATATCGTACACCGCGTGCCACTGGCCGGGCGAGTAGGACCGGACCTCGCGTTCGGTAACCGTAACACCGGCCCCGCCCAGCTCCCGGATCCGGGCAAGGTGCTCGCCCGTTTCGGATACCAGCGAATAGAAATGGATCGTGCCCCCGGGCCGGACGAGCCGGAAGGCTTCCGGTAAAAATTCCGTGCCGGCCAGCGGGAGGTTCATGACGATCCGGTCGAACTTCCACGACAGGATCTTTTCCAGGTGCCGGGCATCGGCAAGCACCGGGATCACGTTTGCCGCCCGGTTCTTCCGGATATTTTCCATCATGAGCCGGACGGCCTGCGGGTTTAGATCGGCCGCGACAACCACACCCGCCCGGGCGGCAAGCGTGATGGCAAACGGCCCGACCCCGGCGAACATATCGAGCACGAGCTCGCCGTCATTGACCTGATCGAGGATCCGGTGGCGTTCGGTCGAGAGCCGGGCGGAGAAGTAGGCGCCGGCAAGATCGACCACGAACCGGCGCCCGTGTTCGGTCACCTCCGTCCGGGTCGTGTCGGTGCCGGCAAGGACACGGTAGTCCCGGGTCCGGTACTCGCCCGAGACCTCGCTTGTCGGGAAAAGCACCGTGTGGAGCGAGGGCCGGTTTGCAAGGATCTTCTCCGCCCCCGCGGGATCGTTCTCCTGCATGATCGCGATCCCGCCCACGAGCTCGTGGCGGGGAAGTGCCTCGCGGCCGGGCTGCTCCCCGAACTCGTACCACCCGGCGCCGTCACGCTCCGCGAGCACGGCAAAGATCAGGAACGGCCCGTCGTGCAGGACCTTGAGCGTCACATCGAGCGCCCCCTCGCCGATGAGCGCCTGCCGTGTTGCTTCGCCCTCCTGTGCCGGTACCCGTATGCCCCACTGCCCGGTTGTCATTTTTAAAAGACCACTGCGCTCATAATAGTATACAACCAACAGGTATTCATGGCTGGTGATGACGGACACCACAATGCAGAGGGGCAGGGCGGCCCCGGCTGCACAAACGAAGCAGAGATCCGGACCCGGATCAAGACGGGCGAGGTCAGGCTCTACGAACTCGAAAAGATGATGCCGCCGGTCGATGCGGTGCGGGTGCGCCGGGGGTACATCGAGCAGGAGACCGGGACCACCTTAGAGAACATCGGGATCTTCTCCCTCGACGTGGACCGGGCCGCGACCCGGAACTGCGAGAACATGATCGGCGCCGTGCAGGTGCCGGTCGGGGTTGCCGGGCCGGTGCTCGTAAACGGCGAATACGCGAAGGGGAAGTTCTGGCTGCCCCTTGCAACAACCGAAGGGGCGCTTATTGCCTCGGTGAACCGGGGCGCAGGCGCAATAACAAAAGCCGGCGGGGCGGAAGTACGCGTCCTGCACGACGTGATGACCCGGGCGCCGGTCTTTGCGGCAAAAAGCGTGGCGCACGCAAAAGAGATAGCGGACTGGGCCGCCGCCCACGAGAAGGAGTTTGCCGCGATTGCTGCAACGACCACCTCGCACGGGCAGATGACCGGGCTTACCACCTACGTTGCGGGCACGAGCGTCTTTGTCCGGCTCGAATTCGATACGAAAGACGCGATGGGCATGAACATGGTCACCATCGCGAGCGCGAAGATTGCCGACGAGATAGCAAAAGCCACCGGCGCCCGGCTCATCGCCCTCTCGGGGAACATGTGCGCCGACAAGAAGCCGGCGGCTATCAATGCAATCATGGGCCGGGGCCGGAGCGTTGTCGCCGGCATCGCGCTCTCCCACGAGCTCATCGAAAAGATCTTCAAGACCGATGCAAAATCGATGTTCGAGGTCAACTACCGGAAAAACCTCGTCGGCTCGGCCCGGGCCGGGGCCATGGGCTTCAACGCCCATGCGGCAAACGTGGTCGCGGCGATGTTCATTGCCTGCGGGCAGGACGCGGCCCATGCCATTGACGGCAGCACCTGCATGACCACGATCGACCCGACCGACGACGGGGTGTACGTATCCGTCACGCTCCCCTCGCTCCCGGTCGGCACGGTCGGCGGCGGGACAGGAGTGGACACTCAAGCAGAGTGCCTGAAGATCCTCGGCGTTGCCGGTGGCGGGACGCCCCCGGGCGCGAACGCCAAAAAGCTTGCCGAGATCATCGCGGCCGGCGTTCTTGCCGGGGAACTCTCGCTGATCGGCGCACTTGCCGCCCAGCACCTTGCCCGGGCCCACCAGGAACTGGGCCGGGGCGTGAAACGGTAAGCGATAAAAAAAGTATTTTCTCTTTTTCTTTCGGGTTTTTTCAGGGGTATGCTTCGCTAAAATCGCGGAGCGCCGATGCAAGGATCTTAGTCTTTCCCACGAGCGCCGCGATCATGATCGTATCGAAGATCTCGCCTCTGGTGGCTCCCTCTTTTGCCGCGGCCTGGATATGGAACTTCAGGCACGGGCCGGCCCCTGCCGCTGCCGCCGCCGCAAGGGTGACGAGCTCGGCGGTCTTTGCCGAAAGGTTCGGGGGCCGGCAGAGCATATCGTCCGCAATGCACATGAGCGCGAAGTAGTCCGGCCGCTCGTTCTTCTGGACGGGCAGGATAAACGGCATGCTCCCGAGCATCTTCTGTGTGTCTTCGAGCATGTCGTCGCCGATGGAGTCCGCGTGTTTCAAAAATTCGCTGATTGCCTCTTTGTTTGCCTCTTTCATTTCCCAGGCCTCGAAACTGTGATTTTCCCGTTAGTCTGGCGGGGCGATAAACGATCCGAAACAATCTGCCCGGGCGGGGGTTCCTGATCCATCCGCACACTGGAAGGTACGTACGGAAACGGCCACCCCCGATGGGGGTCACAAGGTGCAAAAGTGATCTCCGGGATCCGGGAAGACCGCGGATTTTCACGTCAGAAAAACAAACAATCGTACCGTGGCCCTGTACAAAAATGCACCATGCGATCCTTCGGGGGGTCCCGTATTTTTGCCCGGGATTTGTAAGCAGTGAACCGGGAGCAGGAGTGCCAAAGAGAGCGTTTGTGCCCTAGAACCGGAACCACTTCATCATCACAAGGGCGTCCTCGCCGTTTGCATAATAGCCGCCGACAAAAAAGACATCCTGGTACCCGAGCCGGCGGTAGAACTTCTGGGCGGGGACATTGGATTCCCGGACTTCGAGCTGGGAGCCGGTGGCAAGCTGGAGCGCGAACTGGTGCTCGGTCCGGTGCATCAGCTGGCGCCCGATCCCCCGGCCACGGAACTGCGAGGATACCGCGAAGTTGCAGATGTGGCCGTAGATATTCTCGCCCGTATCCTCGATGGCCCCGATGATGAACCCCGCGATCTGTCCCTCGCAGATCGCGACAAAGAACGTGGTCGGGTAATACGCGAGCGCCTCGGCAAACGTCTGTTTATCCCATGCCTCGACAAATGCCTCGACCTCGATGGCATAGATCGCATCGACATCGGCCGGGCCTGCCCGCCGGATCTGGGCAGGGGTCTTTACCGGGATAGCGTCACGGGATTTTATCATGGGGAAGAGCTCGTTTTTGCAGGTTATCCTGTTGCCCTTCGCGTACAATAAGGCTTTTGCGCCAACAAGCCCGCTTTCGAGCGGGCTTTCGCCGGGGTCTGTGGGTATATATGTGATATCGCCAAACGTATGAGAAAGAACGCCCTGTTTTAATAGGGCGCCGGTTGGTACCATGGTAACGATCTGCCGATTCCCCGCGGTGCGTCCCGCACCCGGCGAGGCCCAGGCCATCGCAGCGGTCCCGTACGATGTCGTGACTGCCGAAGAGGCGCGGGCGATCATCAAAAAGAACCCGGACAGTTTTTTAACCGTCAGCCGTTCTGACGCCGAACTCCCGGACCTGCCCGCAAACGACGACAAAGTCTACGAGCGGGCGAAGACGAACTTTACTGCGCTGATCGCGAGCGGCCGGCTGAAAAAGGATGCACAGCCCGGGATGTACGTGTACCGGATCCGGCAGGACGGGGACACGTTTTTAGGGCTCTGCTGCTGCCTTGAGACGGAAGATTACCGTACCAATAAAATCCGGCGCCACGAGCTGACCCGGTACGACAAGGAAGAGGACCGGACCCGGCACATCGATGCGGTACAGGCCCACAACGGCCCGGTCGTGCTGTTGTACCGGGACAAGGACAGCCTTTTCTCCTACATCGAATCGCTCATTGCGGGAAGCAGAAAACCGGATGCCGAGGTTACGACCCCGCAGGGCGGCATCCACCAGATCTTTGCCGTCACCGATCCTAAGGCACTCGACGAACTGGAGCGCCGGTTTGTTGGTGTTGCAAACCTCTACATCGCCGACGGCCACCACCGGGCAAAGGCCGCGGTGAACCTTGCTGACCGGAAGAAAGCAGCAGGCGAGAAAAGCGATGGCGAGATCGGGCGGTTCATGGGCGTGCTCTTTGCCGAGAACCGGGTGAAGATCCACGGGTACAGCCGGCTGTTGACCGATCTCGGGAAGTACACGCCCGGATCGTTCCTCGCAGAGCTCAAAAAACACTATGCGGTCACCCCGTACGGGACGGTGGACGGGCGCGGGTACAACATAAAACCGCAGATCGCCCGGCCGGAACAGTACCACGTGATGCACCTGTACCTCGGCGGGACGTGGTACGAGTGCACGAAACCCATTGACCAGAACGCCGGGCCCATCGATGTGCTCGATGTCTCGGTGCTCCAGAAGACCGTGCTCGAAGAGATGCTCGGCATCACGGATCCCCGGGGCGATGCCCGGCTCCAGTACCTGGGCGGTGCCCGGCCGGTGGCAGATCTCGAAAAACTGGTGGACGAGAAAAAGTTCCAGCTCGCGTTTGCCATGCAGCCGGTCCGGGTGGGAACGGTCCTTTCCATTGCCGATGCCGGCGGGATCATGCCGCCCAAGTCCACGTGGTTCGAGCCAAAGCTCTTGAGCGGGCTTGTCATCCACTCGTTCGCATAAGCGGACGATCCAAACCGTATCCATTTATCATTTTTGCAGGCGGAGGGGATATGATATGATCACCCTCGCACTCCCCAAGGGCAGCCTCGAAGCGCAGACACTCCAGCTTTTCAAGGAGGCCGATCTCGAAGTCAGGCGCACCGACCGCGACTATAACCCGGCAATAGCCGATTCCCGGATCGGGAAGGTAAAGATCCTCCGCCCGCAGGAGATCCCGACCTACGTGGACAAGGGCTACTTCGATCTCGGGATCTCGGGCCTCGACTGGGTCCGCGAGACGAAATCGGACGTGGTCGAAGTCGCGGCCCTTACGTACAGCAAGACCGGCGAGGGCAACGTGAAGATCGTGATCGCGGTCCACCGCGACGAGCCGATCAATGATGCTTCAGAGATCCGGCCCGGGAGCAAAGTGACGACCGAGTATCCCGAGCTCACGAAGCAGTTCTTTGAGGAAAAAAAGATCCCGGTGCAGCTCTTCCACTCGTTTGGGGCATCGGAGGCAAAGGTGCCGGACCTCATGGACGTGGTCGTGGACTTAACCGAGACGGGGACAACGCTCCGGAAGAACGGCCTTAAGATCATCGGCCAGATCATGGAGTCGCACACGGTGATCATTGCAAACAGGGCGGCGTGGGCAGACCCGGAGAAGCGCCGCGAGATCGAGGAGATAAAATCCCTGCTCTTTGGCGTGCTCGAAGCCCGGCACAAGGTGCTCCTTACCATGAACGTCCCGACCGCGGCGCTCGAAAAGATCGTTGCCGCCCTTCCCGCCATGAAGAAGCCGACCGTGAGCCGGCTCCACGGGATCGAGTACTACAGCGTCCAGACGGTCGTGCAGAAGGGTTCGGTAAACGAGCTGATCCCGAAGCTCAAGCGGTGCGGGGCTGAGGATATCTTAGAGATTCCGATAGCAAAGATTGTGGCGTGAGGGGGACCGGCGGAATATTCCCTGCCGGTTATCGATAAAAAAAATCCCCTCCCCCGGTGCGGTAGATCCTCCGGGTACGTAAAAGAACAATTATATCCATTTACCCGTCTATAGGCCAATAATGAAAAGAATGCACCTTGCAATCCTGGTTGTAGCGGTAGTCAGCCTTGCCGTAACAGGAGGAATTGGTGTACTCTGGCTGCTGAACCCGTCAGGCCAGCCTCATACCGTTGATGTAAACGGCACCGGGCCCGTTAATGAAGGATTCAGACAGGTGTTCACGAGTCCCGGGGAGGATCACTTCTCGCTCGAAGAAGCGGACTCTGTCGTTGCCGTTAGCCCGGAGCAGGCCAATGCCAGCCGGCAGCACTATCCGGTCTATTACGTCAGGGGGCGGAACGTAAATAATTCCGGATACGCAGAGCAGTGGATCCTTGGAATCCGCGAGGGACAGAACGTGACCCTGATGACCTACGATCGTACCGGAGCCGGCTCAGTCCCCTGGCAGGGGGACAAGCTGCCGGATCAGGAGATCGATCTCGCCGGCATCGTGTCGCCCGGGGATGTTATGAAGATCGTACACTCAGGAAACCAGACCCTGACAGGAGACGCCGAACTTGAGATTTCCCGGGGGATATACACGGTTACGGGGCCATCCGGTTCGCACCCCCGGGAATATAGTATCAACGCAACCACGGGGGATGTGATCGCCACCCATGACTGACGATGCCGGTAACCTCTCGATCGATTTCCTGGCCGGTTTTACCATCTTTCTCATTGCATTCATCTATATCGCGACCCTGATCCCGGGCCTTTTTATTGGTCTCCAGAGCCGGACTGTCGATTACGATGCGGTGGCCTACCGGACGGGCGTTATTCTCGTGGAAGATCCCGGGATGCCGTACAATCCCGCATGGGAGACGCTCGCGGATTCCCATAAGGGGGACATGTTAAGGTTCGGCCTTGCCGTATCCAAAGACTCCCCCAACATCCTTTCGTCGCAGAAAGTGGATCGATTCTTCTGCAGGACCTGGTCCTACCCGGACGATTACCGGTCGCGGGTAATTTTCGGGGATTATCCGTATCTGTTCAATATCTCTTTCCAGCAGGCGGGATCGAATCTCACGCGATCGATTGGCGACAACCCGCCGGACGAGTACGGGTACATCCGAAGGGTGGTGAAAGTGAAAGGGAACAGCAATGCCTCGATAGATGACTCCAAAATCAGGGCATATATGTTCAATTCAAGCGATAACGTCACGACCGATGTTTTCTCTATCCACCTGAACTTCACGAACCTGCTGGGGGATGAACCAGACCCGGCGTACCAGATTAATCCTTACAACGATCAGATCATGGTCAACATCAGCGGCATGAATGTCAGTGTTGTGAATAAGTCCCTCGGAGCTGAAGCACAACATACTACCTTAGAGGCCATCCAGATCTGCCGGTCCAAGCCAATCTCGACTAATCCCCATCCGCCTGTTGTCTGTTTCGCAAATTTCACCTCGCCGATTGTAGATAATAAGCAGGTGGACCTCCCATATCCTATCGAGGATAACCTCTCCCTGATTATCCCGCCGGGATTCATTACAACCGACCTTGCCGATGCCAATACCCAGTTGTATTTCAACCTGACATTCAATCATTACGACACAGATAACGTGACTTTATTCCCGGAGAATGGGTATCTGAATAATACAGGGAGCGGGCCGTTTGAATATACGTATGACCCGAAAAACATCACCCTGCCAAAACTGCAGGATGGCGTGCTGGAGGTGTCGGTATGGTAAACGAGCACGGCCAGCTCTACACGATCGAGGGTGTTGCCGCAGCACTCATCATGCTCTTCTCGGCATATCTCGTTCTCGGGGCAACTTCCGTTTACACGCCCGGGGACACCCATATCAGCGATATGCAGCTCGAACAGCTGGGAACCGATGCGTTAAGGATGATGAATACGCCGGTGAACGGTTCGTCTTCCACGAGTCCGCTTCAGGACATCCTTTATTATAACGGGGTGCAGGGACAGTTCGACGGTACCGGATTTAACACGCTTTTTTTAAATTACGTGAATAACCAGACCGGCTCGAAGATCGATAATGCCCCAAACGGGCTTCACTACAATGCAACGGTTTCGTATTACAATATCGCGAACAAGACAACCGGGACTCTCCCGCTCTCTACAAACCGTAATCTCACCGGGGGGGAGCATCCCGTGAGGGTAACCGAATGGGTGATAGTGAATAAAACATTTCCGGGGGGCGGGGGAACCGATTTCAAACCCCGTGCCGTTTTGGTGGAGGTACTCTTATGGCGGGATTAAACGATGATGCACAGTGGATCGTCCTGATGGGATTTGTCGTGAGTTTCAGCCTGTTTTTCCTTGCGATGCTCCTCAACCAGTCGACCCTGGTCGGCCAGACAACAGCGGAAGGTGTGCTGGATTTCCCAAAAAACGATATCCGGGATGTAAAGAATGTCATTACAGAGTCCTCACAGTATTCTAGTGATCCATCCAAAATTGCCATCCTTCAAGAGGACATTAAATCATTGGCACTCAGTCGGAAAGGGGCTGTGGTAACGTATACTATAATTCCCACATCCAACTCAACCGATTCACATAAGCATATTTCAATCCACTACAACAACGGGGTGACGGAGTACAATGAGTACTGGACATCGCTCTGAAGATTGCCGTGAGAACGGAGTGACGGGGATGATCGAATACGTGATCGTGAGCGGCATCCTTCTCCTGCTCTTCATGGTCATGCTCCTTATGGTAAATGCAAACTTCATGCAGGGACCGTCAGAGACGCTCCAGTATACTGCCTTTACCGATATCGGCAACGGGATCTCGACACGGATTGTCGATATCTATAGTATCGCCCCGACAAACGGAACCATATCCACTGCATTCGATATCCCGGACGAAGTCGCACAGCAGGATTATACCGTGGAGATCCACCAGGGTGCGACCGCTGCGGATCAGTACGCCAGGGTTTACCGTGGCATCATCGCGAGCAACATCAGTCTTGGCGGGATCAGCGCAACGCGGAGTGTATCCGGGAACACGACAGGACAGGGTATGAACAGAATACGTTACGATTCTACGGGATTCGGGACGTGAGAATGAACAACATTGCGTGGAATTGTGAGGGGGATTAACGTGATCATGTACCATCCGGGGGAGTGCTAAAAACCATGCAGGCGGTCAGGACTACCAAAAGAAGGAACGAGCATGCAGTATCCGAGGCCATCGGGTTTATTCTCATTTTTGGGATTATCATTTCAGGGATCGGACTGGTAACTCTGTACGGGTACCCGATACTGATCCAGCAGCAGACAAATGCAGACGAGCAGATCATGGAAAAAAACCTGATCGTGCTGCAGAACGATGTCAAGAGCCTGGCGTACAAGACGGTCCCCTATAAGGAGACGTCACTGAAGATAGGGGGCGGGACAATGGTCGTCCATAATACAACGGAGGGCTCCGGCAATGCACATTTTGAGATTACCGATACGAATAATCTGATCAAAAATGATGACGGGAGTCCATACACATTCTATCCCGGGGATCTTCGCTACGAGTCTGCAAGCGCCCAGACCGGCATGTCACTTGAAAACGGTGCCGTGGTAAAACGGATGCTCGCACAGGAAGGATCGGCCATGCTCGCAGAGCCCCGGTGGTTTGTGGACGACCAGACCAATACTGCCGTGATCTACCTGATCGGATTCAATTCGACCGATGCAATGTCCCGGGCCGGTGTTGGAACGGTGAAAATGGCGCTGGACCAGACAAAGACCAGTTCGACATCATATGAGATTCCGGCAGATGACCGGATCTATGTGAAGTATATCCCAAATTCAGATGCTGATTATTCAACCGCATGGGATAATTATTTTGAAAATACGCTGAAGATGACCGGCAATCCTGTCGCAGGATATATGGTTCCCACAGATCCCAAAAAAACTGCAAGACTGGTGATCAACCGGTACGATATTATCATCAAATCGGTGTAATACCAGAAGATCCCCGGGGGATTCCGACATAAGGAACTCTGGGAAATTGATTATTTTTTTAATCCTTCGCGATACGGGGATATCCGGGATACGCAGCAGTTAAATAGCAGGTATATATACGGCACCTGTCAATATCACTACGTACGTGAAGGGTATGCACATACACCGGATTTTAATCGTACTTCTTGGCTTTCTCCTGCTCATAGGACTGTGCGGTGCTGATCCTGTACCCGATCAATCGTCATCTCTGTCTACCAGTGCAACCTGGATAGTGGTGAATCATCCTTCAACAATCACCGTCATTGCACACAACACAACATCCGGTTCACTGGCGGGCGCAACCGTGAATCTCGCACTTGACAACCCGGCGCTCGGATCGCTTGTCATGACAAGCCCCACGACAGACGCATCCGGTATTGCGACCGGAACATTTACGGCCGGTACCAAATCCGGGGCCGTAAATATTACCGCCACCATCTCCAAAGACGGGTATAGTGTCACCAAAACCATACCCCAGTACATCGATCACGACGTTCCGTATACCGTTCGGTTCGATTATGACGGCGAGGTGACGGTAGACACGGAGACGCCGTTTTCGATGAGTTTTGCCGATTACTGGGGAAATCCCATCGACAATAAAAACCCGGCCGCTACACACACCGTCTCTCTTCACATCGGTTCGGTCAACAACACAGCAGCGTTCGATAAGAGCGGAACGTTCGTGCAGGATATCACCACGAACACGGATGCAAAGGGTAATGCTTCAGTAACCGTCAGAACCTCCATTGCTGGCGGGGAGAACATCATCTGGATGAAACCGTTCGGGAATATCGGCGATCAGTACAAAACGATTACCAGCCTGACGGACGCTGTCCCCTTTAGTATTACCCAGGATGTATCTCCATCTCCCGCAATGCAGCCCTGCGACGGCGCAGCGGACCATACCTTCTCGTTTATCTATACACTCTACGATAAGCATGGCAACATCGCAGAAAACCAGTCGCTATTGCTGCACACCAGCTGGGCGGGAGACAAGGATACCACATTTACCTCAAACGATCTCGGCCAGGTCTGGCTGACCTATGGCCCCCACCAGACCGCAGCCAACATTTCTGTTACAGCAACATCGCTTACGAATTCATCGGTGACGGCGACCAGGTTTGTGGAGTTTTACAGCACGGCCCCGGTCAATATGCAGCTGACCGCAAGCCCCCAGACGATGGGGAGCCTTGATGCAGGGAGTTCTCTGCGGGCCAATGTCTCGGCTGAAGTGACCGACATTATGGGAAATCCCGTTAAAAACGAGTCTGTCACCTTTACCATCGGAACGCCATGGTACGACGGCACGTATAATGTCACTGCCGGACCGGTATGGGAAAGTACACATTCGGCAACGGTGACGGGGACTACCAACGATGATGGTTTTGCCACCGTTAAATTCATGCCCGGGGCATTCAGCCGGAATAAGAAAGATCTCAATTACAACCAGCAGGCAACCGGGCATGTAACGGTGACCGCTAAATGGGTAAATGCCAATGGCACCGAGGTCATACAAAATCTCCAGCTGAACTGGAAGAACTATCCTTACCTCAGCGTCGATACGAGCGTGAACCCCCTTACGGTCGGCGTTAACGATACCGTGGATCTCACGATTAAACTGAAGGGGGACGGGTGGGCGCTCCAGCCAAGTCCCATTGATGTCAATCTTGTAATAGACCGGTCAGGAAGTATGGGGAATAATCTAGCCGGGAAAAGCGGTACACCTACTAGAATATCTATTGCCAAATCCGCTGCGACCACGTTCATCAATAATATGACAGAGGGACAGGACAGGGTGGGTCTGTTTTCTTTTGCATCAGATGTGTCTCACGATGCAGCATTACAAACCACATTTAGTCCGGTAAAAACTGCTGTTTCAAACCTGAACTCAAACGGTGCCACAGCAACACGGGACGCAATAAAAAAAGCCATTGATGACATGGTCGCGCACCCGAATACAGATGCGAATGCAATACGGGCGATCATTGTTATGACCGATGGAGACTGGAACTATTATGGTGCACCAAATGGAAAAGGAAACGGATTCTCTTCATGGGATTATACTTTAAATAATAATGTTGCATCTTGGTCCGGTGGCGTTACGGATTATAATACTTATTATTATTATACCGACCTTAATGGGGGATATAACCATTACGCTAAAGTCAATGTACCTAATAATGACCCCAACTATGGGGAAACTACCCTATATTACTATTATACAAATGCCAATTATTATGATAACGCGGAACTTACAAACCAAAATTTATCCATTTACGCCAAAAACCATAATATCCGTCTCTATTTTATATTCTTTGCCAGTTCACCTGCTGCCATGTCGCAGAGTACACTGCAATCAATGGCAAATGCTACAGGGGGGTTCTATCAGCAGGCATTGACGGCAACCGCACTGAACGATGCATATAAAAAGATCGCTGGCGATCTCCAGGAACAGGCCGGCGTTAACACTACGATGCAGGTTGCCTTTGACAATGTCAATGTGTCCGGCGTCACCCTCCCGGGAGCAGATGTCTACCAGTATGTGTACGATCCGACTGCATCCTCCAAAATCACCTGGCAGGACGGGAATACGAATGTCACGGACCAGACTGCCGACTGGAACGACGATCACAACCTGAATTTCAACATCGGCACAATCACCCTTAACCAGGTCTGGCAGGCAGACATGAGATTCAGAATTTTAAAGCCGGGGAATATCGAAGTGTTTTCAGGTTCATCGGTCATCTTCAACAATGGTACCGACAGAATGGACCTGCCGACAAAATACGTGAACGTGATCCCCAATCTCACCAACCCCGGATGGTCGATGCAGGCAATCAGACTGACCGATCTTGCAGCAAACACGGGTGGCGGCAAAATTGTAGATACCCTCCCGGTAACATGGAATCTCACCTACCCGGGGAATATCACTAAAAGCGCAACCGAACAGGTGTTCTGGTCAAACGACAATAAGCAGAGCTGGCACCAGTTCGATACGGAATTCAGTGGTCCCTGCGTCAACTCAATACAGGGTTCGACCCTGGACGTAAGAAACCTCCCGTCAGGAACCTATTGGATCCGCGTGAAAGCGAGCGCCGACGATGCAGTAGGTGATGAAGCGATAACTGCAACGGGAATCGATATAGGAATGGAAGGAAAATCCTATATCAAACTCGAATAATCTTCCCTAATAACCACCAATTTTGTCAAAACAGTATGCGAGAAGCAGGAGTCGAACCTGCGAACCCCTTCGGGAACGGATCTTGAGTCCGCCTCTGTTGGCCACTTAGATATTCTCGCGTGTGTGCGGGATAATGTTGGCGACCGGAATACATAAGGAAATTGATTGGCAAAAGGGGATGTCTGCCCCGCAAGGATAATCTTTGTTCCGTGCCCAGTACACCAGACAACCAATGTCGATCCCTCCCGTGCTTTCCCGCTTTTGTGAATCGGTCCGGCAGAGCAGGTACCGCGACGCTCTTGTCACCATCCCGGTTATCGCTGCATTCCTCGTCCTGATGATCCTCTCGCTTGTCATGGGGGATCAGGGAATCGTCGGGGAGTTCGTTTCAGCCGGGGGAATGGTTGCCCCGTTCGTGATCCTTGCCCTCCTTGCATACCTCGGGGAGACTACCCGGTGGGTCCGGTACATCGCCATCCTCTGGCTCCTTGGCCTGCTTGCCTGTACCGTCATTGTTACGTTCCTGTTTACCCTCGGGCCGGCCGGGGCGTTTTCTCCTGATCCCGAGGTAATGAATGCATGGATCGCATCGCTATCAGCGGGAAAAGTTGCTGTTGCCCTGCTTGTGCCGCTGTGTGCCGGGCTGGTCTGCCTTTTCGGGTTCTGGCGCCGGTTCAGGGTACTGCTCGCCCGTGTCCTCCCCATCGATCCTGACTCTTTTGTCCAGACGATCGGTCTTGTTACGGTCACGGCCCTCATCCTTTTACCCATTGTCCCGCTTGCAGTTACCGGCAACGCCCCGTTCCTTGACGCAAACCTCCAGAACGTGCTCGGGATCGGGACGGAAGTGCCCGGATCCTCCGTCAACACGGACACCTTCACCCTCATCTGGACCATTATCGGCTCGTTTTTCCTGGTCGGGCTCTGGGTTCGCCGGGATATTCGGGGAACGCTCGACCGGCTCGGCCTTGTCCGGCCCACGCTCCGCCAGGTACTCCTGGCAATCACCCTGGGTATCCTGCTGGTCGGCATCTTCACGGTGCTCGATAATCTGCTTGCCGGACTCTTTGCGGCCACGGGGATTACGATAACGGACGAGACCCTGGTCAACAACCTCTTTGCCTCGTCATTCACCCCGCTTGCCGCAGTTGTCGCCGCGGTTGCTGCCGGCCTTGGCGAGGAACTTGCGATCCGCGGGGTCATCCAGCCGCGTTTCGGGATCCTGCTCTCGGCACTTGTCTTTGCCTCGCTCCATGCGTACCAGTATGCATGGGACGGCGTGATCGGCGTGCTCCTTGCCGGCCTCTGTTTTGGCGTGTTACGGAAATATACGAATACCTCGACGAGCGCCATCTGCCACGGTACCTACGATCTTGTGCTGTTTGCCCTCCTTATGGTAGGGTTTACTTCGATCTGATCCAAAAACGGGGGGAGCAGTACGCCGCCCCGTACTGCATCTCCGGCCCGGCTCCTTTTCCCGCGTGAACCGGGAAAAACCGGAATTTTTTTGGAACAAAAAAAAGTTGCGGACCCGGGCGATCCGGTTTTTTTCCTGAAAAACCGGAACCACCAAAAAAATTCACGCCGGAGCCGGAAACAGCGAGTCAGATGTACATCCGATTATCGGATACGTATCCGATAATCGGCTTGCTAACTTACTCCCTTTTTTGGCCGGAAAAATATTTTGCCGGCATTTTCCCGGCACGGAACGGTATCTGCGACCATAACCCGGGCAAACCTTCCGGGCGAATATTCAGAACCAGGCCGGGGACGGAACAAGTGAAGAGGGCCCGGTACCGGGATGCTTATCGCAACACCGGGTCACATGAAATCGGCAAGGCCCAGCTGTTCCTGCTTCTCCTCGCCAAACGTGGACTCGATATTCAGGTCGAGCACCTCGACCCGCTGCCGGCAGTATTCCGACACCTTGTATTTTTTCACCATCGCCCGGGACACTTCGAGGTACTTCTTGACCGAGCCCTCGTGCACGGTCGGGATGATGTTGCCGTTGCAGATACCTTTTCCCTTAAACTTCGTGCACTTGCCGGCAAGCGGCATCCGGCGGTAGCTCGTGTTGCACTTGGTGCACCGGAACTTCTGCTTGGAGAACGCGGAGAGGTTGCCCATCAGGTCGCGGATGAAGTGGGTGTTTAAGACCCGTTCTGCCACATCATCCGCATCGACCGCCCGGATCTTCTCTGCGAGATCCAGTTCGGCATCGAGTTTCTCGGCCATGGTCTTGAGCTGCGTGTAGGTGGACTCCAGCGGGCCTGACGATATGTCGGAGGTGTCGTGGGTGAAGAAGAACCCTTCCAGCTGCTGCGGGGTCCCGAGCCTGCGTTCCACCCGGTCGATGAGGGGCTCGACATCCTTTGCTTTCGCGTACGCGAGGCCGGCCTCGTAGAGTTCGCGCGGGTATCCCTTCCCGACATCCACGTTTAAGGACTCCTTGTCGATCTCCGCCGGGTCGATCCGGCTGGTGAGCACGAGCGGGGCGTCCATGGTCCCGCCCCGGTTCTGGGGCAAAAACGATTTGGAGAAGTTTAAGAGGCCGTCCATGAGGAGCATGACGCAGTCCTCATCGCCATCGCACTGGCCGGTGAAGATGCCGTTTGCAACGAGCGTGTGGTCTTCAGCCACCGTCAGGCAGTACACCCGGTCTTCGAGCGTGGCAACCGTCTCGACGCTGGTGATCCGGTCGGTAATAACGGCGTTTCCTTCAAAGACCGGCACGGGATCGCCGGCCTTGACCTCCATTGCCCGGATCTTCCTGAGGTACCCGACATCCCAGACAATCATCGCGTGGTCCGGGGTGACCGTGAGCTGCCGGCTGCGGGCGGTGGTAAACCGGAGGAGGTTTGGAGGCGCCCGGTGGATGGAGACCGAGGTAATTTTACGGATGTGCAGGGTCCCGGCGGTATCCACGGTCCGGGTGTAATAGGGCCGGACCGGGTCGGAGTAATAGGTACCCAGCCGGTCGATGCCGGGCTGGCTGATGTCGAAGTTCTCCATCACGAATTTGCGGATGGGGATCTTCGTCCAGTTCTTCCCGTCCATCACCTCGATCTCGGTATCGCCGAAGAAACAGTTCCGCCTCTTAGCCGCATGGAAGAACGGGTGGGCGTAACCAACGTTTGCCCGGGTAAACCCGACAACCCGGGCAAGCACGCCGGCGCTCGTATGCGGTGCAAGGCCGATCATGAGCTGCCCGACAAGATCGTCCCGGGTCTTTACGTTATAAAATGCCGGAAGTCCGTAGAACTTCGTGAGCTCATCGTCGATGAACTGCGCGATCTTGATCATATACAAGGCACAGGAGTCGGAGAGCAGGATGTCCTGCGGGTGCAGTTCTACGACCTGTTTCCCGTTCTGGAGATCGTAGCCGTTGATATCTTTGAGGTACCCGAGCTCTCGCATCTTTTCCACGCTCACGCATATCTCGTCCGGCCGGATATGGGTGAGCGGGAGATCGATCATATCGAAGCGCGTGGTGCCGTCCTTGAAGACGTAGATGTCCTGGAGGGCACGGAGAATGCCTTTTTCCATCGCCTCGACCGTTCTCTCCTGGGAGATCACGCCCTTTACGCCTTTCACGAGCGCGATACTGTCTTTTTTTATCCCGAGGCGCCCCATTGCCTGCGCGTATTCCTCCTTTACGTTTAAGGCGATCCGCTGGCTGCACTTAGTGGGGACATCACAGTTCGGGCAGCGCGGTGTCATCATCTCATGCCCGCACTTCGGGCAGGTGTAGACCGGGGTCGTGTGCGTTTTGCACTTCTGGCACCGGTTCAGGTACGTGATCTCACCGCAATCGGGACAGCGCCGGCGGCCGACTTCAATCTCGATCATACCGCCCTCTTTCTGGAAATCGATCTCGGTCGCGCTGGCATCGGATTCCTCGGCATGGCTCGATGCTTCCTGGAACGAGCGCCGTGCTCCCCCGGACTCCCCAAGCGGGAAGAGGGCGTGGGGCGGCGGGCTCATCTTCCGGGGCTTGGACTTGCCGGGCCGTCCCATCCTCCCGCCGATCCGGATCCCGGACCGGGACCGGAGTTTCAAGCCACTCAGGTGCATGACAAGGTCGAGCTGTGCTGCATCGGCCGGCACCGTGTTCCAGGTATCGCGTTTTTTCAGGTGCTCGTCGAGGCCGAGGCAGGCTGTAAAGGCGCGGTATGCCCGGATCCGGATCGTTCCGCCGCTCACCTTGTGCGGGATGAGCAGGATCTCAAGCGGGTCTTTGACCTCCGCGGTGAGCGGGATGACAAGGGCATCCTCCTCGATCTTTCCCTCCCGTGCAACCGTATCTGCGAGGAGCCGGATCTGGTCGCAGGTGATATCGTCCCAGAACCACGTCCATGAGGGGTGGAGGTACCTGCCGGTGGTGTGTGCGAGCGCCAGGGCCTCGGTCTCGTCCTTTGGCAGTTTTGTTCCCGGTTCCTGATCGAGCAGCCACCACTCCTCGCAGTAGCCGGCCGGGACGAGCGGGTGGTTGTTTTCCAGGAAATCCCCGTACGCGATCAGGATCTCGCCGACGTCAAGGATCCGTTCCACCTTTCCCATGAGGGTAAGCGCGGTCTTTTCATCGTCCACCCGGACCACGTCGCCCCCCTTGAGCCGGATCGTGGGCCCGTCGATCGTATCGACCGGTACAACCCCGCAGGCCTTGCCGGGCCGTTCGAGTTTCATCTGGGTGCCGACCGCAAGGAACCCGCCCAGCAGGTACAGGGTTGCCGGGTTAAACCCGGCGGTGGCAAACCCGGTGTTCCGCGACCGCCCGTACCGGAGCCGGAAACCCCCTTTCCGCATCGGGTAGGAAAAGACCGGCCGGCCGCCGATGAGATCGCGGAGGTACTTGTCGAGCGGCTTGATACCCGGGGCATGGGACTCGGTCTCGGCTGCCGGTTTTCCCGCGCCGGCGATCAGCTTGTCCAGCCAGTCCCAGCCCTGCATGTTCATCTTCTCGACCTTGCTCTTGAGCTTGCGGGCCTTTCCCGCTATGCCCTCGGCAAGGACGAGCGCCATCCCGCCCCGGACGGCGTTTGTCTCGACCCGGGAGAGGTTCCGGTGCCCCGAGACCTCTTCCTTTTCCGTTGCTTCTCCGTCGATACAGACCGGGCAGTTCTCCACGATCAGCCGGATCTCGGCCTCGCTCGGGAGGTACTGGAGGCTCATGATCGTGTTGTACTGCCGGATCTCCTCGATGTACCGCTCGATCTCTTCCTGCCGGGGACGGTACCTCCCGATCCCGAGCTTTGCCCGCACATAGTCCCCGACGAGCACGGAGAGTGCCTGCGCCGTCCCGCCGGCGCTCCGGATCGGACCGGCATAATAGATCATGAGATAGGTGCTGCCGTCGTCGTTTTTCCCGAGACCCACTTTTGCTATCCCTTCGGTCGGGGCCGAGACTACCCCTTCCGTGAGCAGGGCCATCGCGGTCCGGATGGAATGGTCGAGGATCTCGTCGTTGTTCTTCTCCCCGAACATCTTTGCGACAAAGTCGTCGCCGATCTTGAGAGCCGCCTCTTCACGGGACATCTGCGATTCAAGCTCGCGGATCCGGGCCGCCACCCCTTTGATCCCCACGAGCACTTCGACCCGGTCGGCAAGGTCGCTTGCAATCGGGATCTCGACTGCCATGCTGGGGTCGAGCCCCTGGCGCCGCGCCTCCTCTGCGATGGCGATTGCGCGGGACAGCCCTGCCATGAGGGTATTCCCGTACGCTTCCATCACCGGGGAGAGCTTGAGCATACTGCTAGATTTGGCGGGACGAAAATTAATACTGTGGGATCAGGGGGTATCCCGTCTGAAAAAGGGGAGTAATGATCGGGGGATTATTCTTTTTTGTCGTCATGGAGTTTTTCGATCATGGGGGTCAGGCCGGACTCTCCCATCTGCCAGAGCGTGAGGGTTGCACACGACCGGAGGATCTCGTCTTCGTCGGAGATGTGCCGGGTGAGCGGGACTATCGCGGGTTTTCCTATCCGGCAGAGCGCTTTTGAGAAAAAGCCCCGCAGTTCCTTGTCGTCGCTTCCCATTGCCTCGATGAGAGGCTCGACTGCCGCCTCCCCGAGTTCCCCGAGAGCCGCTGCCGCGTAGCGCCGGAACTCGAAGTCGCGGTTCTCCTTCATGGCCGCAATGAGCGGCGCAATAATGGGTGTGCCCACCTTGGCGAGAGCCACTGACCGGTACCAGCGGGGTTCGTCTCCCGTTGCCCCGGCAAGCGATTGGATCAGGGGCAGTACGGCGTCGGGGCCGGTCCGTGCGAGCGCGAGGACCGCCTCGTGCCGGTTGTCGATCGCGGGGTCGTCGAGCTGGCCGATGAGCGCGGCAATGCTCTCCTTGTCGGGGGCAGGGGTATCGGACGTCATGGCTTAGTAATCCTGTCCTGATGTTTGCATGTATCCGTTCATCTTCTTTGTCATCCCGCAGGTGGTCCGATCCTCTGCGCCTATACCAGCCCGAGCCACCCCGGGACAAAGAGGATGCAGAAGAACCCGGCCATTAACGCCAGACCGAGCGGGAGACCGACTTTCGCCCACTCCTTGCTCGTGATTCCCATCTTCCCGGCCGCGATGATGTTGGGGATGTTCCCCTGGATGAGCATACCCCCGGAGATGAGGAGTCCCATCAGTGCGCAGGTGATCTGGGAGAGCGAGAGCGAGGGGTTGATCTCGGCGGCGGCAAGGGTCGCGTTGTCGAGCACTGCCGAGACCATGTTGACCCAGTAGAGCCCTGCGGAAGGGATCATGTCGATGTAGCCGGCAACGAGGGGCTTGAACCCGCTCCCGAGAAACGTCAGCGCCATGATAAAGAGGTAAACTTTGCCGGCCCGGATGACGACCTCGCTTAGGTTTTCGCGCTCGACCGTGCATTTCAGGTTCGTCTCGTCAGTCTTACGCTTCTTGAGCGCAATAAGGCCGAGAATTCCCAAAAGTATCACGGCAGGGACAAGGTAGATCCCGATCGTATCGATCAAAAACGAAAACCCGGCATGGTACGGGTCGCCCGACAGCTTGGAGATCACGATGGTAGTGAGAGGTTCCCCAAGGGGCGTGAGCCCGGCGCCAAGGCCGATCGCAAAACAGGCGATTACCGTGATCTCGATCTTGCCTTCCCTTGGGAGGGGAAGGGAGTTGATAATCTCGATAAGGATGATCGCGGCAAGGATGGCAGAGATGATACTTGCGACAAGGCCCAGGACAATGATAAGCAGGGGGACGATCACCTTGAGGGAGAACGACCCGACCATTTTGTTGATCGCCCGCTCCATCTGGTGGTGGAAGCAGTAGATCAGGATGCCCACGACAAGGACGATCTGGACAATCCCGATAGGGATGCCGCCGATCGAGGCAATGTTGAGCGGGCTCGTCAGCGCCTCGATGACGATAGCGGCAGTCCAGCCGGTGGTCTCCCCGTCTATCGTGGCAAATCCGGCAAGGGTCAGTGCCGCGACACCGCAGACAAACAAGAAGATCTCGAGGTTCTCTTCGATCTTTTTATTTACGAACGGAAGGACAAGGACGAGACAGAAGATAACAAACAGGCCCAGCGTTACGAAAAGTTCCACGCGATCACTCCGTAATTATCAGTTTATTAAAAAACAGGAAACCCCTGTATGGTGTACATGTCGGCAGCATGGAGGATAAGCCCTTTCTTGAGGGGGTCATTTCCGGGATAAAAATTTTAGAATTCCGTTGCAACTGCAATGCAGTCGGCAAGCGTCCCGATCCGGGCCTTTCCCCCGCACATGTTGGGGACATAGGCAAGGGCTTTGCCGGAGTTTACCATGACCGAAGCGTACTGCTCCATGACCGGGGAGACAACCATGCAGGTGTCGGCAAAGACCCGGGCGCCGGTCTTTTCGATGGAATCGACCAGCCGTGAGTTCTTGTCGATGACGCCCTGCGATGCAAAGATATAGAGGGGTTTTGCCACGACTTTCCCGGCAAGGAGCTTTGCAATCTCGGCAAGTTCGGCCGGCGAGCAGTGCGGGCAGCCGAGGGCAACGGCATCGACCGGGATATCGGTAAAGACCGCTTCGATCTCCGCTCCTTCGACCGGAATTGTCTCGATCCCGGATACATCGTACCGGTGTTTCTGTGCATCGGGGGTAACGCCGTCCACATGGTAGAGCGCCACGGCCCCGGTCGCTGCCATCGCGGCCCCGAGTGCCTTGAGCTGGTCGGGTTCGGGCCGGATGCCCCGGAAGTACGGGATCCGGTTGCCGACCAGCTTTCCCGCATGGTACCCGAGCGCCCCGTACTCGGCAACACCCCAGTCTTTCGTATCTGCACGGACATCAAGCACGATCTGCGGCACCCGGTTCTTGTCGAGGTGCAGGCCGTAACAGGCGGTCTTTCCCACCAGCGCCGCGGCAAGCGCGGACGGGCCCCCCTCGCGGTTGGTCCGGGCGCCGATCACCGAGTTCGCGTAGCTGACCGCCGACGATTCAGACCAGGCGAGATGATCGCCATACCGGGTCTCGTACAGGTAGTACGGCGTGCAGGTGCATTCGAGCGTTATCCCGAGCCGTTCGTACGCAGTAACAACCTTCTCCTGGTTTTGTGCAAAGGCCGGGTCGATCCCCATCTCTTCCCACCGGCCCCGGGCCATGCCGATCGGGTTCAGGATCGCCGGGACAACCGCCTTTGCATCGAGGCTGTCGAGCCATTCAAGGCCGTACCTGCCGATCGTCTTATAGGACGCCCCGCTCACCTGTGCGCTTCTGATGGGAACGAGCCGTTCCGCCCCGAAGACCTTCCCGAGCGCCACTACGAGTTCGAGCATCTTCTGCCGGGTCTCGCCCTCTTCCCCGGCAAGGATCCGTTCGTCGTCCGCGTCAAGCATCATGGGAGGGTCACCACGTGGCGCGCCGGAACTCGTCTTCGTGGCCGAGCACCATGGTCGCATCGACCCCGATCTTCACGTTCGTGCCGTCCTCTTTCTGGCAGGGGTCGAGCGACGAACCGCGGACACCGGTAATCACCATGATATCCTTGTCCCCGCTCACCCGTGTCGCAATCGCGTACTCGACATCGTGCGGGTCGGACGGGTCGATGTCTTCGTCAACTACTACCACGTGCTTGAGCGAGGTATGGGCGGCAAAGGCCGCCATGATCGCGTTCTTGCCATCGCCCTGCGTGCTCTTTTTTATCTGGACAACCGCATGGAGATACCCGCAGCCGCCCTTGGTGAGGACAACGTTTCTCACTTCGGTGACCCCGGCAACCGCCTTGTAGATCTTGGGCTCGTACGGGCAGCCCATCAGGATCTTGTGCTCGTCCCCCCCGGGCAGGATGCTGTGGTAGATGAAGTCCGGCTTTGTGTACATGCCGGTAAATTCAATCACCGGCTGGCGCCGGACCGGGTCGTAGGTTCCCGTGATATCCACAAACGGGCCCTCGTCCGTCACATCAGGGCCGATGAACCCTTCGAGCACGATCTCGGCATCCGCCGGGACGAGCACCCCGTTGCTGCACTCCTTTACATGGATCGTGCCGCCCATGAGTTCGGCCGCATAGGCAAGTTCCTTTCCGGCCGGCACCCGGGTGCAGCTCGCAAAGGTTACGGCGGGGTGGACCCCGACGACTAGTGCGATCGGCAGGCGCTCACCGCAGGCCAGGGCTTTTTTGTGCATCACGTACGTGTGCCGGCCCTCGACCAGCCGGGCAGCGACCCGGTGGTCGTCAAGTACGAGCATCCGGTGGATGGATGCGTTCTCCACCCCGTCCCATTTCGAGAAGACGATCCCCGCCGTGAAATACTTCCCGGCGTCTTTGGGGAAGAAATGCATCACCGGGATCTTCGCGAGATCCGGTCTCTGCATGGCAAGTTTCCCGTCGTTTACGATCTTCCCGTCAAAGTTTGCTTCCGCGAGCTTTTTTACCAGGTTTTTCTCATCGATCCCGAGCGCGAGCGAGAGGGCCCGGCGATCCGCGGTCACGTTCATGACCGCCCGTGCGCCGCCGATACTATGGAAGAAGAGGAGATTATCGGTACCGGCTGCCTGCTGTGCAGCCTTCATATCATCAGGAGAGCACGGCTCGCGGACATCGATGACGCGACCGGCCTTTCGCATTGCTTCGATAAATTCACGCATCGTAACCACTCCAGCGCTTTGAGAGCGTATGTTCTACCTCAAGGTGATCGAGCACCCGCCCGACAACCATGTCCACGAGATCGCCGATCTTCTCCGGCTGCGAATAGAACCCCGGGCAGGCCGGCATGATCGTTGCTCCCGCATCGTGGGCGGTAAGCATGTTTGCGATATGGATCCGGGATAAGGGCATCTCGCGGGTGACAAGGATGCATTTCCGGCGCTCCTTTAAACAGACGTCCGCGGTCCGGGTGATCAGGTTGTCCGCATACCCGCTTGCAATGGCAGAAAGCGTCTTTGCACTGCACGGGACGATCACCATGCCGTTATAGCGGTGCGACCCGCTCGCGATCGCGGCGCTGATCTCGCCGATATCGTGGTAGGTTGCATCAAAGCCGGACAGGTCTACTCCCTCGTGGCGTGCTATCTCCTCTGCCACTTCAGAGATAATTACATGCACCCGGGCATCCCTGCAGAGCACCTCAAGCAGGCGCCGGGCATAACAGGCCCCGCTCGCCCCGGTCACGCCGACAACAAATTCCTTTTTTTCCATGCCGCCACACCCCTCTCGTGTGATACCAATGTCGGAGCCACAAAGTAAAAAGTGTTTATGCCGGATCCGGCTGTTAAAAAAAGATTATTTCCGGGACGGGGCAAAGAAGCGGTACCTGACCCGGGACTCCTCGACTTTCTGGGCGTGGGACGGGTTGAGGTCGCGGCGGGCCTCGATCACGATCGTGTTGAGGATATTGTGGAGCCGGAGTGTGTCGAATTCCTTGTCCTTGCTCTCGTTAAAGAGGTCCAGGAGATCGCTGACGCTTTTGAGCACGCCCGAGCTCGCGATAAGATTGAGCCGGTTGAGCGTCAGGGCAAGATCCTTCTTGGCGATATCCATCTTGTAACTGTCGCCGTAGGAGAGGTTGATCTCGGTAACAGCGTTTAACAGGTCGGTGTATACCCGGATCTTGTAACTGTTCTCGTGCATCCGGCGTTCTGCGGCCCGCAGCCTGTAAAATGCGGCCACAACAATCGCGATCGCGACCACGATCCCGATACTAAAGACCACGATATCGGAAATCACATCTGTCATCTCCGAATCACTTCCTATGGACGGCGCTCTGCCACATCGAGATCGATCTTGGTCAGGTTTCCCTTCATTGCGATCTGGTAGGACCCGGCCCCGTACATCGGGTACTGCTGGAGGGTGTCGCCGGCAAAGCTCCTGCCATAGCCAAAGGTCTGGCTCTTTTTCGAGTCCACGTTTGTTACGGTCATTTCGAACCACCCTGCCGACGGGTCGTCGCTGAGCGGCGTGACGGTGTACACTACGGCCCATGACTGGTTGTCGATCCTGAGCTGTTCGGTGTACTGGTCGTTCGTGTTGTGGAACGAATAGGACTTCTGGATATAATGGCCTCCCAGCGGGAGGGTCGGTGCAGCCGAAACGGCGGCTGTTGTCCCGGCCGGCGCTGCGGCAGCCGCTGTCGGGGTGGTCGCGGGGGCCGGGCCGGCAGGAGTGGTACTGGTACATCCGGCAACGATAACCCCGAGAAGGACGAGGGCAAGGCAGCAGACAAACGATCGTTTCATACGGTGAAATGTAGGAAAAGCCGCGTATTTATGTGTTGTTTCCTCGCTCCCGCCGAAATTCCGGTGCCGGGCAGGATCAAAAGAGGGTGCCCTGCCGGGTGGGCTTTTTTATATGGAGTACCTCTGCTGCGGCTTCGGCAACCGCATCGCGCAGCTCCGGAAGGGTATACACCCCGAGGCGCCACTGTTCCCGCCGGGTCTGGTTGAGGGTCCCCAGGCGGGGCGAGATCTCCGCAAATCCCATCGGGTCATGGCGGTTTTTTACCTGGACCTCCAGGGACATGTCGCCCGGAACCGGGGGAATATCGACAAGGATATCGTCTGCCCTGCACCCGGCAGCCCGGGCAATCTCGGCCGCCACCTCCCGGGTCCGTTCGAGCGGCCAGCCGGTCTGGAAGACCGCAGCATTGACCTGGTCCTGCCCGGCATAGACCGCACGCTTGTACAACCGCCGCTCGTAAAGGCGGGCGGCAAGGTCCCTCGCCCGGGGATCGGGCGAGTTCCTTAGTTCGTGCATACATTCGGCATCGTCGAGCATGCAGAGCCGTTCCCGGTCCGCACCAGAGAGATCCGCACCATGGCCGAGCATGGCGAGCTGGAACATGCACTCCCCGATCCGGCTCACGTGATGGTAGTACACCGTAGGACGCATCAGGGTCCGGGCGATAAGGAGGGACTCTGCCGCATTGATCCCGTTCTCGTCCAGCACCACCCCTTCCTCCGTCAGGTGGATGTTTCGTATCAGCCGGTGGGCATCGACCGTGCCGTACGGCGCGCCGGTGTAGTACGCATCGCGGAGCAGGTAGTCCATCCGGTCTACATCGAGATCGCCGTGGATGATCCCGGAGAGGGGGTGGTTTCCTTTCACGACAGCGCAGACATCTTCCGGGGCGACTCCGATCTGCTTAAGCGGAGAGGAAAACCGGGTGTTGACAATCCCTGCAATATCATCGTGGGTGCGCCCGAGCCAGGACTCCATGAGGGGCTCGCTTGCGTGCGAGAACGGCCCGTGGCCCACATCGTGGAGGAGCGCAGAGACCAAAATAAGCAGCCGGTCCTCGTTGGCAAGCCCGAACTGCCGGCATGCAACACCGGCAAGGTGCATCGTGCCGACCGAATGTTCGAACCGCGAATGGCTGGCACCGGGGTAGACAAGGAAAGAAAACCCGAGCTGCCGGACATAGCGCAGGCGCTGGATCGCCGGCGAGTCCAGGAGCGGCAGGATCGCTGCATCTACCTCCACATAGCCATGCACCGGGTCCTTGATGATCTTCGGGTTCACGCCAACCTAATAATCTTCATATACAGCGCATAAAAGTATTCTACGCATGATCACATTCCTGTCGGGCGGGACCGGCACGCCAAAACTGCTGCGGGGCGTGCAGAAGATAATGGACCGGCACGAGATCTCGGTCGTAGTCAATACCGCAGAAGACATCTGGATCTCCGGGAACCACATCTCCCCGGACGTTGACACGGTCATGTACCTCTTTGCCGGCGTCCTCAACACCGATACGTGGTGGGGGCTGCGGGACGACACGTTTACCACCCACGGGGAGATCCAGAAGATGGGCCTCGGGGAGTACATCGCAATCGGCGACCGGGACCGGGCAGTCCATATCGCGCGAGGGAACCTGCTCCGCGACGGCCAGCGGCTGACCAACATCACCCGGACCCTCTGCGACCGCTTCGGCGTGCGGGAGAATGTCCTCCCCATGACCGATACCGAGGTCACGACCCGGGTAAAGACCGAACTCGGTCTCATCCATTACCAGGAATACTGGGTCCGCTCCCGGGGACAGATCCCAATCGAGGATGTGGTGCGCTGCTCGAAAGTGCCGCCGGAGAGTACCGAAGAGGTTCTCCGGGCGATCGAGGCAAGCGAGGTTGTGGTGATCGGTCCCTCGAACCCGATAACAAGCATCACCCCCATCCTCGAATGCAAAGGGATCCGGGAGGCTATGGCCGATAGGTTTGTGATCGCGGTGAGCCCGTTTATCGGGGATGCTCCCGTGAGCGGCCCGGCTGCGGCCTTGATGAGGGCCTCGGGATACGAGGCTACCTCGGCCGGTACGGTGCAGTGCTATGGCGACCTTGTCGACCTCTTCGTGCAGGACGTGCGGGACCCGGTAGAGGTCCCCGGGGCAGTCAGGTTCGACACCTTAATGACCGGTGAGGAAAAAAGCCTCGAACTGGCAAAGAACATCCTGATGCTCGCAGAACAGCAGGGCCCGGCAGCCTGATGCGCGAAGGAATACCCCTTTCAAGCGTTCCATAAGTTTTTAATCGTTCATCGTGATACTTTCTCAACGGCAAGGGAGACGAATGAAAAACCTTCTTCTTATTTCTGCAGTCATAATCCTGGTTCTTGTGGCCGGGTGTACCTCGGTCACTCCTTCCACTACCGGCAAAACCACGCTCCAGTTCACCACTTCACCATCTGGTGCGGAAGTGTATCTCGATAACCAGTACGCGGGGACAACACCCAGTTCGCTCTCGGATGTATCGGTCGGCACGCACTCCCTCGAATACCGGCTCACCGGGTATTCCCCGTGGAAATCCACCATCACCGTACCAGCGGGCACTTCCAGCTATTATGCCTCCCTCACTCCGCTCGCATCCAAAACGGCAACAACCATACCCTCGGGCATAGCAACAACCGTCCAGCCCATCTCCGTAGTAGTCCAGCAGCCCACGGTGACGATCACGGAGAGTACGGATACCCTCGTTATCGGGGGCAAGCTCCTGTTCTCCGGCACCTGCAAGGGCAGCAACGGTGTGATCCTCATGCTGTACGGGCCGGGCATCTATACAAACGGCGTCAAGGTTGCCGAACCTTCGGTCGGGACGGATAATACGTGGTCGTACACGTGGAACCCGGGCACGAGCATCATGAACGGGGCGTATACCATGATCGCATACGACAAACAGAAACAGGCCTCGGACAAGGTCTCGTTCAATGCAGTCGGCGGCGGATCGATCACCATCAGTGCTGCCAGCGCCACCATCCCGCAGGGAAATACCGCCAGTTTCTCCGGGTTGTGCACGAGCGGGGCAAAGACCGTCCGGCTGACGCTGTACGGGCCCGGGCAGTACTCAAACGGGGTGGATGTTGTCACGCTTCCGTTGAATGCCGATAATACCTGGAACTACAAGTTCACCTTCGACCAGGCAAAACCGATGGGGATCTATACCATGTACGTGCACGATGCGCAGAATACCGGTTCCGCATCGGTGATCGTGAGCATTGTCTCCCCGTAAAACAGGGCATCCTTTTTTTATTGCTTTTTTCCGGGTACGGTTCTTTTGTTTTGGGAAGCGGACGGTTATTCAAAGAGTATTTTGCTCTCCGATAGCTATTTGAAGGATTTTATACAAACAGTGAACCAACAGGAGATTGTTATGGCAATTGTGAAAAAATTCCTCAATATCTTCAAATCGGGGAGCCAGGAGGACGAGGAAGCCCGGCTCAAGGCTCAGAAGGAGCGCTACGATACCTTCCTTAAGGCCCTTACGAGCGGGGACCTCGACACCCGCTGGAATGCAGTCCGGTCGGTAGGGGATCTGGGAGAGCCCTTTATCGAGCCGCTCATCAACGGCCTGCGGGACGAGTACTGGATCATCCGCCGCGGATCGGCAGATACGCTCGGAAAGATCGGCGCTCCGGCCATCGTCCCCCTGATCGGCGCCCTTGCCGACCCCGGAGAGGACGTCCGCCAGGAGACGATCCGGGCGCTCCAGCTCATTGGCGAGCCTTCGGTCACGCCGCTCATCCAGTCGCTCAAGCACACCCACCCGTTCATCCGCCGGGGCGCTGTCCAGGCACTCGGTGTCATGGGGGAAGGCCGTGCCGTCCCGAACATCATCGAGATGCTTAAGGATCCCGACCCGTGGGTTCGCCACGAAGCCGCCGTTGCACTCGGCCGTATCGGCGATGCCAGGGCAGTCGTCCCCCTGATCGAGAGCCTCAACGATCCGCTGGAACACGTGCGGATGGCCGCGATGGGGACCCTCTGCTCGCTCGGCGAGACCTCTATTGCCCCGCTCATTGCAGCCCTTGTCGACAAGAACGAGGACACTGCACGGAGAGCGGAACTTGCCCTCGTCACCATCGGCGAACCCTCGGTAGAACCGCTCATTGCAGCCCTCGCCAGCCAGAACCCGGCGCTCCGGAAGGAGGCGGCATCGGTTCTTGGCCAGATCGGGAACACCAAAGCCATCCCGGCCCTCATCGGCACCCTTGCCGATCCCGACCGGGCGGTCAGGATCGATGTGGTAAAAGCCCTTGCAGCTCTTGGCGTCCCCGCCATTGCCCCGCTCATGCAGGTCTTCCGCGAGGGGGATGTCCGGTCCCGGACGGCTGCCATGGAAGCGCTCTGGATGCTCGGCCAGCCGGCAACGACGCCGCTTATTATGGTCTTAAAAGACGACCAGAGCGATGTTCGGAAGCGTGCCGCTCTCCTGCTCGGCGAGATCGGCGACAATAAGGCAGCCGATCACCTCACCGGCCTCTTATCCGACGAGAATGTCTCGGTCCGGCGCGAAGCATTCGAAGCGCTGGAAATGATAAAAAAGCGCAATCCCCAGTAATCCCCATCTTTTTTGTTCCCGGCCCGGGAGAGTTGTTCTGATTAAAAGACCAGAACAGCCCGGCGGTTCTTTTAAAAAAAAGTGCCGGGGAAAAGCGTTCAGACCCAGCCCATTGCCTTCCAGTGATCGAACTCGTGGGCCCAGATATCCTTGTTCGCGAGAACCAGCTGCTTCATGTGCGCTTTCCTCTCGGCATAATATGCCTGCTGGGCAGGATCCTTGTAGCCGGTCCGGATCGCTTCGGCCAGCTTTCGCCCCAGCTCTTTTGCCTGCTTCTCCGCAGGAACGATCGCGTCGGGGTTTCCCATGAAGTTTACCCCGACCGTTCCAACCGTGGTTGCCCCGAGCATCCGCAGAGCACCGTTCATGTACTCCGCGGTCTCCTCGGCCATTGCCCCGCCGGCGGTCGAGACTGCACAGCCGTACTTGCCGGTAAAGTGCAGGCAGTGGACGCTGTCTGCCATCCGGTCCAGCATGGCTTTTAACTGGGCCGTGACCGAGTTGATGTACACCGGCGAACCGAGCACGACGCCGTCGCAGTCGAGCAGTTTCTCGTACAGGGCCGGCATATCGTCGTCATTGACGCACTCGCCCTTTGCATAGCAGGTCGAGCACGCTGTACAGTACTTTATCTTTAAGGCACAGACGTCGACAAAGGTCACGTCCGCACCGGCCGCCCGGGCCCCGTCGAGTACGCCCACGACAAGCCTCCGGGTCTGGCTCTTTTCTCCTTTCGGACTCCCGTTGATCCCGATGATCTTCATATTGTCTCACCAGTGAAGAGATAGGCACGGATCTTCATAAACATGTGCAAAACCAGTGCACAGGAGAGCAACCGCTAAACCCTAAGGAATGCGATCTCTGATCATGCTCATCCGTAACAGCGGTACCTGCCCCCATGCCCGGGTCATGGACCGGTCGGTCCTCTCCGAACTCCTCCACCCGGACAAAACACCGGGTGCCAGAGACCTTGCATGCAGCATCGCCCATGCCATTGTCCCTCCGGGAGAGACCACGCTCCCGCATGTTCTTAAAAACAGCACCGAGATCTATTACATCCTCGAAGGGACCGGGGCCATGACCATAGGTGAAGAGACCTCCCCGGTCCGGCCCGGTGACTGCATCCTGATCCCGCCGGGCTCGGTCCAGCAGATCAAAAACACCGGAGCCGGCGATCTCGTCTTTCTCTGTGTTGTCTCCCCGAAATGGCAGGCTTCTGATGAATCCCTGGTTCCCCGTTGAGACAGAAGGAAGAATAAAAGCGTGAAGGTAATACGTAATTCCGGTGTATCTTATGACCATGGAAGCGCAGGAATCTCCCGCGGAAAACAATATTATCTCGAAAAACCGGCTGGAGGCTCTCGTCGACGGCGTCTTTGCCTTTGCCATGACGCTGCTCGTGGTCGGCCTCTCCGTTCCCGACATCCCCAAGGCCGATGCCGCAGTCGAACTGCCAAAACACATCGCCACCATGTTCCCGGAGCTCCTCAGTTTTGTCATCGCGTTTTTAGTCCTCGCCAGCTTCTGGATCGTCCACCACGAGCACTTCCATTACCTCCGCTCGGTGAACGGCTGGGTGCTCTGGCTCAATATCTTCATTCTGATCTTTGTCGTACTGGTGCCGTTCTCCACCAACCTCTCCGGGGACTACCCGCACGTCCCGATCGCGCCGTTCATCTTCCACCTCAACATGCTCGCCCTCGGCACCCTCTTTTTACTCCAGTGGCAGTACATCATCCGCCGGCCGGCACTCCTTGTGGCGCCGGTCCACCCGGGCAGGGTGCAGGACGCGGTCATGGAACGGTTCAGCGTCATCCTGGCCGCAGTCTCCGGAATGATCTTACTCTATCTCGGCGTGAACTTCTCCACGATGTACATGTACGGGGTCTTTCCCTGCGCCATCAGGATACTGATATGGTACCTGCACAGGAAGCAGGCACCCCGCAGCGGGGCTGCTGCCTAAAGGCTCTTGTGAAAAATACAGAAGAATACCGTTTACCACGCAGGGAAAAAAAGAAAAAACCCGGTCTTTTTTTAGAACCAGAAGTCCCTTACAAAGACCTTCGATTTTGATACCCGGTCGGTAAACTGGCTGAGCGCCAGCGGGACGATCAGGAGAATGATCACAACGTTCCCGATAAACCAGGGAACAAACACCGAGCCGAACGCAGACCATGCGATAACGCCGCCAAGGGCAAGGGATGCAGCGCCCCATGCCGCAGAGACAAGATTATTGATAATTGTCCCGAAGAGCACGAGGTGGAAGAGGTCACGGCCGGATTCCATCCCGACATTGACCTTGAAGATGCGGAAGGTAAGAAGGGGGATGAGCACCATCCAGAGGTTTGCAAGCGAGAAATAGAGCGCCACCGATGCCGGCATACCGGAGAGGAGCCCTCCGCCGATGAGGCCGCCTACATAGGCGGAGATCGCCCCGTACATGCCAAACCAGAGGGTGAAGAGGAGCATGAACGCGGCCGCGATATAGATTATGGCGACACCCGTCGGAATCGTGGGACTGATCACCCGGGCGAGCAGGATGGACCCCCACGCAAGGAGCGTGTTGACGATGATGAGCCCGAGCACGAGGATGCAATACGAATAGGTCGGACATTTCTGGGTCTTCATACGAATTACCACTATCCCTATATTATCCGCCGCCATACATAGAATTTATCCCGTATCCTGCCTTTCAGGCGGCCCTCTGCACGTGGAAAAAGGGCCCCGGCAGGGAAAAAACCGAATGGCCGGCGCAGGGATTGTTCCCTGCACGGCACCGGGATGCGGCTGGTATGCACATGATCGTTACAGGCATCGATCCGGGTCTTGCCCGGTGCGGGTACGGCGTGATCCGGGTGGAACGCGGAGTCATCGCTCCTGTCTGCTACGGTTGCGTTGAAACGCCTGCCGGGAAAAGACCGGGGGAACGCCTGGTACAGATCCATGAAGAGATCACGTCCCTGTTTGCCCGGTTCCCGCCCGATGCCATTGCAATGGAGAAGCTCTTTTTCTCGAAAAACACGACCTCCGCGATGGGCGTGAGCGAGGTCCGGGGCGTGATCCTCCTTGCAGCAGAACAGCACCGGATCCCGGTCACGGAATACACGCCCAACCAGGTCAAGCAGGCAGTCACCGGGTCGGGCCGGGCCGACAAGGTCCAGATGCAGGCGATGATCACCCGGCTCCTGAAACTCGACGAGATCCCGCAGCCAGACGATGCCGCGGACGGGCTTTCGATTGCCTTATGTCATATCCACGTTATGAGATAGTGTACCAATGATCGCGTATCTGGACGGAAAGCCGGTCGCATCCGGCGAACGGTGGGTGGTGCTCGATGTCAACGGGATCGGTTACCGGGTCTTCGTGCCACAACAGGAGATTCGGGAGATCGCCCGGACAAAAGAGAAAGTAAAACTCCACACGTACATGGCCGTCCGCGAAGACGCGATTACACTCTACGGATTCCTGCGCCCAAGCGAACTCGAACTTTTTACCGTGCTCATCAGCGTCTCGGGGATCGGCCCGCAGATAGCGCTCAACATCCTCTCACAGGTAACACTCGAAGACTTTGTCCTTTCCATCCTTGACGAGGACGAGAAGAAGCTGACCCGGATCCCCGGCATCGGCCCAAAGAGCGCAAAACGCCTGATCCTCGAACTCCGGGACAAGATGAAAAAAGTGCAGGAGGCAATGGCGCTTTCCCGCGAAGGAACAGGCGATCTGCCGGCCCGGGACGCGGTAAGCGCTCTTGTCTCCCTCGGGTTTGCCGAGGAGGCATCGTACCGGGCGGTCCGGGCGGCCGGGGCAAACCTTTCCGCCCCCACGGTGCAGGGGCTCATCAAGGCAGCGCTTGCAATCCTCAAAGAGGGTGAACGGGCGTGAGCGAACGGATCATCTCCCCCGGGCCGGCCATTGAGGATCCCGAAGAGGTCACGCTCCGGCCGGCAACGCTCGATGCGTTTGTCGGGCAGGCGCCGGCAAAGGACGCGCTGCGGATCGCAATTGCGGCAGCACAGCAGCGGGGCGAGCCGGTGGACCACATCCTCTTTGCCGGCCCGCCGGGTCTCGGGAAGACCACGCTCGCCCATATTATTGCCCGCGAGATGGGGGCGGCAATCCGGACAACGAGCGGCCCGGTGCTTGAAAAGCCCGGCGATGCGGCGGCACTGCTCACCGCACTCCAGAAAGGCGACGTGCTCTTCATCGACGAAATCCACCGGATGAACCCGGTGGTCGAGGAGATCCTCTACCCGGCCATGGAGGACTACTGCATCGATGTGATGATCGGCGAGGGGCCGAGCGCCCGCTCGATCCGCTTAACCCTCGAACACTTCACGCTGATCGGGGCCACGACCCGGCAGGGCCTTCTCGGCTCCCCGTTCCGGGACCGGTTCGGGATCGTGGTGCGCCTGAACCTGTACGCGGCAGAAGACCTCGAAGAGATCGTGAAACGGAGCGCCGCGATCCTTAAGATCCCGATCACGCCCGGAGGGGCAGGGGCCATTGCCGCCCGGAGCCGGGGCACGCCCAGGATCGCAAACCGGCTCCTGCGCCGGGTGCGGGACTATGCAACGGTCAAAGGCAACGGGGAGATCACAAAAGAGATTGCAGAAGACGGCCTTGCCCTCCTGCGCATCGACGAGCTGGGCCTTGACGAGATCGACCGCAGGATCCTCACCGTCATCGCAGACGATTTCTCGGGCGGGCCGGTCGGGGCAAAGACCATTGCAATCTCGGTGGGAGAAGAGGTCCGGACCATCGAGGAGGTGTACGAACCCTACCTCATCCAGATCGGGTTTGTGAAACGCACCCCGCAGGGCCGGGAGACCACACCGGCTGCGCTTGCCCACCTCCGGCTCGAAACCCGGCAGAAGACGCTGTTTTAAAAACGGGCTGCACGTTCTCTCGTTTTGGTTTAGGTGAAGGAGCGCCGGTTTTTTTTGGTACGCCGCACGCGTGCAGGGGAACCCGGCCGGGAAAGAGCGGGGTATGGAGATCTATTGAGGAATTTTACCAGGCTGAACTTACCCTATTGAAAACTCTTAAACAGATCAGAAAAAATATGATATACTCGGAAAAAATTATTCCGGATCCGGAGTAATCAGGCCCGGTGAAGCGTGGAGATCCAGTTTTCTGTTATTGCAATCCTCTTTATCGTCTCCGCAGCAGCCACCGCGGTGCTTACCGTCGTATGCTGGCGCACCTGGAAATCCCCGGCAGCCCCGTACTTCACCCTCCTCTTTGCTGCCGCCACGATCTGGAACCTGGGGGACGCCGGGGAATTCTTAAGCATCACGCCCGCGGCAAAGTTCCTCTTTGTCTGCATGGAATACCCCGGGATGGTCACGGTACCCGTGGCATGGTTTTTGATCGTCCTCTACTACACCGGGAACACCCGGTTCCTTTCGAAAAAAAATATCGCACTGCTCTTTGTCATCCCCGTGCTCGCGGTAGCAGCAGTCTGGACCAATCCCCTGCACCACCTCTATTACACCGGCATCGCGTCGGTACTTGAACAGGGAACCTTTGTCGGGGTCTTCCTGCACGGCCCGCTCTTCTGGATCTTCATCACCTGGGCATACGGGTTGTCGGCGGTCGGCATCGTGATCGTGGCAACGCGTTTCTGGACCTCGCATGCCATCTACCAGTACCAGATCGCCCTCGTTTTAGCCGCGAGCCTGCTTCCTTTAGCAGCAAATATTGCCTATGTTGCCCGGTGGGGACCGGTACCGTTCGTGAATCTCTCGCCCCTCCTCTTTGCGTTCTCCGGCCTGCTTGCCGCATACGGGATCTCGCGGTTCCAGCTCCTCTCCCTCATGCCGGTGGCGCACGACCGGGTCTTCTCCACGATTGCCGACGGCATCATTGTGGTAGACGATCGTCTGGATATCTGCGACACCAACCCGGCCGCGGAAGAGATGCTCGGCGTTTCCTCGGACCGGCTGATCGGGCAGTCCGCCCGGACGGTGCTGCCCGGGGATATCGGGACGCTGCCTGCGGCCGGCCCGGAAAGCAGGCCCGTTATCCGGGAGGTCGTAATAGACCGCCCGGGCCAGCCGCAGTACTACGAGGCGTCCGTGATCCCGTTCGATCCCCAGATCCCGGGCAGGAGCTCCTATTACCTGATCGTGCTCCGCAATATCACCCGGAGAAAACTGGCCGAGTCCGCCCTTGCCGATGCCAGCAGGAAACTGGCCCTCCTAAACAACATCACCCGGCACGACATCCTCAACCAGATCACGGCCCTGGACTGTTATGTGGAACTGGGGTCCGGGATGGCACAGAGCAGGGAAGAAAAAGAGTTCATAAAAAAAGAGCGCGAGATTATCTCGAAGATCCATGAGCAGATCGAGTTTACCCGGGAGTACCAGAACCTGGGATCCGAAGCGGCAAAATGGCAGGATCTCCCGGCGGTCATTGCACTGGCAGCGGAACATGCCGGTAACGGGAAGGTGTCTGTTAAAAATACCGTGCCGGGAATAGAGGTCTTTGCCGACCCGATGCTCGGGAAAGTGTTCTCCAACCTCGTCGGGAATGCCGTCCAGTACGGGGAGACTATCACGAGCATCTCGTTTACCGGGGACGTGTATAATGACGAGTTTGTCGTTGTCTGCGAGGACAACGGCGTCGGGATCCCGGAAAACGACAAGCCCCGGCTCTTCACAAGAGGCTTTGGAAAACATACCGGCCTTGGCCTCTTTTTGTCCCGGGAGATCCTCTCAATCACCGGTTTTACCATCGAGGAGAACGGGACGCCGGGACGCGGAGCCCGGTTCGAGATCCGGATCCCCTCCGGAGCCTGGCGGTTCCGGAAGGACTGAGGGACACAGCAGGTATCCGGGAACAAGACCCGTTGTGTACGGGCAACAATGAAAAAAGGAGGGGGTACCCGGGGGGGTTCCCGAAGCGTGATATTATGCCGTTACCGCGTTTACCGAAGCCGGCATCAGCCGGTCGAGCAGGAATCCGGGCACCTGCTGCGAGGTCTTCACGGTAAGATCGAAGTTATCCTTTGTCCCGGCCTGGCCGAGATATGTTAAGGTGAACTGGAAATCGGCATTGTAGATCGGGATCCCGAGCGTGGTGATCTTCGCGTGCCGGGGGCTGATCACCCGGGTCTGGCCCACGACCAGCTGTTCGCGGTTGCCGTCCACATCGGTAATGACCGAACCATTGTACGCCATCACCGCGATCCGGCTGTTGCCTATCGTTACCGCTTCGCCATCCGGCAGTGCCACGGAATAGTGGGTCACGTACGGCAGGCTTTTTTCGGAGAGATCGGATGTTACCGAAACGGTCAGCGTTAAAAAGATCGCAGCAACGACCACGATAATGACTCCTGCAAGAATGCCAATCATCAGGTTCCTGCGGGAGGGAGTACCGCCATCGCCATGTGCAGCAGGGCGGGGTGGATGATCTGTCATATGATCACGTAAGCCTGCGTTTGGCCAAAAACATGTAGGGTGCCCGGGCCTAAAGGCCCCATAAACTCAATTATCCTTCCCGGCCCATTGTTATAGGATTTTAATGCGCGTTCCCATACAGAGCGTCACACCCGACGCCGGCCATGCAGAGATCTGCGGATGGGTCCACGAGGAACGGGACCTCGGCGGACTCGCGTTCTTTTTGATCCGCGACCGGACCGGGATCATCCAGGTGACCATCCCCAAAAAGAAAGTTTCCGAAGAGATTCTTCTTGCGGCAAAGAAAGTATCCAGGGAGTCCGTGGTCCGGATCGCCGGCACGGTAAAGGCCGTTGAAAAGGCACCGGGCGGCCGCGAGATCGTCCCGGACACCTTCGAGATCATCAACCTCGCAGAGACTCCGCTCCCGCTCGATGTCTCGGAAAAAGTCGGGGTCGAACTCGACACCCGGCTCGATGCCCGGTTCCTCGATGTGCGCCGGCCCCGGGTCGCCGCGGTCTTCCAGATAAGGAGCGCTGCGCTCTTTGCGGTCAACGAGTTCCTCCACAAGGAAGGGTTCATCAGCATCACGACCCCGAAGATCGTGGCCGCCGCAACCGAAGGCGGGACCGAGCTCTTCCCGATCGCCTACTTCGACAAGGAAGCGTTCCTCAACCAGAGCCCGCAGCTCTACAAGCAGATGATGATGGCGGGCGGCTTTGAGAAGGTGTATGAGATCGGGCCGATCTTCCGGGCCGAAGAGCACAATACCACGAAGCACTTAAACGAGGCAACGAGCATCGATATCGAGGTCTCGTACGCGGACCACAAGGACGTAATGAAGACGCTCGAAGACCTGATCGTCACTACCTACGAGTACGTGAACAAGACCTGCAGCACCCAGATCGCAAACCTCGAGATCGACAACTTCTGTGTGCCAAAGGCACCCTTCACCCGGCTGCCGTACTGCGAGGCAATCGAGATCGCGCAGAAGACCTGCAGCGAGCCGATCAAGTACGGCGACGATATCTCCGCCGCAGCCGAACACGCGATCGGCGACGAGATGGGCGCCCACTACTTCATCACCGACTGGCCCACCGAGATCCGGCCCTACTATGCGATGCCCTACGAGGACGACCCGTCCATCTGCAAGGCCTTCGACCTCATGCACCCGAGAATGGAACTCTCGAGCGGTGCACAGCGCATCCACCAGTACGACCTCCTCGTCCAGCAGATCAAGAAGAAGGGCCTCTCGCCCGACAGCTTCGAGTTCTACCTGCGCCCGTTCCGGTACGGGATGCCGCCGCACGCCGGTTGGGGCCTTGGCGCAGAAAGGCTTATCATGACAATGCTCGGACTCTCTAACGTCCGCGAAGCAGTCCTCTTCCCCAGAGACATGCACCGCCTCGTCCCATGAAAGCGTATTTCATCAACAAGGTATTGGCGACAACCGTGGTCGGGAGCTACCCCGTAGTGAAAGGCTCCGGCCTCAAGACCCTTTTTGATCCGTTCAAATCCGCGGTCGAGACCGCGGTCGCCGACCAGGTCAATGCCGGGATCGATATCATCTCGGACGGCCAGGTCCGGGGCGACATGATCCAGGCTTTTTCCGGCAAACTCCCGGGCATCAAGGGCCAGGACGTTGTCGGGAAGATCCAGCCGGCTTCAGGTGCAATCACCGCAGGCGACACCAAGTACGCGAAATCAAAATCGCTCTACGTCAAGGGGATCATCACCGGCCCCTCGACACTTGCCCACGGGCTCCATATCAGCACGCCGATGTACCGGAACAAGGAGGAACTGGCGCTCGATCTTGCCGCGGCCCTTGCCGTCGAGGCAAAATACCTTGAGGCTGCCGGGGTCACGCTCCTCCAGATCGACGAACCGATCTTCTCGACCGGTGTCGCCGATCTCGCTGTCGGGAAACAGGCCATCGATCTCATTACGGGAGGGGTAAAAGTCCCGACCTGTATGCATGTCTGCGGGAACATCGGAAATGTCCTCGACGACATCCTCAAAGTCAACGTGAACGTGCTGGACTTCGAGTTCTCGAAGAACCCGGAGAACCTCTCCCTCTTTGGGAGCAAGGATCTCTCGGGCCGGATGATCGGGTACGGCTGCGTTGATTCGACCGCAGAAGCAGTGGAGACCGTGGCAGAGATCAGAAAGCGGATAGAAAAGGGCGTCGAGGTCTTCGGCGCAAAGGCAATGCTTGTTGATCCCGACTGCGGCCTGCGGATGCGCTCACGGGAATCCGCGTTCTGGAAACTCAAGAATATGGCAGAAGCCGCAAAGGAAGTGCGGTTCGCGCTGTAAAACGCCGGGCCACTTTTTTTTAGGATTTTGTGACCACCCCCACTCAAACAGAGATCGGGTCGGGGCGAGGGTTTTTCAAATTTCTCTTTATACTCGTTGATCCAATGCGATAGGACGCCCACCAATCCCCCCACCAAGCCGAACGGGTGGCACGGCTACACCCGTTCTTTATTGGCGGGGGGTTCCGCTTCTTGGGTCGTATGAGATGAATCACCGTGCCACCTGTAACATATATATAACAAGGATAATAATGTCTGACCATGGTGGGAATCTTCGGTAAGAGGGGTCCAAAAACCCCTCGTGGAACAATGAACAAAATAGTTACTGGAGATGGGCGAAAATCGTATTCCGCCCAAATAGGAAATGACATTTTCAATATGTCTAGTGGGATTTTCGGTAAAAAAAGACGAAAATAGAAATTGTGGATCTTCAATTTTTGCTTTGTTCATCGATATTTGAATTAGTTTAGCAGAGAAAATCAATCGTGATTAATATCAAAGAACTATTTTTTCACTTCTTGGTAAATTACAATAATACCTTTGGAACTGCTGGTTGAGGAAAAGCAGGAGCCCGATCTTCCGGTTGTTCCCCCTAGCGAGACGGGTGTGGCCGGGCCACCCGTCGAGCGCGAGGGGGCGGAGGGGGCGAGTGCTCGTTTTGGTGAGGGTTGACCAACCTTCCGATATAGAACAATCTAAAAAAGAATGAATCCCCGAAGATCCTACACCACTCTCGACGTGGTCGATGCCTCGATCCCCCGCTCCGTAATAATAAACGGCAACAGGCGCTGGGGTGCCGGGGCATCCCGGATCTTGTGGACGATGAGCGTGCGCCCGATCTCGTTCTGCCCGATATCGGTCTTAAGCTCCATCACCAGGTCGGCGGCCCGCATGATCCGGGTCATCTCGACCGGCGAATGGACATCGGAGTACACGATAAACATCAGGTTCGCGTTGCGCTTGCGCACTTCCTTGCGGGCGAGACGCAGGAACTTGAGCGCATTGTCGATCCCGTACTTGATCACCAGCGTGGAGAACGAATCGATCACGATCCGGTGGCCGATCATCTGCGGGAGGTACATCTCCGGGTAGAGCTCGGTCGCATCAATCATGTCCGGCTCGGCATCCCCGTCGTTCATGAAGTACGTGCCTTCCTCGCCCTCGACCTTCCAGAACTGGAGTGCGGCAAGGTCAACACCGGCAAGTGGCGTCCCGTACACCATGATGACCGACCCCTGCGGGAACCCTCCGTCCAGCAGGAGGTTGAGGCCCACGATACCGGTGGATCTCTTATGCGCCATACCGGTGATCGGGATGTCCTTGATCCGGCTCTCCGTATCCATATTGCTCCGTTATAAAGAGTATTGACTTACCCTTAAAAAAGGTTCCTCAAGTCCCGGGCCTGCCCGGATACCGCGATGTGCGATCACTGCCCCTGTGAACCGAACGTTTCCCGGAGGGTCCGGCGCAGCAGCTTCCAGCCGTGCACACGGGGCAGGGCATCGACGATCAAAAGTTTCCGGGGCACCTTGTAGCCCGCAAGGTGCTTCCGGCAGAAAGCATCGAACTCCTCGCCCGAGAGCGCTGCGCCGGCTTTTAAGACCACTGCCGCGACCGGCATCTCGCCCCGGCGCTCGTCCGGGATCCCGAAGACCGCCACGTCCGCCACCGCCGGGTGCTGCACGATCACATTCTCGACCTCGGTCGGGTAGACTTTCCAGCCCGACATGATGATCATGTCCTTTTTCCGGTCGGTGATGTAGAGGATCCCGTCCGCATCCATGTATCCGATATCGCCGGTCAAAAACCAGCCGTCGTGACGGAAGACCGCGGCCGTTGCCTCGGGCAGGTTCCAGTAGCCCTTTGCAACCGACGGGCCGCGGAGCGCAATCTCCCCGGCCTCGCCCGGGGGCATCTCCTGCTCCGGGTTGTCGACCGAGACTACCCGGACCTCGGTGTAGCCGACCGCGACTCCCACGCTCCGGTAGTTCTTCGTGAGGTGCGGGTACTCGGGGAGCGTGGTCGTGCCGGACCCGATCACGATCGTCTCCGAAAGGCCGTACGAGTTTGCCACCGGGATATGGTAGCGCTGGTCGAACGCCTCCCAGACTACGGGCAGGAGGTTCCCCCCGCCCGAGATGATGAGCCGGGCGGTTTTAAGCCGGCCCTCGGTCCCGGGTGCTGCGTGGATGAGCGTGTGGATCACCGGCGGCATCCCGGCAAGGACCGTGACCCGGTAGTTTTCCGCAAGCGAGAGGTACTGCTCCGGCTCGAAACGTTCCATCATCACGAACGTCCCGCCGGCCCGGAGCACCGCGAGGCCCCAGGACAAACCAACATGGCCCATCGGGTAGATCCCGAGATACACATCGTCCGGCAGGAGCCGGAGCGCCTCGCGTTCCGCGTCGAGCGCCGTCATCCAGTTCCCGTGCGTGAGCATTGCCCCTTTGGGTTTGCCGGTCGTCCCGGCCGTGTACTGGAGATGGCAGAGATCGTCCATCCCGCAGCTGGCCGCACGCATCCCGGCCGGCGCCGGGGGAAACGACTCCCATGCCGCCGTGCAGGCCGCACCCTTTCCCCCGACACAGATCACGTGTACGAGGCCCGGGGCTTCCTTCTGCACCCCGGCAACCACGTCCGCCCGGTGCACGTCCGTGATGATCGCGCAGGCACCGGCGTCCGTTACCGCGTGGAGCAGCTCTTCTCCCTGGTACACGATATTGGTCGGGACCGCCACCGCCCCGATCCGCCAGATCGCAAAGTAGCTGATCAGGTACTCGGGCGAGCTGTCGAGATAGATGCAGACCCGGTCGCCTTTTTTTATCCCGAGTGAGAGAAGGCCGGCACCGATCCGGTTCATCTCGTCCCGGAGCTGCTTGTAGCTGTACGTCTCGTTTCTAGACGGGCAGACAAAGGCAGCCTTTGCCTCGGGAACGCTCTTTGCATCGAGCAGGGTGGTGACGTTGGACATGGGGGGGTAACGCCCGGTCTTTTTGTGATACAGTTTCAGACGCCAATGTATATACGTGTTCATTCCGGCGGGCGGCAGTACAGGAACCGGGGGCTGCAAACCAACCACAATTTTGTAATAATTGCAGGCCAAACGTATCCTTTACCGGGTGAGGACATGCCAGATATTCGGAATTTTGTGGGTTTTGCGCAGACCGAGACACTCGTCAAGGAGTACGACGGGCTGCGGATGTATTCCCCGGTCCGGGCCAAGATCGGGATCGCTGTGACCACCAAGCGCCTGATCGCGTACTCGAACGTCAGGAGTTTTTTCGACCAGCGGTCGGAGTCGCTCTACCAGCAGGTCAGCATTGCGGAGATCAAGGGAATCGGGGTAGTCCAGTCCTCGCGGTACCGGCCCGGCCTCATGGCCGGGGGGATCGTTCTTCTCATCATCGGGATCGCTCTTGCGGTCATCGGCCTTTCCGGGAAAGCGATCCTCCTCTTTGGCGGGATTGGCGTAGTAGTTCTCGGGATCGCCCTTGTGGTGACGGGCGCACTCTGGAAAAAGCCGGTCTTCCGGTTCGAAATTTGGGGAAGCTCCTGGGTGCATTCGCTTGGGGAATTCGAGAATACCCGGTCGTCCGTTGCCGCCGGCCCCGACCTGCTCAAGGTAGTTGAGGAACTCGGCGCCCTTGTCATAGAGGTCCAGGAAGGCACGCTCTATTCCGGGCAGTGACCTTCTTCATAACAAGGTATTTTTGGTCACGGGGCTGTATGATAACTGATATCTATGGCTGAAGAGACGCATCAGGAGCAGGCCCCGCCGCAACAGCAGCACCAGGAACGGGGCGCGTATCACCACCACCCGCGGGACCACCGGAACCGGCAGCCCCGGCCGGCGGAAGCAGAACCGCACCCGCCCGCAGAGGCTCCGGAGACCCCTGATACCGATCTTGATGCCGAGGACGACAAAGAGGAGATGCCCTCCCGCCAGCACCGGTCGCACGGGGGAGGCCGCAGGGGCGGACGGCCGCCAAAAAAGGTGTACGAAGAGTTCATCAACGACCCGTACTGCGAATAACAAAAACAAAAAAGATCTTTTTTTAGGATTTACGGGAAGTTTTTGAGAATCTTTTCCCGGATCGCTTCTTTCGGGTACGCCCCGATTACCCGGTCCACCAGCTGGCCGTTCGAGAAGAATACGATGTTCGGGATCGCCGAGATCGAGAGCTGCATGGCGAGCTGCTGGTTCTCGTCGGTATTACACTTCCCAAACGTCACCTTCCCGGCAAATTCCTGCGCGAGCTCCTCGATGATCGGGCCGATGCGCCGGCAGGGGCCGCACCATTCCGCCCAGAAATCGATAACAAGCGCCGGGTGTGCTTTTAAGAGTTCGCCGATATGCAGCTGGTCGACCGGGATCACGGCACCCGATACATCGGCAGATGCCATCTGTTCCTTAAGCGCGGCCATCCTCTTTTTCCGTATCTCTTCAAGCTCGGTATCGTCCATGTATGGTGTTTTGGAGGACTCCCCTAATTGAACCTAACGAATATGGCAGAAATGTGCCGTTTTTTAGTAAAGTATATGAGTGCCAGCCGGCTATATTATAGTCCTGATTAATCCGGGAAGCGAGGTAGGGTAGTCAGGATATCCCGACGGGCTCATAACCCGTAGACCGATGGTTCAAATCCATCCCTCGCTACTTTTCCTGATTTTTTTATTACAAAGACGACCGTCACGTACGGTTTCTCCGTCGATGATTCCGGGCGGGCATCCAACTAATAAACATGCAGCACAATACCGGAACATAGACAAACGCTGGCGAAATGCTTTTTGGCATTTTACCGGAGGGAAACCAACCATGAAATTTTCACTCTTCGACCTGTTATTCAATCCGAACCGCTTTTTCCAGGATACGCTCGGCGATACGGAACAGCTCAAGGTCCCGGCGCTGATCGTTTGTGTATGTGCCATCCTTGCAGCGGGCTACGGCTATCTTGCCGGGAGCCTTACCGCAAAACTGATGGACTCTGCCATGGGCGGCCTCGGCGCCGTGATGGTAGTCTTCATTATCCTTGCCGCATTTGCAGGGGTCTTTATCTTCTGGCTCATCTGGGCCGGGCTATTCTACCTGATATCGAAACTCTTCAAGGGCGAAGGAAGTTTCAACCGCTGCCTTGAAGTCGTCGGCTACGGCTACCTGCCCCAGATCTTCGGCGCGGTCATCACCCTGATCGCGGCATTCGAATATCTGCCCAAAGTCGTGGTCCCGCAGGTCACCTCCTCGGCATTGCAGGACCCGGGCGTCATGACATCGGCCACCACGGCCCTGATGCAGGATCCGTCCATGATGGCGTATACCGAGACCGCCGCGGTCGTCTCCGTTGTCTTCCTGCTCTGGAGCGCAAACACCTGGATCTTCGGGATAAAACAGGCTCGCAGGCTCTCCATGCGCGACGCGGCAATCTGCGTGGGAGCGCCTGTAATCATATTCATCGCCTACGTCGTCCTGACCATGGCAGGAGCCTGAATGAAGACACTGTACTTCACGGTCATCGCGATCGTTCTCCTGCTCGCCGGGATCGGCGGCGCATCTGCCTATACCACATCGGACTCCCTTGCAGCCGCAGGAAACGTGTACGTTTCGGGAGTCTCCTATGACCCGGGCGCGTTTTTTACCGGGGATAAGGGAACGGTCACCGTCTCGGTGACAAACGGGAACCGCAACCAGAGCGTGGTCATCGGACACGCCACGTTCGGCGACGAAAATATCAAGCTTCTGGGGTCTCCCTACGATATCGCATCCAATATCGGGCCGGCCCAGACCCGGGACTACACGTTCTCCGTGGGCGCGGATGTCCCTGACGGGCACTACTACCCGCGGCTCTCGTTAAGTTACCGCGATGCGGGCAGCCTGTACTACCCGGCGGCAGTCTGGGTGGATAATACGCCGCTCGTGCTCGCCGTCATCAACAGCCCCGACTCCTATTCATCCGGCAAGAAGGACACGATCTCCCTCCAGATCGCAAACCCGCGAAAGGCCGGGGTGAAAAATGCCGTCCTCAGTATCTCCGGGGACAATGCGGAGATCCTGCCGGCATCCACCTATATCGGCCCCCTTGCAGCGGGATCGAGCACGCTCGTGAACTTCACGGTGACACCGCACGCGGAGACGACCTTAAACGTTACCCTCAATTACGACAACGGGGACAATCACCACAGCGTCTCGCAGCAGATCCCGATACGGTTCTCGCCCGACAAGAAGGATGCTGACCCGGTGATGAGCAATATCGAGGTGAAGAACACCGCAGGGGCATTTGAGGTGACCGGCGATATCACCAATGCCGGCCTCTCCACGGCAAATGCCGTGACCATCACGGCGCTCTCCCCGGCCGTGCCCGCCGATCCCTACCGCTCGTACGTGATCGGGGCCCTCAAGCCCGACGATTTCGGGAGTTTCACGGTTACGTTTACTGCGGTAAACCAGACCGAGGTCCCCTTACTGGTGTCGTACAAGGACAGCCAGGGGAACCTGTTTACCTCGACAAAGAACGTGACCCTGCCCCGGTTTGGGGCACAGGGCCAGGCTAGCGGGTCAATGCTCCCGCAGATCATCGGGGCAATTGCACTCCTTGTCTTTATCGGCGGGTGGGCAGTCTACCTGATGAAGCGTAAAGAGTGAGATACCGGACCTGCTCCGGACTTTTTCTTTTTTTATTTGTTACAGGAATCTTCCAGCGAAACACTCTTATCCGGCAAGAGAGCCAGTACTTCTTCATGGCAGGGCAGGCACGTACTCCGGAAAAGAACCCGTGCGAAGCAAACGAGCGCTGGGCGCACCAGCAGCGCCTCCAGGAGTCCTCGAAGCATTTCGAGGATGCGTCGCACAACTGGGACGACCCGGCAAATGCGAAACGCTATGCGGAGAATTCCCGGGGCGAGTACGACGACCGGGTGCAGACAACAATCGCCGGTCTCGCGCTCAATAAAAATATGCGGGTGCTCGATATCGGCGCCGGGCCGGGAACGCTCGCGATCCCCATCGCACCGCGGGTAAAAGATGTGACCGCGATCGAGCCCGGGGCCGGGATGGCCGCCGTTCTCAGGGAGCAGTGCCGGGCAAAAGGGATCGCAAACGTATCCTGCATCAAAAAACTCTGGGAGGATATCGACCCGGCCCGGGACCTGGACGGGAAATACGATCTCGTGATCGCTTCGCTCTCCTTAACGATGCAGGACATCCGGGCTGCGCTCTTAAAGATGGACGCGGTGGCAAACGGTGAGGTCTGCCTGTACTGGTTCGTGGATATGCCGTTCTGGGAAAAGATGTACGTGGAGCTCTGGGAGCCGCTGCACGGGTGCACGTATTATCCCGGGCCAAAGACCGACTGCCTCTTTGAAGTGCTGTACAATGCCGGGATTTATGCGGACGTGAAGATGATGCCACTCAGTAAAGAGTACCGGTTTGGATCCCGGGACGAGATGACCGCATTCTTCCGGGGCCGGTTCAGGGTGACGACCGCAGCGCAGGAGAAGATCCTTGACGCGTACCTTGCGCGGCTCGTGCAGGAAAAGAATGGTGAGGTCGTGGTGTCCGGCCGTTCGACGTACGCGAAGGTCTCGTGGAAGGCGACGGGAAGATCGGGCTGACGGGTGTCTGACAGGGTGTGTTTTCCTTCTTCTTTGGGAGGGTAGGTTTCCGCAGATCCTTTCTCCGACGGAGGACCGGAACAGGGCGATCCCTCAAAACCGGTTTCCAGTGGAAGTTGTGGCCACGCCCATAGAAATTCCTGATTTAATCGCGTATTTCTAAAAATGCCACGATTTTAAGGCTTTTTAAACCTGCAATTTAGCGGGCTTCCTGCGGCAGGGTTTTTGGGATCGATGGAATGGTCATCTGAGCCTGATATCTGCCAACCGGTGCAATCTGTGAGCGTTTCTTGGATCTCCGACGGGGAAATTTATCATAATGATGCAGTATCGACGGTGACTCAATATAAGAAGACGCTCTTTGGGGCTGGCGCCCCCGCCGCTCGGGCATCCCCCCATTGCGATAGCTCTGTATTACCTGTACCGGGAGCAGTTCTGAATGCAGGTAAGTCAGAGTGTATCGTTCGCGCCCCCGCCCCCTCGGGGGCTGGGATGGCGCAAGGGGGGGCTGAGTGTAACGGTACGGTCTTGTCCCTGGCCGCTCCAAAATTTTTCCGGCAATTTTGATTTTCATCCGGAAAAATCCGGGCGTACGAACTTTCATCCGGAATTTTTTTGGAGCTTTCAGATTTCAAACCAAAAAAAATCCGGCCGGAGAAATTTCAGTCCAACTTTTTTTTCTTTTTTCAAATTTCGACCGGAAAATTTTTTGGTTTTTCAACTTTCGCGGCAAAAAAAAGTCCGGGTTTTTTTGATCCCGGTGCCGGGTCCGTATTGCTGGATTTACGCCGGAGAACTGAGTTAGTTGTATAACTAACACCTTTTTTTCCAACTTTCGCGCCAGATTTTTTTTCTTTTTTCAACTTTCAATCCAAAATTTTTTAGGATTTTCAACTTTCGAACCGAAAAAAATGTGCCGAAAAAACTTTCGCGCCAAAAAAATCCGGGCGTACCAACTTTCGAACCGGAAATTTTTACCCGGAAAAACTTTCAGGCCGTACTGGCGGGACGCGATCGGCCGGAACGGATTTTCCGGCCCGGGACGTCTCCGTCGTGGTATTTGCATCAATAGCCTGTTTTTCCCGTTTTCGCTGCGATCGTTTCAAAATTTTCTGGCGCGAAAGTTCGAACAAGCGCAAAGATTGCAGGAAAACAACCCAAAAAAGTATCTGGTTGGCCGGGCCCGGTTACTTCCCGCCAACCTTCTTGATCCGCTCCATCGCTTCATGGAGCCTCTCCATCGAAGCCGCATATGAAAGCCGGATCCATCCCGGGGCATAGAACGAGCTGCCCGGGGTTGCAGCCACATGGCCCTTTTCGAGCCAGTCGGTCGCGATCTTATTGTCGTCGCCGGTAACTTTCACGAATGCGTAGAAAGCGCCATCGGCCGGGGCGCAGGTGTAGCCCATCTTCCCGAGCTCGGCCACCATAAACTTCCGGCGCCTGTCGAACTCGCTGCGCATAGATTCAACGCATTTCTGGTCGCCTCTGAGCGCTGCAACCGCACCCCACATCGCAAAGGTCGTTGCCTGCGAGACCGAATGCTGCTGCACCCTGGACATCGCTTTGATGATCGGCTTTGGGGCCACCGCGTACCCGAGCCGCCACCCGGTCATCGCGTAGGCCTTGGAGAAGCCGTTGACCGTGATCGTGCGCTGCGCCATATCGCCGAGCGACGCAAGCGAGATGTGCTCTTTGCCGTAGATGAGCTTCTCGTAGATCTCGTCCGACATTGCGTACAGGTCGTGATCCTCGCAGAGATCGGCCACGAGCTTCATCGATTTCTTATCAAAGACCGCCCCGCTCGGGTTCGAGGGCGAGTTGATCGAGATCATCTTGGTCTTTGCATTGACCTTTTCGAGAATAGAATCGTCGAGCTGGAAGGTCTTCTGGTTCACCGGGTGGAATACCGTCTTCCCGCCCGCCATCTGGACGCAGGGTTCGTACGAGACCCAGGCCGGCGTGGGAAGGATGACCTCGTCGCCGGGGTTTAAAACCGCCTCCATCCCTTCGTAGATGGCGTCCTTTGCGCCGCAGGTCACGATCACCTGGTCGGGTTCGCAGGCAAATTTGTTCTCTTTTGCGATCTTTTCGCTGATCGCCGCGAGAAGCTCGGGGATGCCGTTACTGGGCGCATAGTGCGTCTCGCCCTTTTTGAGGGCGCCGATGCAGGCATCGGTGATATGTTTCGGGGTATCGAAATCAGGCTCGCCGATCGAGAGGCTGATGACATCGATGCCCTCCCGCTGCATCTTCTTTGCCTTGTTCGTGATCTCGATAGTAGCCGAGGGCGCGATCGCCGCAACCTTTGCCGAGAGCTGCTTCATTGTAATCTTTTGACAAGTTTTACGGCGGATTCAACGGCACGCTTTGCATAATCGATCCGCTCGTTTGCTTCGAGCCGGCTCATGCCGGGCCCGGAGATGCCGAGCGTGACCGGCTTGCCGAATTCAAGCGAGAGGTCGATGATCTTCCGTGCCGCGTGCTGCACGACAATCTCGTCGTGCTGGGTCGCGCCTTCGATCACGCAGCCGACCGTGACAACCGCGTCGACCTTTCCTGCGGCAAGCATCTTTTTTATGGCAAGGGGCATGTCGAATGCTCCCGGCACGTACAGGCACTCGGTCACTTCGGCGCCGAGGAATGCTGCGTGTTCCCGTGCCTCGATCTCCATCATGTAGGTGATGTCACGGTTGAACTCCGCAACAACGAATCCCAGTTTTACCGGTTTTGTATCGCACATATCAGATCATCTCGTTTGTTTGCACATAAACCTGTCAATGGGGCCCTACCGCCGGGCAGGGCCGGCGTCCTCGAACCCCTGGCGCTGGCCGGTGCCGGCGTTCCTTGTAAGGACCTCCGGGTGGAGGAGCAGGTTGACGGCATTTTCTGCATGTTCCCGGGTGCGCTGCTCGGCAAGCCATGCAAGCTCTGCATCGTCTTTGGCCTCGTCCTCGTGCACGAAGACCTCGATGATGTGATGGTTGGTCATGAGCTGGCACATGATGAGCCCCTGCGATGCCTCGTGGGCGCAGAGCTTGTCCTTGTCCTTGCCCCCGGGCATACCGAGCGCCATCACGATCTCGCACCGGCGTTCTTCAATCAGTTTCTTGCAGGCAACCGGCAGGTCTTTGACGCCCGGCACGGTCACCCGTTCGATCGCCACGCTCGCGTGCTTTTTGAGCTCGTCGATGGCGATCGCTCCCATATTGACGCGTGAGAAGGTGGTGTCTGCAACACCAACCTTCATCCCAGCACCTCGGCCGCGGCCTCGACACCGTTGCCCTTGATCTTCCAGCCGGCCTTTACCAGGCCGTGCTGGGTTGCGGCAAGGGTGGCGAGGATCTCGGGTGCGCTCACGGCGCCCATGGTCCCGATGCGGAAGATCTTGCCCTTGAGGTGGTCCTGGCCGCCGGCAATGGTGATGCCGAGCTTCTTTACCGCGCCGCGGACGTCATCGTCCTTGACGCCCTCGGGGTATGCTGCCGCGGTGACGGTGGTCGCGTACTCGTGCTTTGCATCGATCTTCGGGTAGAGCGAGAGGCCCCATGCCTGCACTGCGGCGCGGACTGCCTTTGCCATCTTCTGGTGCCGGGCGATCCGGTTTGCCATGCCTTCTTCTTCGATCATAAGGCAGGCCTCGCGGAGCGCAAGGAATAAGGGAACCGCCGGGGTGTACGGGGTCTCCATGGGTTTACCTGCAGCACTCTTCCTGTACGCCGCAAGGTCGAGGTAGTACGGCGGGTTTTTCGTGAGCCGCTCCCATGCCCGGCTGCTCACCGCAACTGCGGCAAGGCCGGCGGGGGCTGCGAGGCACTTCTGCGAGCCGACAATGGCGACATCGACGCCCCACTTGTCCATCTCGACGAGATCGCCGCCGACCGAAGTGACGCCGTCCATGATAAAGAGCGCGTCGTGCTTGTGCGCGAGCTTCCCGACTTCCGCTGCCGGGTTCTTGATACCGGCCGAGGTCTCGTTGTGGACCATGGTGACGACCTGTGCGCCGGCTTCGAGCTGCTTTTCGAGACCTGCGAGGTCGAGCGGGGTGCCCCATTCGGATGGAAGCTCGTGGGCCTTTCCGTAGCGCTGGCTGATCTTATAGAGGCGTTCGCCGAACTTACCGTTCACAAAACAGGCGATATCCTTGTCGCGGCCGAAGTTTGCGACCGCGGCTTCCATGCCGGCCGTGCCGGACCCGCTGATGATGACAACATCGTTTGCGGTCCCAAAAGCGGTCTTTAAGACCCGCACGCAGTCAGCGTATACGGCGCCGAACTCGGCGCTGCGGTGGTTGATTGCCTGGCGGGCCATCGCGAACCTGACCCGTTCAGGCATCGGTACCGGGCCCGGTAACATAAGGAGGGTTTCTTTTTCCATGTGGATCTGCCAATAATATATTTATAAATACGGGATATAAGTTTGGATGGCTCTTATGGCAGACGTAAGTATCATCTGCGGATCTGCATCCGATTCCGTAATTGCCGACAAGGCAAAGAAGGTCCTTGACGAGCACAAGATCGCCTGGGACTACCAGGTTATCTCTGCCCACCGGGACCCGGACAAGCTGGATGCGTATGTGAAGGGTGCCCCAAGCAAAGTCTTCATCGCGATCGCCGGCCTCTCGGCCGCGCTCCCCGGGGTCATCGCGTCAAAGACCGACAAGCCGGTGATCGGGGTTCCGGTCAGCGGGACGTTGAACGGCCTCGATGCCCTGCTCTCGATCGTCCAGATGCCAAAGGGCGTGCCGGTTGCCTGTGTCGGGATCGACAATGGCGACAATGCGGCGCACCTGGCGATCCGGATCTTAAAGCTGGCAAAGAAGTAAAAAGGATTGTTCCCCGTATCGGGAACCCCTACCGGTTTTCCCCGGCTCTTTTTTTACCGGGCTTTATACACCCTGCGGATCCTCCCCTGCCCCACACCCGGTCTTTTCGATCTGCGAGCCGATGTAGTCGAGCAGCCGACGGCCTGCCGGGTTTTCGCCGATGCAGAGTTTTTCCGGATCGATCGCGATCCCCTGGAGGTCCTGCATGAGAAGCACGAGCCCGTCCTTTGCGGGCAGGATACCGGCAAAGACAAAGCCGAGCGCCTCTGCTGCGGTGACTACGGAGGGCGAGCCGGGATCGTTTAAGTTCAGGTGCAGCCGCAGGACCTTTGCCCCTGCCGAGCGGAGCATCCGGACCGCCATGGCAAGAACCTCGTGGTAATCGTATCCTGCTTTCCGTATCCAGATCAGCCCGGCGCCGCTTTCCTGGTTGAACATGTACTCGATGGCCGACGGCCCGCCCACGGGATAATAGCCGGTCTCCGTGGCGGAGATATGGACCCCGAGATCCCGGCAGAGAGCGCAGATAACCGGGCGGTGGCGATCGGGAATATACTGGTACCCGTACTCCCCGGGGGCGAGGATTCGGGTGTAGAAGACCACGCTCTCGCGCTGGCCGGAGGTTTCGACAATTCCCGGAAACGAGATCCCCTGCGGCTGCGACCCGAGGAGGATCGCGGTAGAGGTAAATCCCTCCCGCTCGATTGCCTGCCGGGCGTACGGGTGGGACGTGAATGTCCCGGCCGTGAGGGCAACATACCCGGCCTGCCTGCCAAACGAGACCAGGTGCCGCGTGAGCCTCCCGCCGATCCCCCGGCCCCGGCGGGCAGGGGAGACTGCAAGGGAGCCCAAAAGACCGATCTCGGGATAGCCGTAATACCCGGAAAGCGAGCCATAGCCGACGACCGTCCCGCCCGGTCCCTCTGCGATGGCGGATCGGAGCTCGCCGCACATCACCCGTTTCCGGAGCAGGACCGGGTCGTAGACCGACCGCCTCGGGCAGGTCTCGCCGTACACTTCCCGCATCAGCCCGGTAACGCTTCCCGCGTCCTCCGGCTGCATGGGACGGATCCGGATCTCTTCTTCTGCCGCACCGGATTCGGATTCCCCAAGCGTGGCGATCATGATCATGCACCCCCGCAGGAGATCGCTTTTGCCGCGTCCGCTACTGTGGGGTACGTGACAAAGACCTCTGCAAAGCCGCTCACCGTAAGGATCCTGCTGACAAATCCCGTGCTGCCGGCGATGACGACCGGCACACCCTGCCGGGAAAAGTCGCGCCTGAGCGCCAGGAGTTCCCGGAGGCCCGAACTGCTCAGGTAGGTAAGGCCGCTCAGGTCAAGGACGGTCGGGGCGACCGGCCATGATTCGCGGGCGGATTTGAATTCCGGCACGGCGTCGTTATCGAACCGGCCGCTGATGGCTGCGACCAGCATCCCGTCCATTCCGGTGTATCTGATATCCATGGATGTTCACCTGCACGTTTGTATAAGGGCTCGTTTGGCCGGTGCGCCATATATACGGCAGGATTTTGGAAAGATCCGTGATTTTTTTTTCCAGGGATCGGGGTGCTGCGGCCGGAGAATTATGGGAAAGAGCGGCCCGGGGATCCCAAAGACCGGCCCGCTACTTTCACAGTGCGGGGCCCGGAGTTTATCATCCCCTGCTGCAACCGGGATCCATGGCAGAGAAGATCGAGACCGTCTGCGGGTACTCGTGCAGCGGCTGCGACCATTACAAAAACGAGTGCCCGGGGTGCGGGGCAACGAACGGAAAGCCGTTCTGGACCGCGTACGCCGGCGTTGAATGCTGCCCGGTGTACGACTGCTGCGTCAGCGACCGGAAATTACCGCACTGCGGGAAGTGCCCGGATCTCGTATGCGAACGGTTCACCCGGTTTAAGGATCCGGATATGACGGACGCGGAGGCGGCGGCCTGCCTTGCGGAGATGGCGCGGGAGCTGCGGAGCCGCAAATGACTCCCGAAGACACAACACGACCCCGTTGTAACATTACGGTGGTCAAACGGTCGCTCAACCCCGAACTCGCAGAAGAATACTGCCAGAGCGAGGTCGCGCCCTGCCCGTGTTTTACGGAAGGGCAGGAGTTCGTGTGCGGCCTTGACAAGCCCGAAGGTTTCTGCGACTGGGCATGGCGGGACATCCATCCCATGGTCGCCGTGCTGCTCGCAGGAGGGAATTTCTCGCACGGGATTTTTGCGGGCTGGATGAAGAACGAGCGCACGATGATCGGCTGCTGCTCGGACGGGATCCGCCCGGTGGTCTTCCGGATCGAGCGCATCGATCCGTGAACCTACTAAAAAAAATGAGGGATACCTTCCTGCCGGCGGAGAACTTTCGTCGAACCGCCGGCTCTTCCGGTTATGGATTCTGCATGACAAAGAACGTGTACCCGTAGTAGCGCTTGTACTTCAGGTACATCTCTGCCTCGTGCTCCAGGGAATCGAGCAGGGCTGCATCGTCGGGATTCGACCCGTGTGTTTTCCGTAAGTCTTTGGTCCGGGCAAGCATTGGGACATGGTAGTTATCCCACCAGCCGGCTTCGGGCAGACGGTATGTTGCAACGAGCCGGAGCCCGGCCCGGTTCACCCGCTCCTTCATCTCGTCCTCGGAAACGGGGAGATAGCCTTCGCTCTCCCACCACTGCACGAGCTCGGCAGGGGGATTGGGCTCGAACCAGTCGGCATCGGATACGACCATGTACCCGCCCTTTTTCAAAAACGGTTTCCAGAGAGTGAGCCCCTGTTCGAACCCGACAACAAAGATCGCCCCTTCGGACCAGACAAGGTCGAACTGGCCCGGCGCAAACGGCAGGGCATCCATCGAGGCGTTCACGGTCCGGATCCTTTCCTGCAGGCCGGCTTTTCCGGCTTTGGCGTCGAGCATGTCCAGGAACGGCTGGTGGTTGTCGACTGCCGTTATCGTACCGGTGGTCAGGCCCGCAAGATCAAGGGTCTGGGTCCCGCTGCCGCACCCGACATCGAGGATCTTCGCGTCATCCGGGAGCCGGGGGACCAGGGAGAACACATGCTTTGTCGCACCTGCATCGCCCGGGCCCTGCCGGGGGAGGGACTCGAATATCTGGTAAAAAAATGGTGGTAATTGCATGATAGCATAAATTTTGGGGAGATGGTTTTGAGTGCTTTGTGGTCGAAAAGGGGGGATCGTTCCGGATCAAGCCCGCCGATCTGAGGGCATCTCACATGACGGGCAGGATTATCACCCCGCTCTGCCAACGTTCGTATAATGTCTGTCCTGTCCGATCCGGTCGTGACCCTTGATGGCGTCAGGCTTGAAAACGTCTCGCTCTCCTCGCTCGATCTCCTGGTCTCGATCCGGGTGGAGAACAGGAACCCGGTGGGAGCAACGCTTGAGTCGTGTCCCTTTTCCGTATCGTACGATTATGCCGGGACGCATGAGGTGATAGCAACCGGGGAGACCGGGAGCGCAAAAATCCCCGGGAATTCGGTAACGGTCGTTCCCGCCCGGGTTGCCTCGAAGAACGCTGCGCTGCTGGGGGCAATGGCTGAGATCGTCCTTGGCGGGAAGATCGAGGTTACGATCGACGGGATGGCGAAGATAAAATTCCTGATGATCACAAAAGAGGTCCCCTTCTCCCGGACCGTGCCGGTAACCCGGGGAGAGATCGTGGATATGGTGACCGGGCAGAAGAAAGACGGCTAATCAGGAAAAAATCCCGTCGGGCTTTTTACAATCCGGGAAGCAGGACTGCATATTCATGCCGTTTCATAAGCACGAAGCCGGCTGCCATCAGGACAATCCCGGTACTGCAGATCGGGATGACGAAGGGATTTCCGGTAATGGAAAGAGCCATCCCCGCGATAAAAACGATAGCGCCGGCGATAAAGATCGCTTTTGCCACAGGCAGGCCGTTTCCCTTCTGTTTCATGGAGAGTTGTGGTATTCGTTACGGTATTTCTGTGTTGTGAAATGATGCGGGATGGTCTTTTATCCTGCCGGACCATACCTCCGGGCATACGGGACAACGGCCATGACCGCATATGTCGCATTCCTCCGCGGGGTAAATGTCGGGGGCAATAATCTCGTCTCCAAAAACGACCTGGCTGCCATCGGCGAGCGGGCCGGCATTTTTCGTGCAGTAATGTCATCGTAATGCACGATTTTGTCTATTTTCGTGCACTATAATGATAGAACGGGGTAAGAAATTATTGATTATACCGTACGGTTTTGTGCAGGATCATCAACTACATCTTCTGATTCCACTCAAACGCGGTTTTATCCAACGGATTTTACTGGGAAGGTACCGGACTGCCCGGCCCTAGACAAATTCTTATGTGGGGGGTGGGGGTCACCCCCCACCATTGTGTCCGGGCAGGTGGGGGGTACCCCCTCCCCACTTTGGACCCGGCCGGGCCCTGCGATCACGCTGCCGGAAAACCACCAGAAACCACACCCCACGCCGGTATTCCATGAGAAACACCGGATCTGATCATGCAGAAAAGGAGCCGGTTCGCGGCCATGGGGGGGAGGGGGGTGGCCCCTACCCCCCCTTACTCTTTTTTTCAAAGAGGGGGTCACCCCCCCACCCTTGTGTCCGGGCAGGTAGGGGTACCCACCCTTGGGATCAACTCATATAATTAATTTGCATCTTTGTAGGAGGGGGGGCCACCTGTCCCCCCCCTTGCCGCCCCTGCGCTGAGCGATGATGGGGTATTACCTGCTTGTATGTTACGCAACTGATGATTGATTGTCACAGCGGAGGAGTGCGTGCGTGTGGGCATCAAATAACCAACATATAAATAAATATCAAATGAAGAATTGCTCGTAGTATTATGCTCGACCTTAAAATTAAGGATTTAATAGATTTGGTTGTTGCAGATATTCCTGAATCTGAAAAACGAATAGAAAAAATGTATGATTGGCATTTTGAAAAGATCAAAGTTTTATATCAAATTAGTTTAGGTATTTCAGCTTCATTATTTGTCTCGATTATTTTGTCATATCTTCAAAGTAATCTACATGTGGATCTTTGGCTTTTAATTTTAACATTAATAATGGCATCATGTCCTGCATTATATGGAATGGTTAGATTTCATAATCTCAAATTGATTCATCGACAATTTGTAGAAGCAATAAAAATTTATAAAGAACTAGAAAGAGTCCGGCCATTTATTCTTCGTTATCAACAAAGAATTTCCGAGTGAGGAATATGGTGGATACAACAATATTTGGAGTTATTTCACTAATATCAATCATTGCAGGTATAATTTCGATTCTTTTTGCAGGATATAATTTGTATCTCGCATTTCATTTAAGAAAAGAAAAAATAAATCAAGCGAAAGAAGAGAATTTTCGAAAAGCTTTGGAATCTGATGATTTAGAGACGTTAGGCAATTTTCTAGAGAGAGATATAGGAAATTTCACAATTAATGAATATGTTTCTGATGATACGGTAAATTTAAAAGTAAATTCATACTTCGAAAGACTTCAAGTGTTTTTATCAACACCACAAGAGATCCGCAATGAATCACCAAAAACCGTTCAATTACCACTACAAAATGGAGATCAACCATTACCAAATGAAGATTACAAGAAAATTCTAAATGAACTGAATTTCGGTGATACTTGGAATTCCCTTGCGAGGTTACGAAGAACAATTGAGGTTCAATTAAAAGATTATGCTAGAGCAAATGAGATCCAAATCAGAGATCAAATATCAGCAGGCCAGATGTTAAATATTCTAAAAAATCAAAATAAAATTTCGGATAGCGTTTTTAAAAATTTAAAATTTAGTGTTTCAATTGCTAATAACGCAATTCATGGCAAAGATGTAAGTTATGATGAGGCTCAAGAAGCAATAACTCATGCACGAATTGCTATTGAAGAATTAAATCGAGGATTGGGAAATTAATCTTAAGCAGGATATTCACCAATAAATCTGCGAACTCCTATAATCATATCCTCAACCTGTTGTTTTGTGTATTTATCCTCATGTCCATGGGCGGCTTCATTTCTGATTCCGAGCCAATAATCGATTTGTTTTTGGATGACAGAAGTATACACTCCTTTTTTTACAAGATCAATATTCATCTCAGACGCTTTTCTGAATTTTTCCAAATCTCCCTTTTTATAATTCGTATTAATTCCATGATTTTGGCATAGCTTCCGTATATGGGCTTCTAAAATGGAGCCAAGCATAACTGCGGCAGGGCATTTTAATTTTTCACTTTCTTGTAAAAAATTTTCAGCAATTTCGATAAAATCTTCAAAAATGTCCGCGTGAATTCGTTGTTGAACATTAATTAGGAGATTATCATCATAGGCCTTTTTCAATGCGGATAAAACTGAAAAAAGGGCTGTGACATCCTCATACAATTTATCATCATCACAAAAACCTCGAAACGCATCAGGAGTATACTGATTTAAGGGACGATCAATAATATATTTCGCATTTCTTCTAAAAGTGCTATTTTCTGGAGCACACTGCCAAATAGTTTCGACCAATAAAGTATGAATTTCCCACGCACTACTGGAGGTCGGATCGTCTCTCCATTCCATATATCTGTTAATTGTCTTTTCAACGGTCTGGATCACATCCTTTTTTTCAAGGGTCATTTCATCACTTCTGAAATTTATTTATCTTTTTTGTCTTCCCCTCAAACAACTCCCTTACCATCTTAATAGCACACAAATCCCCGCACATCGAGCAGGTGTCCGTGTCCCCGTCCCGGACATGGATCGCCTTTGCATGATCGCCGTAGAGCGCCAGCCTGAACTGCGCGTCCCAGTCAAGGTCGTGCCGGGCCTCGGCCATCTTTACCTCGCGCTCCATTTTGTACCCTTCGGGCCGGCGCACCATGTCCCCCACGTGCGCTGCGATCTTTGCCACCCGGGTCCCCTCGATAATATCGTCCACGTCCGGCAGGGCGAGGTGCTCGCTCGGCGAGACCATGCAGAGGAAGTCCGCCCCGTTCCGGCAGGCCTCCGCTCCCCCGATAGCCGCAACCACATGGTCGTAGCCGGGCGCAATATCGGTGACAAGCGGCCCGAGCAGGTAGAGCGGCGCATGGTCGGTGATCTCTTTTATCATCCGCACGTTGCAGCCCACCTGGTCGAGCGGGATGTGGCCCGGCCCCTCGATCATCCGCTGGACACCGGCCGCCCTGGCCCGGTTTGCAAGCA
>NZ_DAQC01000009.1 GCF_002502735.1 Methanoregula sp. UBA64
GGCCGCGCACCGGTAAAGTGCCGTGGAACGGACAATTAACGTCCTTGCACTCCTGTTTTGGAGCCTGGACGTCCAATCCAATGTTTTGTGCCATTATGGTATCCTCTTAAAGTCTTATGCTCGCTTGAGCCTCTTTTCAGGAGCCAGAATCAGTGCGGATCCATGTATCTCAACAAGGCTGTTGTCGGGCAGACGGGCCCGGAACGTGCTCCCGGATTTAGGGAGCTTTTTTATTCCGGTCTCAGTCTGCAGGACAACGAGGTTCCTTGTCTCATCGATGATGTGTCCGCCCAGTCCCGCGTGTGAGGGATTGGTGGCTCCTGCTACCAGAACGTCAAGGCCGATCAGCTCGTGCCGTGCGACGTTCTGGCAGGAGATCATACGCGGCTCCTGCGGTTCTTCTCGGTCATCAGGCGGGCAATGGTACGGCGGAGTTCACGGATGTGGCCGGGGTTCTCTGTTGCCCCACCGGCGCTGACCTTGCCATAGTGCTGGACAAGTTCCATCTGGAGTTTTCCCATCTGTTCCTGCAGTTCGACATCCGTGAGCTGCTGGACATCGTGTGCTCTCAAGATTGCCATTTACTGCACCTCGTCACCGATGTCGTCAGGAAGTGCCGGCTCTTCCGTTTCTGCGGAGTCTACCGGGGCGGCAGCTTTGGGAGCTGCCGGCTTTTTCTTTTCCTGCTCGATCACCGCAAAGTGGTCGGGCATCTTTGCATCGGCGGGCACGATCTTGACCTGAACACCGATAACGCCGAGTTTCTTGATGGCGATTGCATAGCCTTTCTCGACGATGGTGTTGCTCGGTTCACCGCAGTGTTTGATGTAGCCTTCGGTGAACTTCTGGGTCCGTGCACGTGCACCGGTCAGCTTGCCGGCGATCACGACTTCGCAGCCGAGAGCGCCTGAGTCCATGACCCGGCGCATGATGCTGGAGCCTGCCTTACGGAAGTACCAGCCGCGTTCGAGCGCGTTTGCCAGCCGTTCTGCCATGATCTGGGCGTTGAAGCTGGGGTTCTGGACCTGCTGGACCTCGATCTGCGGCGATTCGACACCGTAGTTCTGCGCAAGGTCCTGGGTCAGCTGGTGGACGAGCTTGCCGCCCTTACCGATCACGATACCCGGCTTTTCTGCAAAGATCGTGACCTGGGTGCCAAGAGGCGTGCGGGCAATGTCCATGCCGCCGTAGCCTGCGCGCTTGAGTTCCTTGGTGAGGTACTTCTCGACGCGGGCCTTTCTGACGCCTTCAGCAATGAATTTTCTTTCGACTGCCATGTTACGCCACCTCGCGGACAACGATCTCGATGTTCACGGTTTCCCGTGCCTTGGGAGATGCCCTGCCCATTGCCCGGGGGAAATAGGCTTTCTGGGCGCGGCCGCGGTTTGCCGAGACGTGGATGATCTCCAGGTTCTCGGTGTCAAGACCGGAATATTCCGCGTTCTTCTTGATCGATTCGAGGATCCTGATGTAGGCCTGGGATGCCTTGACCGGGTACCGGCCTGCGTCCCAGTTGCCGGGAAGACCTCTCTTGTGGGCAACGTTCCGGTTAAAGTGCCGGAACGGGATCGCCTTCTTGAGCGCCACAACATCGGCGAGGTACTTGAGCGCATCGTTGACGCGCTGGTGCCGGATGAACCCGGCGATCTCGATCGAGTGCTTGGGAGAGATGGAAAGCTCGTTTGCTTTGCCACGGGCGATATTGTCGCCCTCAACCTTCTTTGAATATGCAATGCGTGCCATTTCCATCACTTCAGCGGTACGTACTTGCTGCCCCTCGTTGCACCGATACCGGCGGAACCGTGGGTGACCTTCTTTCTCGTGAGTGCGAATTCCCCGAGGTAGTGGAAGACCGACTCCGGCTGGAACTCTACCTTTACGAACTCCTTGCCGTTGTAGATCTCGATGCTCTTTCCGATCATCTCGGGCATCACGATCATTTCACGCAGGTGGGTACGGACTTTCTCGTCCCCTCCCCGGATCTTCTCAAGGAGTGTCTCTTCGCCGCGGTTCAGGCCGCGGTTAAACTTCCGGCGTGCGCGGGCTGGCATCAGCGGGATGAGTTCGCTTAAGCCCATCGCCTGGAGCTCGTCGATTTTGTGCCCGCGATAGGTGAACTCTTCACGCCGTCTGGGCATTCTCTTCTGTGTTTTCTTTGGTGCTGCCATATCCGCTCACTTCCTGCTTCTGCCTGTCTGGCGTGCTGCTACATGTCCGACCGTACGGCCTGGAGATGTTCCGCGGGCAATGGTCTTCGGGCGTCCCGGGTGCTGGTGTCCACCGCCACCGAACGGGTGGTCGATGACGTTCATTGCGACACCACGGACACGCGGCCAGTTCGATGCAGTGTTCCGCATCTTGTGGGCCTTGTTGCCGGCCTTTACAAACGGCTTTTCCACGCGGCCGCCACCGGCGACAATGCCGATGGTTGCGCGGCAGCGTACGTTAAACCACTTGGTCTTGCCGCTGGGCATCCGCACACCAACGCGATCGCCAATCTTGTCGACGACGACAGCCTGGACCCCGGTCGAGCGGACAAACTTGCCGCCATCGTTGGGGCGCGACTCGATGTTGCAGATGTAGGACCCGGTCGGGATGCTCTGGAGCGGGAGCGTGTTCCCGTTCTTTACCTCGACATCAGTTCCCCAGGCAACGACCTCGCCAACACCGACACCCTCGGTGACCAGCATGTAGACTTTGGTGTTGTCCTCAAGCTGGACACGGGCAATCGGGGCGTTCCGTGCCGGGTCGTGTTCGATATCGATGATCGTACCGGTGATAGTCTCGGAGCCATCGCCGATATGTTTTAACTCTGCCTTGTACCGGTGGGACGGGGCGCGATAGGTCGGGCCTCCCCTGCCACGGTTCTGTGTAGTAATTCGATGTCCCATGTTCCCCACCTTACATGATGCCAAGCCGGCTCAGGATTTCCTCGGCGGCTTTATCGTTCTCGAAGCTTATGACGGCTTTCTTCTCGCCGTGCATGGTCATGACCGTGTGGACTTTCTTGACCTTCTGGTCAAATGCCTTCTCGATGTCACGCTTGATGTCCTTTTTCGTGGCCTGCCTGTCGACAAGGAACTGGATCTTGTTCTCGTTTTCCAGGGACACCATGGCCTTTTCTGTGACAAACGGGTGCTTTAAGGTAGACATTTACCTTCCCTCCAGGCGGGTAACCGCACTCTCGGTCCAGACCGTCAGGCGTCCTGCCTGCATGCCCGGGGCGAGGTGCTCGACATTGAGCTGGTCGACCGTTACGACATCCACTCCGGCGAGGTTGCGTGCTGCGCGGAACTCGGGGCCGGATGTGACAATGAGCAGGCTCTTCCTCTGCCTGTACCGGCGGCCACGGAGCTTGCCCCGGCCTGCACGGACTTTCCTGCTGTCCTTTGCCTTCTCGACATCCGCATAGACGCCTGCACTTATCAGTGCAGAGATTACATCCTGCGTGCGGGCGAGGGTCTCGAACTTGTCCTCAAAGATGCACGGGACTGCGCCATTAAAGAGGTGTCCCCTGCCGCTGAGAAGCTCCGGGACGATACTGGCTGCAACCGCAGAACGGAACGCCTTCTGCTTCTCCTTTGCATTGATCTCCTTGATGAGGACCTTTGCGGTTGTCGGCGGGTGGGCCTCACGACCTCCCTTTGCCTGCGGGACCTTTGCTGCACGCGAACCGTTCTTGAGACGGGGGACGTGCGATGCACCGCGACCGCTTCCCCAGCCGACTGCTGACGAGCAGATACCGGCATACGGGTAGGAGCCGTGCGGCTGCCTGCGGGTGCTCTGGAGTGCAAGAACTGCCTTCCTGATCAGATCGGGGCGGTACTCTTCTGAGAACATGACCGGGAGCTCGATCTCCTTTGCCACGCCTCCATCAATCTTTTTGACCTGCGCTTTCATCTCTGATCACCCCTGCTTGCTCTGGACGCTCACGAACTGGATCGCGGGCGACCGTACTGCGTGTTCTCCCTGGCGGATTGCCGGGCGGATGCGGATCAGTCTCTTTGCGGGGCCGGGAACCGAACCCTTGATGATGACATACCCGTTCCGGAGGACACCGTAGTTGAGGAAGCCTCCTGCCGGGGTAATTTCCGCACCGTTCTCGCCAATCTTTAAGATGCGCTTATTGAATTCGGTGCGCTGCTGGTAGCCCATCTGGCCACTCTGCGGAACCTGCCAGCGGATGTGGTGGGGGTTCCACGGACCAAGGGTACCGACGTGGCGTTCTTTGCCACCGACAGAGTGTTTCCTCTTACGGAGGGTGACACCCCAGCGCTTGACCGGTCCCTGCGTGCCCTTACCGATAGTGATAGCGGTAATGTCGGCATACTGGCCAACCTGCATAACGCTGTTGAGCTGGACCTCTTTTCCTAAGAGACCGAGCGCAAACTCGTACTGCTTTGCAATATCCCCACCGGCGACCTTGATCTCCATGAGGTCGGGTACCTTTTTCGGGACACCGCTCATGATGGCTGGCTGGGTGTATGCAAGTGCATAGAGCTCAACAACAGTTCCGGCGGCAACCGCATCTGCCAGTTTCTTCTTGGCTGCAGTGCTGTCGTAGTTCTTCGGGACGGTAATCCGGCGGGAAAGCTGGTTGTCCAGCGGTTCTGCCCAGAGTTCCGTGAATGCATGCTTGCCGTAGGTATCCTGCGAATAGGCACGCACTGCGGCAACCTTCATGGTCGGGATCTCAATAACGGTCACCGGTACCATGATCTCCTTGCCTTCAGTCGGGCTGTCCTTGTGGTCATCCACCATGAGAACATGCGTCATCCCCACTTTATAGCCGGCAAAGCCAAGCAGCGCCGGTGCGCCGGTGTGCTCGGGCCATGCTTTGTATTTGGGTATGGGGCTCTGCGCACGCTTCCGTGGGCTGAATGCCAGCGAGCCTCGACGTGGTCTGTTTATCTTTGGCATGTGTCAATCAATCCTTTTCATTCGTGTTTTTTTGATTTTTTTTGGTGACACGAATTTTTCAAAGATGATTCCGAGACTGAAGTGATATCACGTGCCTGTCTGGTAAGCCAACACGCGACCGGCAAAATATAAAAAAACCACCGGAAACCGGTGGTTTTTCCTTTGCCGGCACACCTTCACCGAAAAGCCGGGCACATTACTGCCCGGATTCCCGGTTCGGGTGTTTTTTTTCGTTTTCGCGAAAGAAGACCCTGACATTGACGCATCCCCGGGTATTCCAGGGAACAGGCTCGTTTCTCTTGGAAACGTCCACCCGTGCGTCACGGTCAGATCCCACTCTGTCAGCCCGTTGTGACGGATCACAACTCCTTCTCGGGATCCCCCGCATTGTGTGCGGGGGTCACCAATCGGGAAATATCCTTACGGCAGGATCGTCCCTGTGTCGTTTCCGGTCCGATCCCGGCCGCTGCATCCTCCCGGGTTAAGGGGAGATATACGAGGAAATTTCCTTATCGGCTTCCTTAAATATTGACCAAAAAAGCATATATATCTATGCCCCCGATTTCAGGGCACAGATTGCAATACCGGATCCGGTAGCATGTCCGGAGCTACCATCGATGCAGCTTATCCGAAATAGATCTCTCCGTCATCGGTAATATAGATCTGCACATCCTCGCAGATGCACCGTGCCTTATAGGATTGCGGGCGGGACTCGCGCAGCCGGTTGATAAGGGAGATCGTATCGTACTTCACTTTGATCTTTGCCTTCTCCGCTTCGGCAAAGATCATCCCCGGGACTTCGAAGAGATCGGTCCCGGAGGGGATGGTGCAAAGGTGCGTTGCATCGAGGGTATACAAAAATTCCAGCGTCTCCTTTGCCCGCCGGATATTCTCCATTGCAGATTTCTCGATCGTGCAGACATTGGCCTTTGAGGTCTTGATAATGTCTGCGATCTGCTGCTGGGTCATCCCCTGTTTGCGGTAACGGAGCACTTCCCGCTGTCTGTCGGTGAGCAGACCATCTTTCATAATATCCATTCCACCCCATTGATTTAAACACTTTTCGTTAACACTGCAGGTTCCGGCCCGGTTCTTCCAGGGCCATAAGGCGGATAAATCTGACACTTCCCCGCCCCGGTCCGGCCCAAAACCCGGGCACGCACCGGGCGTCAGAGGAGCCCCGACCATACAATCCCAAGGTACAACGGACAGATCTGCCGGCGTAAAAAGTGATTTCAAAATGTTTATAAGAATACCGGGTCATATTAACGTTCTATAAAACAAATAGAGGTGAAATTTTAATGGTTGTTAAAGTAGGCGTAGCCAAGTTAGGAAATATTGCAAGTGGTGTAATGGCAGAACTGCTCCTCGACGAGAGAGCAGACCGTGAAGACATGCAGACATTCATGGCGACCAGCGGCACAAAACTCGAGCCGGCAGATGTCGACCGTGTAGTTTCAAACCTGAAGGCATACCAGCCGGACTTCTGTATTGTCGTTTCCCCCAACGGGGTTCTCCCCGGCCCGACCGGTGCCCGCGAACAGCTCGCTGCAGCAGGTATCCCGACCATCATCATCACTGACGATGTAACCACGAAGAAGGAGTGGGAAGGCGTCAAGGCTGACACCAAGTTCGGCTATATCATCATGAAGGCAGACTCCATGATCGGTGCACGCCGCGAGTTCCTCGACCCCGTCGAGATGGCCGACTACAACGGCAACCTCGTCAAGGTTCTGGCAATTACCGGTGCATTCCGCAAGCTCCAGGTAGCTCTCGACAAGGTCATCGACCAGGTCAAGGCAGGCAAGAAAGGCACAGAGATCGAGCTCCCGAAGATCATCATGACCACCGACAAGGCGGTTGACGGCGAGTTCACTAACTCCTACGCTCTTGCTAAGGCACGCGCTGCACACGAGATCGCGATAGCTGTTGCAGGCCAGAATGTCAAGGGTTGCTTCATGACCAAGGAATGGGAGAAATACATCCCGATCGTTGCAAGCGCTCACGAAATGATGAGGGTTGCAGCAGAGCTTTGCGATCAGGCCCGCGAGCTTGAGAAAGCAGGCGACAGCATCCTGCGCCAGCCCCACAAGAAGGATGGCACGCTCGTCCGCAAGACCAAACTCGTTGCAAAATTCGAGTAACTTAATTTTTTTCTTCTTTTTTTCGATATTTCGTAAGCCAGAACTGTGCTTATCTGCCTTCACTCCGATAGTACCGGCCGAGCTCCTCCGGAAGCGTCATGATGATCGGCTCATTGTGGAGACGCTCCATGAACGCCGAGTCGCTTGTTGAGAGAGGATTCGGATTGATCCGGGAGATGAGCGAACAGAATGCAGAAAATTCCTCATCGTTTTTCCGGGCAAAATAGATCGCCATATTATACGCCACGGTCCCGAGTTTCTTATAGAGCGAGATGACCCGGAGTATCCCCTCGGAAAGGGTATCGATATAACTCTCCAGCTCATCCAGTCGTGCCACCGGGATAAGCCCCCTGACCTCGCGCTCCCCCACCGGCACGGCATGTGCGGACCAGAGGATCTCGTCCCCAAACAGGAACCGCTCCGAAGACCGTTCCTGCTCACGCACCGTTGCCCAGTAGGAGGTTTCGGTCTTTCTCCGGTATTCCTTACCTGCGGACAGGTACCGCTCTACCAGCCACGACGGGCGGGTATCGCAGATCCCCTGCATATGAGGATGGATGATACTGGCACCGGAGGAAGGCAGGTAATTCCAGTTGATCGAGGGATAGCCATCAAACCGCAGGAGCGATGCAACCTGGCCGCGAAGCGCATCGGCTATCTGCTGTCGGGAAAACTCCGGAACCGTATGCGCCCGGGTGATCACTGTCACCGTGTGCCATGCGGCAAAGGGGAACATGTTGGGAAACGTGACACTCTCTCCCACCATGATACGTTTCCCATTGGGGAATTTCGGAGTTATTGAAAAAATATTTTGTTCGCAGAAGGGGCAGTCTGCTGTTTCCTGCGGAAGCTCAAACGGGTGATCAATATGGCGCTTGACCCGCTCCGGGCTGATCCGGCACCGCAGGCCGGTAAACCGTTCCTCCCGGTATTGTAATGTTCCCCGCCCGGTTGCAACATCAGTTACGGTAAACAGGTCCATATTCTAAAGGGAGTACTTCTTTTGGACCAGATAGTCATTTGCAATTTCCCTTAGGTTCACAGGATAGTCCAGTACGCAGGATCTCTCATGCACGAGAGGTCAAAGACGAAAAAGAAAAAAGGTTTTTTTACTATCTGCCACGGTTCCCAAAGGGAACTTTTTCGGCGGTATTCAAAAGCAGATAATTTAGATCTGCTTATACGACATACTTGCCGAGCAGGCGGATAGAGGTGGTCATGTCAGGACCGAGTGGTGAACCGAAGATGATCTGGGTAACGCCGGCCTTTGTAAGGTCTTCGCACTTTGCCTTGACCATTTCAGGGGTACCTGCAATGGTAAATGCGTCGATCTCCTTGTCGCCTACAAGTTCTCCAACGGTCTTGAAGTCGAACTTGCCGAGTGCTGCCTTGATCTTTGCCACGTTGTTGAGGTCAAGACCATGGCGGGTGAGCAGTGCTTCCGGAGAGCCGGCTGCAATGAATGCGGCCACGATCTTTGCTGCATTGCGTGCCTTCTTCTCGCTGCGGTCAATCGACATAGCGGTGTATGCACCGACATCAAAGGTCTTCTTGCCGGCTGCATCGGATGCCTTCTTGATGATCGGGATCGCGATCTGGAAGTCCTTCGGGTTGGATGCGTTGATCAATGCACCGTCGCCGACCTTTCCGGCGAGCTCAAGAACCTTGGGGCCCTGTGCACCGATGTAGACCGGGATACCCTTCTTGCCGGGGAGCGTGACACCAGTCAGCTTTGCACCATCGTAGTCGAAGAATTGCATGCCGGACTTGTTAACCTGTTCGCCGGCAACGAGCTTGCGGAACTGGACGACTGCCTCTTCGAGGCGGGCAACCGGCTTCTCTGCGTGGATAGCGATCTTTGGCAGGGTCGAGAGGTCGCCGGGGCCAATACCGAGCACTGCACGCCCGTCAGAGATTTCATTGAGGGTGCACATGAAGGATGCCATGGCGGCCGGGGTGTCGGTAAACGAATTCATGATACCCGGACCCATCTTCAGGGTGGTGGTCGCCTGTGCGACTGCGGCAAGGACGGGATAACAGTGTCTGTTGTTGTAGTGGTTGGTGATCCATGCGAAGTCAATATCTTTGGATTCAGCAAGTTTGCAGAAGTTTACAACCTGCTTTACGTTGACATTTCCTGGTACAAATTCAATTCCATATGTCAAGGCTTGTTCACCTCATGGAGTATTACCGTACACGCATTTAAATAAATTATCATTTAAATCTTGACGCAGGAGCCCCTCCGCACGAATTGGTGCCCGATTATTCGTTTTTGGGCCGGGCATAAATGAAAAAACCGGCAAATCCGGGATAAACGCAGGAAGAACCGGGGATTCAAAGACTGATTTTCGGGTTACGGGTTTTCAGGATAATGCTGATGGGTCCATGTCAAAATCTTTTTCTCGGGGTACCGGCCGGTACACATTTTTAGCGGAAGATATCCTATAAGATATTGAAGAACAGAGGAGAATATATACGGTAGATTATCAGGGTGGGAACCCGACTCGGGTTCCTGTGCGGGCGTGAAGGATGAGGATACTTGCGATTGGCCTAGGAGGTGCCGGCTGCCGGATAGCGGATGCTCTCTATGCCAACGACCGCAAAAGCAGTAAGGTGACCTGCGTCCAGGCATTTGCAGTCGATACCGACAACGAAACGCTTGCCCGGTTATGGGCCCTGCCCGAACATGCAAGGATCGGGTTTGAGCCGCTGGACGCAGGCCTCTCGCCCGTAACCAGCACCACCAGGCAGTCCGGGGTCGATATCGGAGAGATCATGGCCCGTATCCAGAACCGGGAAGGCGAGGAACCCGATGCGATCCTGGTCTGCTGTGGTCTTGGCGGGAGCCTGACAGATGCTGTGCCCGGCCTGGTTACTGCCCTCAAAGGGTCAGTCACGGTACCGGTCTTTGGCCTCATTACCCTGCCCGCACTTGCCGAGGGCGAGAAACGATCGGCAAAGGCCGCCGATGATATCGAGCAGATCGCTCCTCTCCTTGACGGGACAATCCTTTTCGACAACGAAACATGGTTAAAAAAGATCGCCCGCCGCCGCGACCAGATCGTTGCCGATATGAACAACGATAAAGGCTTTTTAGGCCTTGGCAAGAATGCCCCGAAACTCACCCCGCAGGAAGTCACTGACCGCCTGCTCAACCAGAATATTATCCGCCGGATCAGCCTTATCCTGCGGGCCGGGGAGTTCCGGGCAGACGGGGGAATAGATCTTGCCGAAGTCGTGATGGATTCAAGCGAGGTGCTCAATACCCTCAAAGGCATGGGGTTTGTCGCTATAGGATATGCGGTCGAGCACCTCCGGCACAGTCCGCTGGCCTTCCTCTCAAAACTGCGCTCCACGGATAATTCCGAAGAACAGCGGAAGAGTGCCGAACGGATTATCGAACTGGCAAAACAGGCGATCTACCAGGAAGTTTCTGTCCCCTGCGACATGACCAGCGCTGCAAAGGCACTCATCCTCGTTGCCGGCCCCTCCCATGAGATCTCGATGAAAGGGTTCATGACGGTCCGTAAATGGATCGACCGCAGTATCGCAGGCATGGAGACCCGGTCCGGGGATTATCCGGTCACAAACTCGAATTATGTTGCAATCATCGTTGTTTTGAGCGGCCTCCAGAATGTCCCTCGTATCACTGAGATCCAGGAGATCCGCGACCAGTATCGGTACGGCTCCGTGCGGAGAGCGCCACCGGCCGGGTTCAGCCTGCCGCCCGAGACCCTCCGCGAGGCGTCCGCAGTGCTTCCGGAGTTCTATTCCGACTCGGGCAGCAGCGCTGCCCGGGACAATATGATCGCCATTCCCCGGGAAAGACCACAAAAACAGCACTACGAACCGCAACAGGTACCGACGGAGCTGCCGGCGTACGAGGAAGTCCCGCTGCGCACCGCAAGACAGAGTGCGCCGGGAGGATATCCACATGCAGCGCCGGCGACCCGGCCTGTTCAGGACCGCCAGAATGCAGGCACCTCCGGAAGGGAACTGCCTCAGCCCCGGTACCAGGATACCCGGGTAACTCACGAGGATGGCACATCCCGGGGAGTTTCCCCCAAACGGCCTTCATCACCTCCGGACACAAGTCGGACAAAAGAGCCGGAAGAGATCCTGACTCCTGCAGCAAGGAGCGGCAGAATCTCGAATCCCGAACGGATTGCATGGGATCTGCAGAAAAAACGGGAGCAGGCCCGGCATACCGCCGTACGCACGGAAAGTACGACCGTCAAACCACATCCACCGGTTCAGGAGGTTCAGGAAAAGAAGGTTATCCTTCGGAGATCCCCGGTAAAATCCTCCCCACAGGGATCCTCTGCCCTGTCCGATCCCGCAGAGAGAACAGAGAAGCGGACCATCATCAGGATACGAAAGAAAGAACCAAAAGCAGAAGAGCCCGTGGACTGGGACGAACCAAAAGAGTCCGCAGGTCCGATCCAGGAAGAACTCGAACCCCTCTCAGAACCGGATACCGGTATGCCTGTACCCATCGATGAAGATGTGATAACTGCCTCTAAAGAGAGGAAGGCTCCCTCGCATGACGATATGTTCCTTGGGAAAGCTATCACGAAAAAAGAGACCCTGCGGTCAAAAGACTCCGCGCTTCTCCATACGGATATCGGTACAAAAAAACCAAAACACGTCCCTGATGAAAACATCCAGGAAAGCCCCCAGGCAGAGCAAGAACCAAAAGGAAAAAAGCCCAGGAAACCCTCGGCGCATGGCGATGATATTTCCTGGGTCAGCGATTGATATCGATCACTTTTGAAAGCGAGATATTCCCGGCGCCGATCTCCGTATGGATATCGAGACCCTGCTCGACACAGCTGCCGATATGGTTGAGACCGCTGTAGGCCACGATCGACAGCCGGTACGGATTATCCGGCAGATTGAACACCTGGTTTCCCATTGCCACCGGGAAGACAAAACCGCAGTCGTTCATCTGCTTTATTGTCAGTTCAACCTCGCTCTGGGCAGAACAGGGGACTTCCCGGACGTTTGCAAGGGCGATCCCGGTCCGGGTTTTCGTAAAGGCATTGATCGATGTCAGCCCCGAGGAGATAAAGAGTTCCAGCGGGTCGATGGTGGTTCCCCGGTACCCGATGAGATCGCGGAACCCCAACGGCTTGTTCTCTTCTATCTCAAGGCGCCCGCCATACGCCATCTCCACCGGGATCCCGTTTCTCTGGAAGACACCGTCCATCGTGATACTGCAGAGCGTGATCACGCCCACACATCCCGGGGGCACCCGGGGGTCGTGGTCGATAATACGGTACGAACTAAAAAAACCGCACCCCGCTTTTATCACCGCATCGAACCCTGCAAGCGCCAGATCGAGGCTCTCCTCCGGGACAATCGAGAGGTTGTAAGCAACATCGCCGGTCCCGGTCACAGGGTCAAAGGTGCTCCGGTAGGCCAGGCGTTCGAGTTTTGAGATGATAAATCCAATCCGGTTATCGACGAGGGCATGATCGGATTCCTGGAGCCCGGCTGGAGTCAGGAGCCGACCCTGGTTCCCGATCTTTTCGGTAAACCCCATCGAGTCCAGGTAACTGAGATAATACTGGACGGCCCGGTCGCTTAAAACAAAACCGCGGTCCGCCATCAGTTCGGAGAGCCGCTTTGCACCCACCGGCTCCCGGTGCTCCTTTAAGATGCGCAGGATCTCGATATACTTCCTCTCGGTCCGGATCATTTCCCTTTTGCCTCCATAACGCCGACACTGTCCTGGTACCGCCCGTTATACCGTTCCCCGCCGTTTCGAACCTCATGCAGGATCATCTGGACGATCCGGTCTGATGCATGCAGCTCGATATCCGCAGGTCCCATGTTGGTAAGACAGAGCGTCAGCTGTCCCCGAAATCCCGGGTCGACAAAACCCGCACCCATCAGCACTCCCCGCCGGCCAAACGATGACCTGCAGCGAAGGGTGCCTGCAACATCTGGCGGCAGTTCCACGTGTTCTTTGCTGGGCACAAGTGTGCAGGTACCCCGAAGAAGCCGGGTATCCTCTGCTGCACGGAGATCATATGAAGCAGGCTGCTGGCATTCAGATGCATAGGGTTCGATGACCAGTTTTTCCTGTACGCTCTCGGTATGAATCCTGCGGATAATCTCCTGGGCAGACAGAATCATTCACTATTCTATCGGTAGAGAATACTTAATATCTTTTGATAGAGAAACGTTGGGGAAGGATCCATAGGGTAGAGGACATCCTCTTGGGCTTCGAACCCAAGGACGCGGGTTCGATTCCCGCTGGGTCCGCTGATTTTTTTAAAAATCACCGGTACAGATACCGGCTCTTTTATTATACCCAACCCGTCAGGAAAAAAAGAAAAGATCAGATCTCGTCACGTCTTCCCGAGGAATGGTGAGCCGCTCTCCTGCCCACAATCCGGAGGATTAACACAATGACGATTATTACCAGGATACCCAGCCCGATCATGGTAAGGAAACCCAGGTCGAGGTTCTTCTCAAGCGTGATAGTCAGGGGGGACGTAGTATTCCCCACCGAAACGGTCTGCTGGACGGTCTTGGCACGGAACCCGTCAGCAGTCACGGTAATATTGTAGGGGGTGCCGTACACCAGCTGGGTATCCAGCTGCCCGCGGGTATCCGTGGTCCCTGCAGAAGCCCCGTTTAAGAGAACGGTGGCACCGGCAATATTCTTCTGGTCGGTGTCCTGGACATAGATCGTCTGGCTCACTGAGGATAGGGATAAGATCACGGGAAATTCGCTGGACTCGTTTACTATCGTGATCGTCTGGGTCACGGGCGAGTACCCGCTCTTCTTCACAACAATCGTATAACCCCCGGGAGTCATGCCCGACAGCGTTGCACGACCAAAGGAATTGCTGGTTGCGACAACGGCGTTGTCGATCGAAACCTCAGCCCCGTTTACCGGCTGGTTATTCTTATCATAGATAAAGACGAAGGCACCGACAGGCACCGATGTGAGCTCGACCGCATCGACAGCTTCGCTGGAGCTGATGGTCTTAAGCTGGTTAACCGTCTGGTAGCCATCTTTACTGATCGTGATGGAGAGCGATTTTCCTCGGCTCAGGGACGTAGTCAGGACTCCACGTGAATCCGTGGTTCCTAACAGCGCAGAATCCACGCTGATGCTCGCACCGGGAACAGCCTTGTGCGTTGATTTGTCCGTTACCACAAACGAGTACTGGTTGCTCGACAACAGCCAGTATTGCACGTTCTGGTCTTTCGAGGCCATCTCGATGGTGTCGCTGCGGGGCTGGTAATTGGACGCGGAGATATTGAGGCCGTAATAGGTATAGGCGGTTGTTGCGAATGTTGCCGCACCGTTGGAATCGGAGGTCTTGGACTGCGATGAATTCCCCGACACCAGATCGAGAGTTGCCCCGGAGACCGGCTGGAGCGTATTGGAATCGTACAGCAGGACATTAAGAGTGAGAGTCCGTCTGACCAGGGTCACTGAAAGGGTAGTTACATTTCCACTCACGGTGTTCGACCAGTCGTCATAACCGTCAAGGGATACGCGCAGGGGGAGATCTCCCTGGCCGGACTGGAGCAGGAACTGGCCGGCATTGTTGGTCAAACCGACATTTGCACCGCTCAGGTAGACCGTGGCATGGGGAACGGTCGTGTTGTCGATACTGTCCTGCACCGTGATCAGCAGGTTCGTTGCCTGTACTGCGCCGCAGAGCATCCCAAGGCACAGCAGCACAAAAAGGAAACGAATTCGATGATTATACATACTAAAATATCCTCCCTTGCTCGTATTTTATCCCATCGGTTCTTAAAGCCCGCTATTTTTTACAGTTCCGAAGGAGAGGGAACCCGGTCAAGGAGCATCCCCTCGACAATCACCGGCATGAGGTGCCGTCCTTCCTCGATTGCTTTCTGGAGCCGCCATTCCCGGTCAGCATAGATCGTAAACAGGGGTTCGCCGGCCTTGATCAGTGTCCCCTTCTTTGCGTGGAGCAGGATCCCGGCACCCCGGTCGTGGGGGGCGCCGGCCATCCGGGCAAGCGTGATGAGGGAGGTATTGTTCATCTCTATCACATAGCCGGATGCAGGGGAGTTTACCACGTACTCGCGATCCCCGGGCCGGATATCCCCGGACTTGACGTTGGGATCCCCTCCCTGGATCTCAATGATCTGCCGGAACTTTTCCAGGGCCTTTCCGTTCGAGAGGATCTCCTGTGCCATCTGGGCACCGGTTCCCCGGGCAGCCTTACCGGACATTTCAAGGGCGATCCCGGCAAGCGACACGCTCTTCTGGATAAATGAGTTCGGCTCGGATGCGCCCTCCAGAACGCGGAGTGCTTCCATGACCTCAAGGTTCGGCCCGATGCTGTGCCCGACCGGGATATCCCCGTACGTCAGGGCACATTCCACCTTCATGCCCAGCCGTTCCCCGAGTTCGATGAACTCGCGGGCCAGTTTCCTGCCGTCCTGCATGGTGGGGACTTTGGTACGACTGCCCACCGGGATATCGATGACCACCAGGTTTGCACCGACTGCAAATTTTTTTGCCATGACACTTGCGAGCATCTGGCCCCTGGCATCGATCTTAAACGGGTACTCCTGGATAATGATCCGGTCGTCCGCCGGGGCAATATTGGTCGCCCCTCCCCAGACAATGGTACCCCCGACCTTCTCGGTCATCTCCTGCACTTCGCGGGCAGAGAACTCAACATTCGCAAGAACTTCCATGAGGTCGGCGGTCCCGCCGGCCCCGGTGATCGCACGGGAACTGGTTTTGGGGATCTTGAGCCCGCTCGCTGCAATGATAGGTACGACGACAAGAGAGATCTTGTTGCCCGGCACACCGCCGATCGAATGCTTGTCGACAATGGGCCGGGAGGCGAACTTGATCTGTTCCCCGGTCTCGACCATGGCACGGGTGAGGTGCTCCACTTCATCCATGTCAAGCGGATTGATGTAGGATGCCGTGATAAAAGCAGTCAGTTCCGCTGCCGAGATATCATCGTTGACCACATCTTTTATGATCGTCATGGTCTCGTCTTTGGTGAGCCGGCCGCCATCCATCTTCTTCTTGATAAAATCCAGCGATGCCGGCCGATCGGCCTCGCGTATCTCTACTTCCTCGTCATCTGCAAGGTTCAGCCGTTCGTTGGTAATCCGGTAGATCCCGGCATTTCCCTGGCCGGCAAGCGTGGATGTTGTCGTTACAACGGCGGTTGTGGCGATCCCGTTCTTCGGGTTAATCACCTGGACCCGGTCGCCATCGAGAACGCCGATGTTCCGGGCATCGATGCGGTTGAGCAGCACGCCGCGCCGTGTTGCAATATCGAGGATCTTGATCTTGAATTTCATACTAAAAACACCATTTCCCGGGAAAGACCCGACCGTATAGAGAGGGTATGGATCGTTCAGGCTAAAAAAACGTCCGAAACCTGAAGGTAATAGAATACTATCACAAAATTTCCGCCGGTCACGGCAAAAACTATGGGGAGATCACGTGCCGTCGAAGGTAAAGAAGACGGAGCAATAAAAAAGAAAAATTTAGATTTTAGTTCAGTGCTTGCGCACGACAAGGAGTGCAACTGCGCCGAGACCAATCAGGGCAACCAGTGCACCAAAGCCCGGCTGTGTGGGGGTCTTGGTGGGGGTAGCTACTGTGGTCGGGGGCTGGGTTGCAATCGTGGTCGGAGCTGCAGAGGTAACGTTCGCAACGATTGTCGGGGTTGCGGTCGGGGCAGATGCCTCGAGAACGTTGAACAGTGCAGTGCCGGTTGCGTCCTGGAGGACGGCAGATTCCTTTACAAGGTACTCGTCGGGCTTGAACGTGGATGCGTCAACATCGAACGAGATCTTGTTAAGGCCGCTGTCACCCTTCGTGACTTTCACGGTGCCTGTTGCGCCGCTGAACTCACCGCTCTGGCTCTTCTGAGTCGGCTGGAATGATGATGAATAGACCTCTACGAGAACTTCGTCGTCAACGGCGAGGTTGGTCGTTGCAGTGATGGTGAACTTGTCACCGACGTGCCTGTCGCCAACCGGGTCGACGTTAATGACCGGGTTCTCGATGAGGATCTGGAGCTTGGTGTAGGTATCATCGACATTGGCGCTGTTGATTGCTTCAATCAGTGCCTCTGCCGCATCGGATCCCTGCAGGCTGTTCATGCCGCTGAGTTTGAAGTCGATGCTCGGGGCCGAGTTGACGGTGTTTGCCTGATCACGTGTCCAGACAACAGCTGCCTGGTTTAAACCGATAACGGTGTTTTGACCAGCAGCATCAGAGGGATACACATCAAACCGGTTGTTCTGCATCGGGTGCTGGGCAACGATGAAGTACTGGCCGGCGTAGAGAGGCTTTGTAGTCTCTTTCTTGATCTCGTACGAGAACGAACCATCGGAGTTCACCGACTGGGTTACAATGTTTGCATAGTTCTTGCCGAGGATCCAGATCATGACGCCCGGTGTGGGCTGGCCCTGTGCGGTACCGGTGATGAAGACTGCGTCACCCTGTGCAACGGTCGACTGAGAGGCAGTTGCGCTGATGAACGGCTTCTTGATGATGATGGATACAGTACCGTACGCTACCTTGGACAGCGAATTTGAATAGGCAGATGCCGGCTGGCTGGTGGCGTAGATTGTGTAGGTACCTGCATCGAGTGCAACGCTTGCAGTTCCCCACTTGTAGCTCCAGGTGTTGTCACCCTGAACTGCTGCTGAAACTCCGACCTGATCTGCGGACGGGAAGTTATCCAGAGCGGCACTTCTCGGGTCATATCCCTGGAAACTGGCACCATTCGTACCAAGGTTCGGGCCTGAAATGAACAGGTAGGTAGTCTGGGACTCGGTGTTGGTACCGGAGAACTTAATCTCTTCCCCGAGATAGTAGCTCTGGTCGCCGGCAGCAACGATTGTGACTGCGCCCTTCTCAACCTTTACGTCCACTTCGTCACTCTTGTAACCAATTCCACTGCCGAAGTACTGCTCGACGCGGATGGTGTACTTCTGGGCCTTGGTCCAGTTGGTCGTGGTGAATGCAACAGTCCTTGTACCGGAGTTGCTCATGGATACGTTTGCATACAGCCGCGTACCGTTTGAGACCTCCTGCGAGTTACCAGCAATTTTACCGGTAGTATCCTGAACGAGGTTCTGTCCGCCACCATTCTGGTAGGTGTAGTTACCGTTGACAATGGATGCATTGGCCAGGTCGCTAACAATCACAGGTATACTGTAACCATTGACGAGACCATTAACGCTGTCGGTTACAACGCCGGCCTGGTTGGCTGCAATCATCGGGGGCTGGTCATCGTAACCACCGGTCATGGTGCTGACGCCCTTGACCCACACGTGGTAGACCTGGTTCGGCTTACCGGTGATGGTTACCGAGAACTGCTTGCTGCGGACAACAGAGTCCTTGTTGGCCTCGATCTTGAGCGTGTTGGACACGATAGTGATCGTCTGGGTCTCTGCTACGGTCTTGCCAGTGTATGCTGCGCCACCGGTCTTGTAGTTGTCGTACATACCGTTCATGTAGGACTCTGCCCAGACCTGGTAGGTGCCTGCCGGGTATGCCTGCTGACCCGTGGAGTCAAGCGCATCGGTAGACCAGTTATATCCATTTGCAGCGTTCAAGAACCACTGACCGTTATTCGGGCCCAGTGCCTTCAGGTTAACCGTGTTCGTAGAGATGACTGCGGGTGTCGAATACAGTGCCGTCAGCGTGTTACCTGAATCGGTCTTTACCTTGACGTCAAGGTACTTCTGGGTATCATTGGCATTTGCATCCGCCCTGCGGAAGATATTAACTGCCGGTGAACTGGAGTTCAGACGCAGGATCGGGTCAATTGCCGGATACAGGTTGTTATCAACCCGTACTGTCAGGTTTTCACCCTGGATAACAGACTGGCCATTTACATTCAAGGCCTGACCTGCATCCCAGACAACAACGGCGAGACTCGGGTCTGAAATCGTGAAAACACCCACAGTCTGGCCATTTACGCGGTTACCCGTGGAATCGGTCAGATAGTAAGTACCTGTGTATGGGAAGCTCGATGGCAGGACATACAGGTTACCGGGTGTAGTTCCGACAGGGACTGTGATAGTCGGGCTGGTAGAACCAATCTGAGCTGCCGATGCCCACCAGCTGACGTATGCGTCGGTGGTATTGATAGCCACATCGTCACCCAGGTAACTGGGAGTGCCATACTGCGAAAATGCAGTTGCATTTGCCTGGTTCAGAGCATGGGTAATGTTGAGACCCTGCTCCCCATAAAAGACAGTTGCACCTTTGTTGATCGTCGAGTTGGTCGAGTAGAAGGTTGCCGATACCGGCATAACTGCTACAAGGACCAGTGCGACCAGTGCAATCAGTGCAATGGTTAATCGCTTAGTCATTCGTTTTCCTCCAAAGTATACATCATACATTTCAAGCCGGAGAACCGTTTCGACATTTGCCGAATAACGATTCTACGAGCCCCATACTCCGTTTAAACGGAATATGGAGGAATATTTGTAAAAGTGCCAATATATCCTTTGTGGTTGATTCGGCTTTCTTATCCGGGGGAGAATCCATGTCGGATCCTTGTTTCCCCACTATATTGGAGTTCTTTGCCACCCGGGGACCTGCAGGAACACCCGGGAACCTTCACAGGTCCGGCTTAAAGACTGATCCGGTTTCGCGCATCTGGATTGTACGATACCAGGTACCCGATACGGGCTCCTTGTACAGACATGCACTATATAGATTCTCAGCACAGCATCTGCAGTGTCTCACAATGTTACGTAGTATATACGTACATCTCAAAGCACTTACCGTTTCCCCAAATTCTGCTACAATATTATAACCGCACTACGGAGACCACCTGCTCACAGCCCCAATATTGCAACACATATATCGTACCGCCGCCAAACGCTACTCTCATGAGAGTGATCCGGGCTCCTGCAATAGGGAAGGCACACGAACTGGTCGTAAAGATGATCCTTGAGAAAGGGTGGATCCTCCGGACCGAAGATGCCGAGGAGACCGTGGAGTTCGAGGAAGTCGCCCTCCAGGTAGATACTCCGCTTGCAGAACCGCTGGTGAGCCCCTACTCCCGGTTCCAGCAGAGGTTTGTCGAAAAGTACGCGTCTGACCTGTTGAACGGCTCGAAGGCATCGTTCGAGTACGACTACCACGGCCGGCTCTTTGACTGGGGAGAGCGACTCTCGGTCAACGGCGAGCCGGTGCATGTCGACCAGATCGAATATATCGTGGAGAAACTCCGCCAGTCCCCGGTCAGCCGCCGGGCCATCGCTATCACCTGGAACCCGGTCATCGATGAGAAACTCGACGACTGCCCCTGCCTCCAGCTCGTCCAGTGCGTGCTCCGGGACGGGAAGCTTGCCATGCGGGTGATCTTCCGGAGCAACGATATGCTCACTGCGGCAGGGGCGAACATGTACGCTCTTGTCCAGCTCCAGAAGTCCATTGCCGACAAGCTGGGAGTTCCTATTGGGACCTACACCCACATCTCGCTCGTGCCGCACATCTATTACCTCCGTGACATGAACGACATCGAGCCGTTCTGCGGAAAGGGGCAGTTTATCCAGCCAGTACAGGAAGTCTGCCGTGCCTGCGGCAGATGCCCCCGGGCAAAGACTGCCTGATGGGGCCCTAAAGCCGTCAGTTTAATTAAGCAACAGCGGCAAAAAGTATGAGGCAACATAGCCCGGTAGTGTAGCGGTCAATCATGCGAGACTCTGGATCTCGCGACAGCAGTTCGAATCTGCTCCGGGCTACTCTTTTGTTCCATTGTTTTTCTGGCAGACCGTAAGGGGGGTTTTGCTGCATGCGTAACCTTTGAGGTGGCGGGCAAACGTATCCGGAGGGAAATAGTTCCGGGCCGTACCGGTTTTTTTTGCCAAAAAAAGATCCGCGAAAAAAATTTCAGCTGAAATTTTTTAGAAATTTTCAACTTTCAAACCAAATTTTTTTGGGCCGGCCAACTTTCAACCGGAATTTTTTTTGTTTTTTCAACTTTCAAACCAAAAAAAATCCCGAAAATGCAGATCGCGGGTGATCGAATCGCGGCCGGTCTACGACGTGAATGTGAGTTAGTTAGCTAACTAACACCTTTTTTTCCAACTTTCGCGCCAACTTTTTTTGGATTTTTCAACTTTCAACCGGAAAATTTTTGCGATTTTTAACTTTCGCGCCGAAAATTTTTCCGCCCGGGAACTTTCAGGCCAAAAAAATTGCGCGGAAAAAATTTCAGCGCGGGCGTGCCGGGCCCGATCGGTTGTACAGGATTTTGTACCGGATCCTCCTCTCCATCGGTGAAGTCGATCGTGAACGGGCGTTTTTCCGGATTTTGCTGCGATCGTCCGGAAATTTTTGGGCCGTACGAACTTTCGCGCCAGAAAAATTCCGGTAGCCGGCCGTTCAAACGCGAAAAAGCACCTGAAAGTCTGTTAAAAAAAGAGCCGGCACAATCTCATGCAATAATGGCCGACAGGATGCAGCCGATAAAGATCGCGCCGAACGTCCCTGCCCCGCCAATACTGACCTGCGGCACTTCGAGATCCCCCGCATGGGGCAGGTGCGCGATGTTCGCACCGAGCAGGATGCCAAAGACTGCGCTCACAAACGCGATGACCCCCGCGGAAAGGCCAAGTCCCTGCGCAAACAGGATCCCGCAGAGAAGGGCCGTAAGTCCCGGGACAAAGAGCGGGGTACGGATCCCAAGGCCAACCACCGGCCGGGTCGTCACGTATGCAATCGCCGCGACAATCAGGATAGCCACCGCCACCTGGAGATACAGCGTGTCCCCGGTCATGACATCCGTGGCCTTGTACAGGAGCCAGCAGGCCATTACCGCGGGGATGATCGCCCCGCCAAGGTTTACCGCAATCGAGGTCTCCCACATCCCGCCGACTTCGGTAGGCGTGAACGCATCCGGGAACTGCCCCGCCTCGCCATGCGGCATCCTGATCGTCTCTTTTCTGACCTTCCAGACCGGGATGTTCACGAGACTGCAGATCAGGATCAGGATGACAAGCGCGGTCGCGGTAATCCACGAGAGGCCGACAAGGTTCGTGAACGCCTGGCCCACGAGTCCCAGGAACAGAAGCGGGACAACGATAACAATGAGCCCGATGATGACCAGCAGTGCGATGACGGTCAGGGGGCTGGCAGAATACACACGCATATCGGATGGCATGATGATCCCGGAAGGTTATTTTTTACAGATAATGGCCGCGTGGTCTTGGTGGTAGGGGGCAAGCCATGTACTCTCAACTACTGTGAGCCCGGCAGAGATGAGGATATCGAGCGTGTCGCGGAAGACTGCGGCCGGTTCTTTCCTGATATCCACGCTCCGGGTCTTGAGCATGAGGATGAGGTATCCGCCTTTTTTTAAGAATGCGCAGTTCCTGATCGCGATCGCTGCCTGGTCCGGCTGGGCAACATCCTGGTAGAGGAGGTCGACTGCCTCCACCAGCATTGCATACTGCTCGGGGCAGGATGCATCGGCAAGGATCGGCATCACGTTTTTGCGCCGGCGGGCCACTTCGAGCAGGTCCTGCATGGGGCGCGGGGCAAACTCGATGGCATAGACTACTTCCGTGTAATCGGCAACATGGGAGACCGTGGTGCCGTTTGCAGCCCCGAGATAGAGTACCTTCATATACGACACGAGTTCGATGCCGTTTCCCACAAGGTACAGGGCCGCGAGCTTGCTTCGGTACGGGTCCCAGACCCGGTACCCGTCCAGCATCCGCTCGCTGTACACCCCGCCTTCGCCTTTCGATACGAGCACATCGCCGATCCGGATCATGACCTGCCGCCTCCGTCCCCGCCGGCATCGGGGGTTCCCGCACGGTCGATCGTTGCCTGCGCATCTTCAAGGAATGCCGGTTCCGCCCGGCCCCGGTAGTAATCGATCCGGGCGGCAATCGCGAGCTTTGCGGCAAGCACCCGGGCTACCTTCCCCCGCACCTCCCGCGGGGCATTGTGCACCCGCCGGTGCTGGAAGATGATCCCGTGTTTTGGTGCAGGAGCATGCGTGCGTATGTGCGCAAAGAGCGCGGTCCGGGCCCCGAGCACCTGTATCGTACTTCCCGGGAGCCGCGAGAGTTCCTTTAATCCCCCCGCGCAGGAGAGGAGCCGGGCCGCGACAAGCCCGCCGATGAGCTCGCTTGTATTGGGCATCACGCCGCATGCCCGGGCCGAGACCTCCTTTGCAAGCGCAGTCCGGGCTTCGGCAAGGCCGGCAATCTCCTGTGCAACCCGGTTGAGTGCTCCGCCCCCGCCGCGCTCCCGGCCCCGTTCCGCAATCGAACGGACGAGCACGTGCGCCGGCGTCCTGCGGTACTTGCGGGAGAACGAGGGGTGCCGGATCTGGTACCAGTCCGCCACCCGTTCAGAGAGGAGATTTGTTACCGTGTCCATCTCGTCAAGCGTCCGCACCATCTGGAGCAGCTCGACATCGCCCGAAGCGTACCGCTCCCGTATCCCCTGCTCCGATCCCGCAATGCAGACTTTCTGGAGGATGGCGAGGTATTCCGCACGGTCGCGGCAGACCCCGCAGGCCACGGCCTGCTCCCAGAGGAGGGGGGTAAAATTGTCCATGCCGACCCGGCTCTCTTTTATCCGGAGGGCATACGCTGCGGCGTCACCGGTAAACGGGGCGCACGTTTCCCCGGAAATGTCGCCGAACCAGCAGGACTGCATGGTACAGATGTGGGGGCGCACGGCTAAAAAAAGATGGCCCGCAGGGAACCCGTGCCCCGATGGTCAGATCCACGCAATCCCAAACGAGTACAGGATAACCGGCACCATGATGGCGCCCATGCAGTAGACCCGGGAGACGTTTATCATGTGCGGCACGAGCCCGAGAAGTACCGCAAGGACGAGAATGAGGATCCCGAACGGCCCGGTGAGAACGATACAGAGGCCCACGACAAAGAGGATCACTGCCCGGTTGAGCATCCGGCCGTTGATCCCGTCGAGCCTGCCTGCGGATCGGGACAGGGCGATCGTAATGACATAGGCAAGGCAGGCCGCAAGGACACCGATCACCACGAGTTCGCTCATGGACGGGAGCGGCAGTTCGGCGAGCGCGACCATGACGCCGTTTCTGGTCCGTGAGAGCGCATAGAGCGCGGCAAGGCCGATGAACGCATTTGCCGTGTTCGCTGCGCTCGTGGCAAGGATGTAGGCCCGGCGGTCCTTCTCGTACCCGATCACCGAGGCAAGAGCGCCGTTTGCCGTGGCAGTCGAGAGCCCGGGCAGCCACCCGACCGCGATGCCGGCAAGGGTGCCGAGCACAGAGCTTTTCACGACCGTCCTGTTCTCCACCCGGAGGCCCCGGAACTGCTGGACGGGAAGCCGGCCCTGCGCAGCAACGAGCAGGACGGAGATCCCAAAGAGGCCGGCAAGGAGCGGCATGAGTACCGCGGTAGTTCCCCCGAGCGTGTGCCAGCAGAGGAAATCGTACCGCAGCGCAAACGCACCGAGCAGGCCGGAGACCGAAAAGATTGCAAGCGCCCACCCGGGCGATTCGCTCATGACGATCATGTAGCCGATGACAGCAACGATCAGGATCCCGATGCCCCAGTCGAAGTACGGCTGGAGGGCGGGCAGGAAGACAAAGCAGAGAACCGAGAGCGGGACGGAGATAATAATCGCGCAGGCGCTCCCGAGGGCGGCGATCCTCACCGCCTCCTCGCCGTTCCCTTCAAGGCAGAGGGCATGGGCCGGAAGGACCGCAAGCGAGGTGTCTGCATCGGGAATACCCAGGAACGTGGACGGGATGCACTCGACAAAGGTATGCGTGATCAGGGCGGCAAAGAGGGTGCCGGCGAGCGCAAGCGGTCCGAGTACGGCAAGAAGGACGGCCTGCGCACCGAGCAGGATCCCGGCAAGCGTGTTTGCGTGAACGCCGGGGACAAGACCGCTCGCGGTGCCAAGGATGACGCCGAGCAGGACACCGATCACGATCTCGATCATACCAGAAGGTACGGGAGAATGGACATAAATCAACCGAAATGCATACCCTCTTAACATACGGGGGTGAAAAATCCACCAATGAAGATCGCAGTCACGCGCCTTTCAGGGAAGGAAGAACGGGATGCGGCACGGTGCGCAGCGTTCGGGCACTGCTGTTACAGCGTCCACCCGCTCCGTTCGGAGATCCAGAACAAGGTTGTCTCCGCATTTGCCGAAGCCGTGGAACGGGGCGAGTTCGACTGCATCTTTTTCACAAGCGCCCTGCCTGCAAAGATCCTGGCACCGATCCTGGTAAACCCCCCCCGGGTAATCGCTATCGGCCCCGAGACCGCACGGGAACTCGAACGGTGCGGGATCGCGTCCGAGACCCTGCCCGGTTTCTACTCGCGCGATTTTGTCCCGTTCCTTGGCGCATGGATCAGGGGAAAGACCATCGGGCTGCCCCGCGCCGATGTCCCTAACGCCCCCCTCATCGGCACCATTGAGGCGGCCGGCGGCATTGCCAGAGAGTTCCGCTGTTACCGGCTCGCGCCCACAAACGAACCGCTCGACCTCGCGCAGGCGGACGCCCTCCTCTTTACGAGCGCAATGTCGTATAAGAAGGCAGTCTGGACTCCCCGGTGCGGCCTGCTGGTGATGGCTATTGGCGATGTCACGGCCGATGCAATGCGGTGCGGGGGAACGTTCCCGGATATCGTGGGAGACGGGTCGCTCGAAGGGACGCTCGCGGCGCTCAATGAATACCGGGAAAAGACACGGATAGTGCGATGACAGACTCCACAACGCAGGAACAAACAGAAGCCCCGCGAGCCGTGCCGCTCTGGCACGGGGCCGGCATTGTCGTGATCGACAAGCCCCGGGGGCCCTCCAGTCACGAGGTTGCCGCATGGGTGGGAAAGATGCTCGGCTGCCAGGTGGGCCATGCCGGCACCCTTGACCCGCAGGTCTCGGGGATCCTCCTGGTGATGCTCGGGAACGCCGTGCGTCTCGCCCCATTGCTCTTAAAGCACGACAAGGAATACATCTGCCTGATGCGGCTCCACAAGGAGGTGGACCGGAAACGGATCGATGAGATTGCCGCGGAATTCACCGGCCGGATCTACCAGCGTCCGCCCCGGAGGAGCGCGGTCAAACGCCTGCTGCGTATCCGTACCATCAAAAAGCTGGAGATCCTCGGGGTTGAAGGCCGGCTCGTGCTCTTCAGGGTCGAATGCGATGCGGGGACCTACATCCGCTCGCTCTGCCACCACATGGGCCTCGCGCTCGGGACCGGGGCGCACATGCAGGAGCTGCGCCGGACCCGGTCGGGAGTGTTTGACGAGCGTGTCATGCACACGCTCCACGACCTCCAGGACGCCCGCGTTGCGGCAGCGGCAGGAGACCGGGCAGCCCTTGCATCGATGATCGTTTCTGTCGATGCAGCGGTTCCCGAGCTTCCCGCGGTGATTGTGCGCGGGACTGCGGTAGATGCACTCTGTCACGGTGCGGCCCTCGCCGGGGTCGGGATGCTCCGCTGCGACGAGTTCAAAAAAGACCAGATGGTCGCCGTGCTCACGGAAAAGAGAGAGTTCGTGGGCCTTGGTATGGCGCTCGCCCCGTCCTCCTCATGGAAGCCCGGCACAACCGGTCTTTTCGTTGCCATGACCACGGTTTTTTTAGCGCCCGGCACATACCCGCGGGGCTGGAAAAAAGCTGCCGGCCCCCGGAAACCCGGGCCCATGAAAGGATAGCATTAAAAAAATACCCGGCAAATACATGGGATACACTTTTTGCTGAGGTAGTCTAGCGGTAGGGCGCAGGCCTGGAAAGCCTGTGGTGCGAAAGTGCCTCGGGGGTTCAATTCCCCCCCTCAGCGTATTACCTTCTTTTGAAGAATCGGGCAGTTATCTGGGGTTATTTTACGGGGCGGTCCCGGCCGCCCGGCCCAGCTCGAAGGCTTTGGTATTGACCGCGACCGTCTTTGGCGGGACGAGCTTTTTTACCGCTTCCAGCAGGGACTCGGCTTTCAAGGGGATCGACCACGAGGCCGCCCCGAGGATCACGACGTTCTGCGCAAGGGCGCTCCCTGCTTCGACTGCAATCTGGTCGGCATCGATGATGCAGGGCGCAAACCGCGAGAGCTGAGCTGCTATCTCTTCTTCCTTCGGGGCCGGGATCTTCTGGGTGAAGACGGAAGTCGGGAGGACCATGTGGCGGTTGACCACCATCTTCCCGCCCTCCCTGAGATAATGGGAATACCGTAATGCTTCAAGCAGGTCAAAGGAGACCAAGAGATCGGCGGTACCGGGCACGATCAGCGGACCGAATTCCCCGTCGATCCTGATATGGGTCTCGACCGAACCGCCGCGCTGGGCCATGCCGTGGGTCTCGGCGCCCTTCACGTGCCGGCCCTCGCGGAGGCAGGCCTCGCCAAGGATATTGGAAGCAAGGATAGTACCCTGCCCCCCAATCCCGACAATCAGGATATCGAAGCTTTTTGTCATTTCCGTCCCTCCTTTGCAATGGCCCCGGTGGGACAGAGCCGGGCGCAGACCGCACACCCGCTGCACAGGTCGTTGATCCGCGCCATCTTGTCCGCGAACTCTATCGCCGGGCACCCGAACCGGACGCAGGTGCCGCAGCCTATGCAGATCTCCGGGTTGACCACGTAGCGGCCCCGTTTGACCCCGGTACGGCGCGCCACGATCACGCACATCTGCTTGGCGATGATCACCTTGACGCCCGGTTTTGCCTTTGCTGCTTCGAGCACGTTGAGCATCCCCGTCATATCGTACGGGTCGATGGTCTCGACAAAGGTCGCCCCGCAGGCGCGGCAGAGGGCATCGAGGGATACCGGGGGTGTCTCGACACCCGCAGCTGTCAGGCCGGTGTTCGGGTTGGGCTGGTGACCGGTCATTGCCGTGATCCGGTTGTCGAGGATCACAACCGTCATGTTCGCGCCGTTGTACACGGCATTCATGAGCCCCTGCACGCCCGTGTGCAGGAATGTTGAATCCCCGATGGTGCAGACCACATCACGGGTGGCATCGGAATGGGCGAGCCCGCTCCCGACCGTGATCGACGCGCCCATGCAGATCGTGGTGTCGACCGCACCGAGCTGGAGCCCGAGCGTGTAACAGCCGATGTCGCTCGGGTAGATCGCCAACTCCCCGAAGACCTTCTTCATTGCATAGAACGCGGCCCGGTGGTGGCAGCCTGCGCAGAGGATAGGCGGCCGGGGCGGGAGGTTTTGCACGGCGTCCCTTGTGGCAAACGGGTTCTCTTTTAAAAACCCGGCCTTTACCATCACGGCAGCGACGATCGCCGGGTTGAGTTCCCCTTCATACGGGGCATACCCGTTGATCTTCCCAAAGACCGGCACGCACCCGGCAACCTGCCGGACGGCCTCCTCTACCACGGGGGCGAGTTCCTCGATCACGAGAATCTTCTCGTGCTTTCTGGCGAATTCACCGAGCCATCCCTCGTCGATCGGATACGCCCCGATCTTCATGAACGAGACGCCCTTTGGCAGGAGCTCCTGCACGTACGAGGCACCGATGCCGCTTGCGATCACCGCGGTCTTCCCGGCAACGGTAGCATGGTTGAACCCGAGTTCCACGAGGCGCTTTTTTAAGGCCGGCTGCTTCTCGTTGAGTTTCTTGTGCAGGATACGGGTGTGGGCGGGGATTACCACGTACTGCCGCGGGTCCTTGTGGAACTCGCCCTTGCGGGTGTTGGGAACGGCTTTCCCCAGGGTCACGTCGCCCTTCGAGTGACAGATCCGGGTCGTGGGGCGGAAGATCACCGGGAGACTGAACTCCTCGGAGATCGCAAACGCAGCGGGGATCATATCGTGCGCTTCCTGCACGCCCGCGGGATCGAGACAGGGAAGCCGGGCGAAATGGGCATAGCAGCGGGTGTCCTGTTCGTTCTGGGAACTGTGCGCGAACGGGTCGTCTGCGCTCAGGATCACAAAACCTCCCGTGACACCGGTATAGGCGCTCGTCATGAGCGGGTCGGCTGCGACATTGAGCCCCACATGTTTCATGGTGCAGATGGCGCGGAGTCCGCTCCACGCGGCGGCAAGCGCGTTTTCAAGCGCGACTTTCTCATTGACCGACCATTCCACATGGTAGCCGGGGTCTTTTACTGTACGGAGCACATCGACAACTTCCGACGATGGGGTTCCGGGGTACCCGCTGACAAAACCGATGCCCGATTCGAGGCACGCGTGGGCGATTGCCTCGTTCCCGAGAAGATACTGCCGTTCCATGATCCCTGATCCTGTAAACATGTATTTTTTATCCCCGCTTGGTAAAGCATTATCCTGTTCGCTCCTGTCCGCACCTGCGCCCAGCAGAGGATTCACAAACCTATAAAAACTCTAATGGAATATCTAATAAGGTAAATTTCAAGGCAATCCTTTTGGGCCCGTAGCATAGCCCGGTGGTGCGCCCGGCTGATAACCGGGAGGTCATGCGTTCGAATCGCATCGGGCCCACTCAATCATTTTTATATTTTTAAAATATTTTTTTCCTACGGCGTGAATTTTGGTCACCCCCCATCGGGGATCCCCTTTGCAAAGGAAAATAAAAAAGTTATTTTGATGCAGCCGGGGCTGCAAAAACATAGGCAATTACTTTTTCGAGCGCGTCGAGGAGTTCCTGTTCTGCCGTGGAGTAATCGCGGACTGCCTTATACAGCATGAACATGATGTCGTACCCGTACTCCTCCAGGGCGGCCTTTGGCTCAATCGGATTAAGATACGAGTCGGTGACAAAGCCGTCGCTGCTGTACATTAACTCGTAGAACTTTCCCTTTTCAGACAGGACGCAGAACTGGTCGGCGATCTTTTTGGCGGGATTGTCGGGGCGAAACGGGGCGGGTTCTGCCTTCCCGAGGATAATCATCTTCTCGGTGTAATAGTTGGTATCGTACAGCTCGTTTTTCGTATCCTGTTTGCCGATCTTGAGCAGGTTGAGCCCCACCGAATCCACTACAGGCACAGCCAGTACGGCCATGCGCCCCAGCAGTTCTCCGTCATGTTTTCTGACGTTTTCCGCGAGCGGGGCATCCTTCTTTTTCATCTCTTCGATCTTTTCCATGATCCGGGTAAATCCGGTCTCGATCTCGTCCATCTGACATCTCCTCGTTATGCTGGCGTAAAACAAGAATAGGTGCGGGTTATGCAATAAACCATTCGTCATGGGGATGACGGGTCCGGTACCTTCCTGCCCATGAAGAAATATTTCCGGTCGCGGGTGAGGACGGCATTGATACGGGATCCCAGCGGCAGGTCTTTTCCAAGAACCACACCGGTATACTCGGCGGTCCGGGCCATGACCGAGCCCGGCCGGAGTTTCTCGGTCACCATGCAGGAGACCGTTGTCCCGAGCAGGGACCGGTTTGTCGCAGAGTACTGTTCTTCGGCATACGCATTGAGTATCCGGGACCGGTCTTTCTTGACCGCATCCGGGAAGTCCTTCTCCTCAAACGGCCCGGTGAACGGGCGCTTCGAGTACCGCGTAACATTGACCTTGGCTGGCCGCACCCTGCCGATAAGCGCCAGGGTCCGGGAAAAATCCTCTTCGGTTTCGCCGGGAAAACCGACAATAACGTCGGTCGAAATACCGATTCCGGGATAGCGTGCGCGGAATGCGGCAACGATCGTCTCGAACTCCTGTACGGTATAGCCCCGCCCCATCTGTCCGAGAATGCGGTCCGACCCGGACTGGACCGGCAGGTGCAGGAACCGGAAGATCCGGTCGCTGGAAAACACGTCCACAAGATCGTCAAGGAGGGGAAGGACGGTTGCCGGGTTCATCATCCCGACGCGGATCCGGTAGTTCCCGGGGACGCAGACGATGGCAGAAAGGAGCGCCGGCAGGGACGTACCGGTATCGTGGCCATAGGCACTGACATCCTGTGCCGTCAGCTGGATCTCGCAGGCACCCGCGGCAACAAAAGCCTGCACTTTCCGAACAATCTCCTCTGTCGGGAAGCTGACAAGAGGCCCGCGTGCCCTGCGGGTGAGACAATAGGTGCAGTGCCCGAGGCACCCCTGCGCGATCTGGACAATCCCGACACCCCCGGCAGGGGAGACGGTCAGCACAGAACGGTATGCCTCCCGGATGGTGTCGGGATGGATGAAGACGGGAGTGCAGACCGAGAGGATCGCCTCGCGCTGGACAAGCGGCATACAGCCGGTGACGTACAGCAGTTTTTCCCGCAGGGCAGAAAGGCGCCGGAGCATACGGCGTTCCGTCGGGCCGACCACCGTGCAGGTATTGACAATCACTGCATCTGCCTCCTCCGGGGATTCGACAACAACACTCCCGTAATACCGGAGAATTTCAACAAGGTTTGCCGAATCCCCGAAATTATAGGCGCACCCGTAGGTCTCGATATATACCCGCTTTCCCGCAAGCGGCGCAAAGGCAGAAACTGGATCTGTCAGCGGTTCGCCGGGCCGGGGAGGTTCCATGATCGGTTCACTATTGTTCTGGGAGACAAAACCAGTTAAAGATCGGTGAACGTGTCCCCCTTTTGTGGGTAACCATTAATCCATGGTACCGATAACCTGATCACCATGTTACGCATCGGGCTGCTGGGATGCGGGAATATCGGGCACATCCTGGCACAGAATGCAGAGGGGTTTGTTGTCTCTGCTGTCTACGACAAGGTTCCGGAGCGGGCCCGGGATCTTGCCACCACCTGCCATGCAAAAGCCTGTGATACGTTTGGAGATTTCCTGAACGCAGATATTGATCTCGTCGTTGAAGCAGCATCGGTAGCTGCCGCGCGGGAACATGCCCGGGAAGTGCTCCGCCACAAAAAAGATATCGTGATCATGAGCGTCGGGGCGCTCACCGATACCGCGTTTAAGGACGAGCTTGTTGCAACAGCACGAACGACCGGGACAAAGATCCATATCCCGAGCGGGGCAATCTTCGGTCTCGACAACCTCAAGATCGGGCAGATCTCGCCGATCAAAAAACTGCTTCTCGTAACCACGAAGAGCCCGCAGTCGCTGGGCCTGAAGACCACAAAAAAAGAACGCATCTTCTCCGGAAAAGCACACGAATGCATCAAGTCCTATCCAAAGAACGTGAATGTCTCCATTGCGCTGGGCCTTGCCGCCGGGCAGGATGCAGACGTGGAACTCTGGGTGGACCCGGCCGCAGAAAGGAACGTCCATGAGATCTATTTCGAGGGCAGCTTCGGCGAGACCTACATCCGGGTGACCAATCTCCCGAGCCCGGACAACCCGGCAACGAGTTACCTTGCCGCGCTCTCCATCCTCTCCCTGTTAAAGAACCTCGACAGCCCGCTCGTTATCGGGACATAAAAACAGGTATACCTGTCATGGTGCCGCTGGAAGAACTCCTGAAATTTGTCCTGGAGGATGCGCCGTTCGGGGATGTTACCTCCGATGCAGTCATTCCGGATATGCACTGCCATGCCGTCATCCGGGCCGAGCAGGACGGCGTTGCCGCAGGTCTTGGGGAGGCAACAGCCCTCTTCTCACACTTCGGGGTAACCGTACGGCAGGATACCTGCGATGGAGATTCCGTAAAGAACGGCAAGGTGCTCCTTTCGCTTGACGGGCCTGCAAAAGGGATCCTGCTTGTTGAACGTACCGCGCTCAACCTTATCGGGAGAATGAGCGGGATCGCTACCCGGACAAACATCCTGGCGGAGATGGTGCGTGCGGAGAATCCCTGCTGCCGGGTTGCAGGAACGCGAAAGACCGCCCCGGGCCTCCGGGCGCTGGACAAGAAGGCGATTGCCCTCGGCGGCGGCGATCCCCACCGGTCCAGCCTGAGCGACGGGGTGCTCATCAAGGACAACCACCTTGCACTTGTACCGGTAGCAGAGGCAGTAAAAAAGGCAAAAACGGCAAGTGCCTACCGGAAGATCGAAGTCGAAGTCGAATCCGCTGAAGATGCATGTACGGCTGCCCGGGCAGGAGCCGACATCCTCCTCTTCGACAACATGACACCGGCACGGGTACAGGAGACCATCAAAGCCCTGCAAACCGCAGGTCTCCGCGAGAAGGTGCTCGTGGAACTCTCCGGGGGGATCACGGCAGAGACCATCCGGGACTATGCCCGGACCGGAGCGGATCTTATCAGCCTCGGGGCACTCACCCATACGGTGAAAAACTTCTCCGTGACACTCGAGATCCAAAAATAACTTTTTTAGAGAGCCTCACCACGGGTCCTTCACGGGATTTGCCGGATATCCTCGGCTGAGCCGATCACGATCTCTTTTTTGCCCTCATACGTCTGGACCGTACCGTAAAGGGTTACCTTGGTCCCCCTGGCAAAGGACCGGTCACCGGCAACCGTTGCCGGGATAAACACCGAGACGTTCCGAACCGACAGGATAACGTGGCCGCCGTTTTTTATCACCGTAGCCTGATCGATGGCACCGTCCAGACGCACAAGGCTCCCATCGGCACTCTGGGGCGTATACGGCGAGGCAAACGGCTCTTTTCCCACATACCCGAGTACGAGCTGGGCGGCTATCACGGCAAGGGCTACGCCGCATAACAAGAGGATCGCGACCCGTTCCTGGCGCCCGAGCATACCAGTGGATTGAAACCGGGCATATAAATTACCGACAGGTTGATATGTTAACACTGTTAACACTACAATCATGTATCAGCAAACTTTACCCCCATCCTCAAAGACGGTCCTTGCGATACTCGACACCGGTGGTGCCATGACCCACAAGGATCTGGTACAGAAGAGCCGGCTCGCACCGCGGACGGTGCGCTATGCGCTAAAGAAGCTCAAAGAGCGCCATCTCATCATCGAGAAGTTCAACTTCCGCGATGCACGCCAGATCATCTACCAGAACAGACCGTTAAACAGTACTGAATCGCAGCCGGCGCTTGTATGACCAAACACACCTGCACGCTCATGCACTGTGATAGCATGGTGCGAAACCTCCTGCCCCCGATGAGAGCGGAGATGGTATGCAGGCTCGTAAACAAGCAGGGCCTCAGCCAGAGCGATGCAGCAAAGAGACTGGGCGTCACCCGCGCGGCAGTCTGCCAGTACATGAGTAAGAAGCGGGGATATGGCGCAATCGAACTGTCATCCGAGCTCGATGCAATGATCGACCGCTGGGCGCTTGCCGTTGTCACCGGGGAGAGCGATATCAACCTCTGCGATGTCTGCCAGTGCGCGCTCAAGAAATTCTAAAACAAAGAAGTCCTCACGCCCGTCGTGATGCTATTCCTGTTTTTTTAAAGATGAGCTTAAAGAGCGGCAGCAATCCTTCCCTGCAGTGCACCATCACCGGCGGTGCTTCCGGTAATACAGGACACCAAGAAGCCCGATTACCGCAAGTACGCAGGCAATTTTGAGATAATCTGCGGTTTTCTGCGGCGAGCGCACCGCCGGGCTCCAGTCTGCATCGAAAACCTCTTTGAAGTACCGGGCTACCCCGGGCTGTTCGATAATGACCCCGGTCTCCCGGTTGAACCCGGGTGAATTCGTGTTCCAGTTGATGCTGCTCACGAGCACCGCCCGGTCATCGACAATAACGCCCTTGTTGTGGATCTTCTCAAAGCCGTTTGCCGCGAGATCGACACACCGGGCCTCCAGCGGAAGATGCTCATCCGCCGCGATCCGGTTGATCAGCGCGGCCATCTCATCGTTATCGGCCTCGTCTTCCGTGTTGTACCAGTACGAATCTAGGAGCACCCGTACCTGCACCCCGCGTCGGGAGGCATTGATCGCTGTTGCAAGGTACGGATTGAGCCGGGTCTTTGACTCGTTGGTGATATAGGCCTGCTCGATCTCGATACTATCCTGCGCAGAATTGAGCAGGTCCGTGATCTCACTGCTGGTATCGGGCGCGATAACCGGCGTCACCTGTGCGTCGGAAAACGTTACCGGTAAAAATACCGGGGTATATGCGGATCCGGTACCTACTTCCGGAGATCCCGCACTGCCGTACACCGGTACGATAGCCGGGCCGCGCATGTCCTCAAAGAAAAGGTCACGGAAATACGCAGCTGTTGCCGGATCCTCGATCCAGACGCCCCATCCCCGGTTCCCGGTCTCACCGGTCGGGGGAAACCCGGTATGCCCGAAGTTCTCGCTTGTCACGAGCACGCTCCGGTCGTCGACGACCACGTATTTTGCATGATCGTACCGGTACGGCGCGTGCCCGCCTTCCTCCGCGGCCATCTCAAAGACGGGTATCCCGCTCTGGTTTAACTGCCGGATTGCCGATCTCTCCTCGTCACCGATCCCGCCGACCGGCCCGCCTTCGAGAAGAACCGTTACATCAACGCCCCGCTTCCGGGCGCCGACGAGACTGTCCGTGATATTCGTACTCGTGAGCTCGTAGACATTCACGAGAATCCGGTCCTGCGCGGAATCAACTGCACGGGAGAAGACCGCAAGCGAACTATCCGGGGAGGCAAATGTCGTCACGGTCGCGTTCCGGAATGTTTTCGGGCCACGCCGGGACTGGCCGAGCATGAGCACGCGGGGATCCCAGGTACCGTTTTCAAGGTAATGCACCTGGCCCTGCCGGGGTCTGACATCCCCGGGCCAGGAAATGTTCTGCACGAGCCGGCCGTCCTGGTAAAGCTTCAGCTCGTCCGCAGAATTTGCAAGCCGGAGGTTACCTCCGGAGATCACATCAGGGACCGCAGGGGAGTTGTCCTGCCATTCAAAATCCGGATACTTCCCGTGGGTCTTTTGGTACGCGGGGCCGCTCCGTGCAACCGTGAGCATCCCGTCTATCGTGGTGCCTGCCGGAAACCGAAATCCCCCGTGGTTGTCAGAAACTGCCACACCGTCAAGGGAGCCATGGCCGGCAATGACCACATACTCGTCCGGATCATCGGCCAGATAGGGGTCGGGGCAGAACTCAACGATCTGCACGGCGCTGCACGGGACAACACAGAGAAAGACCAACAGGAGTACCCAGATACAGCGCATGAAAAGCCCCGGCATCTTTCCTTTTATAATCAGGGAATATAACAGTTGGGAGATACCATGCAGGAGGATCGCCACGGCAAAAAAACGGGAGGGCTCGTAGTAAAAGTGGGCGGCAGCCTCGCCCCGCATATCCCGGCAATCGTCCCGGTCCTGCAAGACTCCCCCCGGCCCCTCCTGGTAGTTCCGGGCGGCGGCCTGTTCGCCGATGCAGTCCGCACGTCCGCATGCGCAAACAATGCCGACGCCGCCCACTGGATGGCCTGCGCTGCCATGGACCAGTACGGCTGGCTGATCGCTGCCAACGGGCTGGTGACCACCACGCAGATCGCAGTCCCGGAAACGACCACGGTCCTCCTCCCGTACTGTGCCCTGCGCCGGCACGATCCCCTGCCGCATTCATGGGACGTGACCTCGGACACCATTGCAGCATGGGTGGCAAAAACGGCGGGGTGCGACCTGCTCGTCCTCAAGTCCGTGGACGGGATCGAAACCGGGGGGAACGTGGCGCCCTGCATCGATCGTGCCATCGCCACGGATACCGTGGACCCCTGCTTTATCCCCTTCGTGCTGAACCACCGGATCAGGACCTTTGTCATGAACGGATCCGATGCAGGACGACTTGCCGGGTGGCTGGAGGGAAAAACCGTGCCGGGAACCCGTCTTGGTACAACCTTTTAAAGGTACTAAAAGAGATACTATAGGAATCCTTAAAGGAGCGATATCATGTCAGATAAAAAGTGTACGTCCTGCAGCGCTCCGCTTGCAGAAGAGGGATCAACGGCTTTCGCGTGCCCCTCGTGCGGTGTCGAGATCACCCGGTGCTACCGGTGCAGGGAGCAGAGTATTCCCTACGTCTGCCCGAAATGCGGATTCGGGGGACCGTAAGGCATGGGGAGCGTTGTAGCCATTCTCAGGGTCATGCCGGAATCTCCCGAAGTCGACCTTGAAAAATTAAAAGCCGCGCTCAAAGAGAAGCTGCCCGGCATCAAAGACATCCAGGAAGAACCGATCGGCTTTGGGCTCAAGGCCCTCAAGCTTGCCGTGATCGTCAACGACGCCGGCGGCGAGACCGATGCGCTCGAGGGAAAACTCAGCGCGGTTCCCGGTGTCGAACGGGCAGAGATTATCGAAGTAACCCTGAACTAAAACGAATAGGGATACCAATCCTTATTCCGACCTTTTTCCCCTTTTTAAAAAGTTACTGCCCGGACTTTCCGGAAGGGTTTTTCTTTACTTTTTTCGGTGCAGACGGCTCGTTCTCGCTTTCGAGCTTTGCCATAACCTGCTCGATTGAGGCGCGGATCTTCTCCACGGATTCACGGTATGCAATGACCTCGGATTCATCCAGCCGGATCGTAACCGGGAATGCACCGTTCTTGTTGATCCGGGCGGGAACACCGATACAGACCCCGCCGATCCCGTGGACCTCGCTCTTGACATAGGAAGATACCGTCAGGATCCGGTTCTCATCGCCAAGCACGGTCTTCACGAGCGACGCAATAGCTTCGCCGGGACCGTACACAGTCGAGCCCTTGTTCTTTATGATCTGCTCCCCGCTGGTCTTGACGGACTGGATAAAGTCCTGCACCGGGAGATGGGCAAACGCCGGGAGGTTGGAGATCTTGATTCCCCCGATAGTCGTTGCCGACCAGAGGGGCACCATGCTGTCGCCGTGCTCCCCGATAATACGGGTATGCACTTCGCTGACATGGACCTTAAAATAGGACGCAATGAGCGATTTGAGGCGCATCGAGTCAAGATGCGTGCCCAGGCCAAACACCTGGGTGGGCTTCATGCCTGAATACTTGAGCGCAACGCAGGTCATCACATCGACGGGATTCGTCACCATGAGGATTTTTGAAGACGGTGCAACGGTGCCGATCGTACGGGCGATGGGCGCGATAATCCGCGCATTCCCGTATGCCAGGTCAAGACGGTCCTGACCCGGGCCCCGGGGGGTACCCGCAGTAACCACAACAATGTCTGAACCGGCGATATCCTTGAGATTTGTCGTCCAGGTGACACGGATATTGGTTCCCCGTGCAGCAAAGGAATCGGCGAAATCCTGGGCAATCCCTTTTAAGAACGCTTCACGTCCTTCACGGCCGTAAAGCTGGATCTCATGGATATGGGGGTCGACAGAAACAGCATATGCGGCAAACATTCCCACGTTGCCGGTGGCACCGATAATGGTGACTTTTGACATGATATCACAGGAAACGGGGACGTGTCATCGGTCGACTGTACGTCTCTTCTATCGCCCATGTACTCCTCCTCCGCCCCGTTACCCCATGGGCGCCGGATGTCTGCGGTAAGTCTGCTCCCTTCCGGGCCTGAACCGGTTCCCGCAGCGACAGGTCGCCATTCCCTCCGGAATTTTGATACCTGGCCATCGACCTCATGGGACGAGGTTTCAACGTCAGAATACGAGAGGCTCCAGCAGGTCGTTGCAGCCTTCGTCAAACTTCGCCCCCCGCGTACCGACGGTTTCGGGTTACAAGTGACGCCGAGCCACCCGGGCTAGTCCCCATATCACTTGGGCTGCCGGTCAATAAATCCTTGTCACATTCAGCCCGGAGTACATCGGGGTGGCTGCGTATCAGGAATACTGCCCGGGCCGCTTACGGAACGAACACGGATCCGCCGACCCGGGACTGCCAGTCGCGGAGCAGGGCGGATACGACACCCTGATCCTGCTTGTCGAAGATATCGAGAGCCGTCACGGGCCCGGTATCGCGGGGAATTACGGATACGAGATTCTGAAAATCCCCCTGGTACACCTCAAGAACCTGCCGGCCCCGGGTCTCTGCAACCTTTTCTGGCACCCGCAGGACCGGACAGGCGGCCATCTTTGCATACTGCGCGCAGATCTTCACGTCATCGACCGCAAAATACCTGCGGTTGACGCCGATATTGACCGCAGACCAGAACGCTGCGGCATACCATGCATCGTTCAGGATAACATGCGGAACGCCAAGGCTTGCCGCAGCAAGACCGAGCGTGCCCGGCCCCGAACAGGCATCCACAAAGAGCGGCGCCAGGGGCTTTCCCACGCGGGCAGCAACCGACCGTATCTTGGGATACCCTGCACGCGGGAACTCGACATGGATCACCGACTGCTGCTTGTAAACAACGAGCGTCTGTTCGCCCACCGGGACAAGGTCTGCCCGGACATCGCACCCGGCAAGGAGCGTGTGGGACCGGGGTACCGCACCCGGTTCATGGGAGGCAAGGCCGGGGATCCCGGGCGATGTCTGCACCACACCCTGCACTTCCGGAACTTCAGCAGCGATCCGCCGTGCAGTCTTTTCGGTCACCTTCCCGGACAGCAGGACCAGGGATTTTTCCGGGAGGAACGGGGGCCGGTCCATGGCAAACCCCGGGTGGACGAGCGGCGAACCGACTGCAATAAGCGGGTCGTCCCGGGTGAGATCCCCCTCTTCGCGCATGATCACGTAGAGGTGGGCGAACACCCCGTCGATAAACCGTTTCCCGCAGGAACAGGGTTCGGGATAGGTCAGGACAGGAAGCGGGGCACGCTTGTCAAGCACCTGCATCCGGCAGGAGGGGCAGGGAAAAAACCGCGTGGGGAGTGCTGCGAGCACCTCATGCGCCGGGCGTACACAGTCACCGCCACACACGGGACAGTCCATGGTGCTTGCTATCTTTGCCCTATCATAGATACTTTGCCAAATATACGTTACCGGATTTTTTTTTAAAGGAGCGGGGGCTCCCTGCCCGGCTAAAAAATGGTCCGACCCCCTGCATCGTTTTTTGCGTATTACGACGAAAAATCCGATCATCCCATCCTTATTTTTGTATCCGACCCCCTACAGGGGTACCCCACAACTCTGCAAAAAACGGGTGTCTTACCGAAGAGAAGAATGCATTGCCGGGCGCAACAGCGCATGATGGGGGTCGCGCAGGTACTTAGTAGTTTTACGGATGACATTTGGACAACGGGCCGGACAAAAACGCTAAAATCAGACCGTGCGGTTCCAGTGAGGGGATGAAGAAAAAATGTCAGAATGGGCCTGATGCGATTCGAACGCATGACCGCCCGGTTATGAGCCGGGCGCTCTAACCGGACTGAGCTACAGGCCCAAAAAGCGCCGCCAACAGGACTCGAACCTGTGACATGCTGGTTAACAGCCAGCCACTCTACCAACTGAGTTATGGCGGCATTCAGGGTTTTGTGCCTTAATAGATTCTTTGTAGGGACTTTTAAAGGTAACTAAGAAACAGGCAGGGCGTAACAGGGCGCCTGCCGGCATCCGGGTCCCGGCCAAACGGGCCATCCGGAGTTATTCCCGTATTTTTAGCGTTTTTTCATGGCGTTAAGGAGCCGGATGATATCGTCCAGATCCTCATTGAGGTGCATAAAGAGTTCCCGTGTCTGCTCGGTCGCAACCGCACCGTCCGATGATGCGCGGATATAGCCCAGCTGTTCGAGCACGTGAAGGGAGTACCGGATCCGGTGGGAGGGAAGATCGAGGATCTCGGAGAGCTTCATGATCCCGATCGGCTGGTGCTCGGCAACCGCACGGGCAACCTCGATATGCCGGCTCAAGAGCTCGATCTCGTCCTTCATCTTCCCAAGCATGGTACCTCCCGGAAACGGATCTCCTGTCGGGTATCCTTACTCTTACCTGCACCTCAATGCTCATGAAGCCATGCCTTTGTAGCACGGTACTTCCCGATAAAATTCCAGCTGAGCACCGCGGCAACTACCAGCATGATGACAACCGCGGGGAGCCGGTACGGCTGGGGCGCAAGGAACACAAACAGGATTGCAAGCGCAACCAGCAGGATGATTGCGTTGAGCTGGATAGCCAGCCGGTAAAATTTCCACTTGAACTGCTCTTTTGATTGCTCGTCCATTGCACGTACGTTGATTTCGGGAATAAAAGTACTTGACGTTTCAGCGCGTACTTCTATGGCAATGGATCCACTGGACGCTGCAATGAAGGCGAGCGGGGCGGATGCGTTCGTCCACTACGCTGGCGGAGAGGACGCCGATATGCGCTACCTCACCCGGTTCGTGATGCATGATGCTTTTGTCTTCTATAAGAAGCGCAGGCTTCCGGGAACCATCATTGTCCCCCAGATGGAGGCCGAACGCGCCGGGCGGGAATCCTGCGCTGCCGTGGTCACCCGGACGCAGGCCGGCCTTCCGGATATCGTCAAAAAAGAGAAGGATCCCTGGAAAGCGGCCGCGCGGATGATTGCGGGCCAGACGGGAAAGACCCTCCTTGTCTCGCCCACGCTCCCGGCAGCACTCCTGCGGGCGCTCGAAGAGGAATGCCGTGTCGTGGTCGACAGCGGCACAACAGAGAAGATGCGGGCGAAGAAGACACCGGAGGAGATCCGGCTCATCCGCGCCGTGCAGAAGCGGACTGAAAAAGCAATGGCGCTCGGGATCGGGCTTATCGGCAGTGCAACGACAAAGAAGGGCGTGCTATACCACGACGGCGCGCCGCTCACCTCCGAGATCGTGCGCAACGCTATGCACAAGCAACTCATGGACGAGGGGTGCCGCGCGGTGGAGACGATCATCTCGTGCGGAAATGATACCGCGTTTCCCCATATCATCGGGAGTGGACCGCTGCGCCCCCACGAGCCGATTGTAATAGACATGTTCCCGAAAGACGAGGCAACGGGATACTATGCGGACATGACCCGGACGGTCTCGAAAGGGAAGCCTTCGGGCCGTATCGCCGAGATGTACGAAGCGGTAAAAGAGGCGCAGAAGATAGGGATTGGGAAGATCCGCGCCGGCGTGCCGGGCGCAGAGGCCCACAATGCGGTGGTGGATTACTTTGCGGATCGCGGCTTTGAGAGCGATACCCGGGGATTTATCCACAATCTCGGCCACGGGGTCGGGCTCCAGGTCCACGAGATGCCCACGGTCGGACCTTCCGGCGGGCCTCTCGAAGAGGGGTCCGTGGTAACGGTCGAGCCGGGCCTGTATTATCCCGGCACCGGGGGGATCCGGCTCGAAGATATGGGCGCGGTGCGGGCAAAGAAGTTCGAGGATTTCACAAAGTTTGAGGAGACGCTTGTGCTATGATGAACGATGAGATACTGGATAATTACAAAGCGGCAGGAAAACTGGCAGTAAAGATCCTGCACGAGGGAGTACAGGGTGTCAGGGCGGGTAAATCGTACCTTGAACTCATAGATTCCGTGGAAGACCGTATCCGGGCCGAGGGCGCCGATCTCGCGTTCCCCCTCAATGTCTCCTTAAACGAGGACGCGGCCCACGATACCGCATCTCCCGGGGACGAGCGGGTCTTTGCGAAGGGAGACGTGGTGAAGTTCGACCTCGGCGTGCAGATCGAGGGATACGTTGCGGACACTGCGACAACGGTTGACCTGGGGAACAACTCCCTCCTCCTCGACGCATCCCGCGCTGCCCTCGATGCAGCGATAGCCTGTGTCCGGCCCGGTGTCACGACCGGGGAGATCGGCGCGGCGATCGAACACGAGATCGTGACAAGGGGCTACCGGCCCATTGCCAACCTGACCGGCCACGGCCTCGACCAGTACGTTGCGCACATGGACCCCTCGATCCCCAACATTGCCATCTCCGGCGGTACGGTGCTCGAAGAGGGCATGGCCATTGCAATCGAGCCCTTTGCCACCACCGGCAGCGGGAGGGTCGGGGAGAAGACCCGGGTCGAGATCTATTCGCAGATCTCTGAAAAGCCGGTCCGCACCCCGTCCGCCCGCGGGGTCATGGAGAAGATTCGGGAGCGCCAGGGACTCCCGTTCTCGCGCCGCTGGCTAAACGATAAAAAAGCCGGCCTGGCGCTCATCGGCCTGTGCCGGTCCCAGATCCTGCACGGCTACCCGGTCCTTTCAGATATCCCGGGATCGCTTGTCTCCCAGCACGAGCACACCATGATCGTGACAGAAGACAGCTGTATTGTGACTACCCGATAAGATAGGTATATGTTTTCAGGCGTGAAATAATGAAGGTTACAGCCATGTCCGGAGATAGCGATAGCCTGCGCATCATGGAAGTCCTGCTGACGGCAGAGATTTTTAACCAGAACCCGACGCTCGACCTCAATGATCTGACCCCGGCCTGCCGCGAGATCTTCTGTTCGGGAGACACCAAGACCATCAAGCGCCCCGTGTACGTGAGCGACGGGATGGTCAAGCGCACCCTCGGGATTGCCGATGCACACGAGAAGATCGCCAAAAACCCGTTCGTCTCGTACGAAGATTTCGGCCAGCGCCTGAAGATCACGACGTTAAAACCGGCCGCCGAATGGTTCCTTGCGCAGGGCGGCAAACCCCTTATCGGGGTCAACCCCGCGCTCGCGTTCTTCTTTGAATCCTTCGACAGTACCGGCGTTTCCTATGCCGAGGTCAGGAAAGCAAACCCGCCGTTTGAGGACACCAAGGCAAGCCTCGATCTCAAGATCACCAAGATCATCGGCGAAGACGAGAAGATACGCAACGCGCTCGACCTTGTGATCGTCACAGCCCCCGAAGAGGTCGAGCAGAATATGGAAGACCTGGTCTGTTCGCCGGAACAGCTCGCGGTCATTGCCAAGATCCACCACGCGCTCCACCACCGGGACTTCCTGTGCAAACACCGGATCTACGAGGTGGGAAAGCTCCTCTTTGTCGGCCCGCCCGGTACCGGCAAGACCTCGCTTGCCCTTGCGATGTCCCATTCCATGCACATGCCGGTGCTTGAAGTCCGGCTCTCGATGATCACCTCCCAGTACCTGGGGGAGACCTCGAAGAACATCGACAAGATCTTCGATCTCGCGAAGAAACTCGCGCCATCGATCCTCTTCATCGACGAGTTCGACTTCGTTGCAAAGAGCCGTGTCACCGACGACCACGGGGCAATGAAGCGGGCGGTCAACGCGCTCTTGAAAAATATCGACCGGATCAGCCTGATCCGGAACGGCGTGCTCCTGATCGGCGCCACCAACCACCCTCAGCTCCTCGACGAGGCTGCATGGCGGCGGTTCGACGAGGTCGTGGAATTCTCCCTGCCCGGGGAAGAGATGCGCCGGGAGATCCTCAAAAGCGTAACCTCGTCCATGACCTGCACCTGTGATTACCAGGAGATTGCAGCCATGACCGAAGGGTTCTCGGGGGCGGACATACGCCTCATGATCAAGGAGGCGCTCCTGTCGGCACTCATGGACACGCGCGAGGCCATCAACCGCCAGGACCTCGATAAAGGTATCCGCATGGTCAGGAACCGCGATGCAATCCGGAACCTGAACTGGAAGCAGGAATGAAGTTTGTACTGCTCGGGACCGGGGACGCCATCGGGACACCGAAGATCGGGTGCGACTGCCCCCAGTGTACCCGCGCAAAGAATACAGGTACGGGACGGCTGCGGAGCTCGATCCTGATCGAGAAGGACGGGCACCATATCCTTGTCGATTCAACCCCCGATCTCCGGCAGCAGCTCCTGCGGGCCGGCTCTCCGCACATCGATGCCGTGATCTGGACGCACGGGCATTACGACCACTTCATGGGATTCGGGGAGTTCTACCGGGTCCAGAAGATCCCGCCGGTCTATGCCGCCGAACCGGTGCTCCGGTACTGCGGCGAGACCTTCCGGTTCCTTGATTTCAACCGCATTCCCGTAGTGCCGTACGTGCCGTTTACTCTTTTTGGGATCACCATCACGCCGTTTATCGTAAAACACCCGCCGGCGTATACCTGCGGGTTCCTCTTTGAGGCGGAGGGAAAACGCATCGGGTATACCTCGGATACCAACCGGGACATCCCGCAGCAGAGCCTTGCCCTGCTCGAAGACCTCGACCTGTTGCTTCTGGATGCGATCGTCCCCTCGCACATGACGATCACCAAACACATGAACTATCTCGATGCCTGCACGCTTGCCGAAAGCCTGCATGCAAAACAGTTCCGGTGCATCCACATCAGCCATGTGATGCCGTGGGAATATCCTCACCTGGCCCATGACGGCGAGACGTTCGGGTTTCCTTAAACCGGGTGCCGGGACAGGAGTGGCCCCGGCATACCCGGGCCCACGGCCGTACCTCACCCATACCTTAATAGTTTACAGGTTCCCAAACATAGGTGCATGATTGTAAAGGTACTCGAACTCGAAAAAGATAAGGCACGACTCGTCATCCAGGGAGAGGGTCATACGTTCATGAACACCCTGGTTGAGGAACTCCTGGCCGATCCGGACGTCGATGTCGCAAAATACACCATCGAGTTCCAGTTCTCCGACCCCGTACTGCTCGTGACCACCAAGAGCGCAAAGAAAAACCCCTTAACCCTCGTCAAGAAGGCCTGCAAGAAGATCTCCGGCAACTGCGATACCCTGCTCACGGGCCTTGCAAAACAGAAATAATACTCCCGGAGATACGCATACTTTTTTCCCGCACAGAGTGCGGGTTTCCCTTACATAGTTCCTTTAAAAAAAACGAATCTGTTACGAAAGCTGCCTGCCGGAAGATTGCAGGTTAAAAAAACAGATGCCGGGGTGACCCCGGCGATATTAACGGACTGACCTATTCTGCCCTTTCGGTAAAGACGATCGAACCGGAGATCCGCGAGATTCGGATCTTCACGCTCTGGCCGGGCTTTGCATTTGCCACGTACATGATGTACCGGCCCATCTTGACAACACCGTCGCCACGCTTGGAAAGCGACTGGATCTCGACGTCCATGATCTGCCCTTCTTCAAGGTTCTCAGAAGCCGGCTCGGTCCTCACCTTTCGCTTCCGGACCGGCCTGTGGCCACCGCAGGCATCGCAACGGAGGGTAAGAACCCGGTCATCCTTTACAAGACGCGTATCAGGCTTGCCGCATTCGGAACAGATCACGTAATCGTCGACGTAACTCTTGATGATCATCTTAAAAAGCGAGATCTCGAACTTTCCGTTAAAGATGGCCCGGTTCCCGTCGATCTTGCCCGAGGTTCCCAGCTCGCCGAGGATGTACTTCATCAGGTGGTCCTTGTCGCGACGGACTGTGTCGGCGATTTCGGCAAAATTTTCCAGGATTGTTGTCTTCCCCTCGATGTAGGCCTTTGCCTCAGGAACAACAAAACGTTCCGAGGATTCGGTCTTCTCGGAAATGTGAGAATAGGCCTTTTTTAAAAGGTCGTCATAAGAGTCCGTCATATGTGTATAGTATAAAGGCTACACCGGTGCAAAAGTCTTTCCCAGAAAAAAAGAGACGGTTTGCCGCCGGATGCGGACCGACGTTTTACGGCCGCGCTGCGACTGCTTATCCAAGGTAGGAAGGGACTGCCGCTTTTACGAAACGAACCACATCTGCATTCTTCGTGTCGTCTTCGATATCTTTCTGGTTGATATCCTTAAAGCCGGCAAACTGCATACCCTTTCCTTCGATCCATTTTTTGAAGGTCTCTTCGGCCTTCCCGGGTTTTCCGCCGTGCGTTGCAAAGGCGACGGCGTGCTTCTTCTCGCAGCCGGAAAGGGCGTTAATTGCCGTGTGGATGGCAGGTGTCGGCTTGAACGCCCAGACCGGCGATCCAAAGACAAGCAGATCGTACTCCCGGACATTCAGCTGCGCCGGTTCGATCATTGTTGTGTCCTCGCTCATCGCGGCCTTGCACTGCATAAGGAAGCGGGTGACCCGGGAATGCTCTGCACGATCGGCGATCTCGATAAGCCGGCTGTCGGGGAAGGCGGACGCAATGTGCTGGGCAATGTGCCGGGTATTACCGGTCTCGCTGTGGTAGATGATGCAGATCTTCATGCAGAAATGATAGTACCCGATCCCCAAAAAGATTTCATACAAAACCGGGCGTTTTAGCGGCTTACTTCAGGTAAAAAAGATATGAAGGTTATTTCCTGAACTGGGGCATCATTGCCCGTACTTCCTTGCCGGTCGTTTCAAGGAGGTGTTCTTCGTCGGCCTTGGTGAGGGCGGTAAAGACCGGGCGGTTGACCATATTCTCAAGCATCCATTCCTTTGCAAATTCCCCGCTCTGGATCTCACCGAGGATCTCTTCCATTGCTTCGTATGCCTCAGGCCCGATTACCCGGGGCCCCCGGGTCATGTCGCCGTACTGCGCCGTGTTGCTGACATACTGGCGCATGTTCGTAAGCCCGCCTTCGTAGATCAGGTCGACGATCAGTTTTGTCTCGTGGCAGACCTCTAAATATGCCATCTCGGGCGCATACCCGGCGTCAACGAGGGTCTCAAACCCGGCCTTGATAAGCGAGGAGATACCTCCGCACAGTACTGCCTGTTCGCCAAAGAGATCGGTCTCGGTCTCCTCGCGGAACGTGGTTTCAAGGACAACCGCACGCGTTGCCCCGATACCTTTTGCATATGCGAGCGCGGTCTTGTGGGCCTTACCTGTGTGGTCCTGCTCGATCGCAATAAGGGCAGGCACTCCCTTGCCTTCCTCGTACTGGCGGCGGACCATGAAGCCGGGGCCTTTTGGCGCGACCATGATCACATCGACATTTGCCGGCGGCACGATCTGGCCGAAGTGGATGTTAAAACCGTGCGAGAACATCAGGGTCTTGTTTTCGGTAAGGTGCGGCATGATCTCGTTTTTGTAGACTCCCGACTGGAGTTCATCCGGCAGGAGGATCTGGATGATATCGGCCTTCTTTGCCGCTTCCGCGACCGTCATCACGGTCATGCCGTCTTTGGTTGCCGCATCCCAGCTCTTTCCCTTGCGCAGGCCGATGATAACGTCGAGGCCGCTGTCGCGCAGATTCAGGGACTGGCCGCGTCCCTGTGACCCGTACCCGATCACGGCGATCTTCTTGCCCTTGAGCACCGAGATATCGGCATCGGACTCATAGTATTTTTTCATCATAGTCGATCCCTTGTGATATCGGCAACAAAGCACATAAATATTATATGAAAAAACTAAAGAAGCACACTTGTAAAACCTGCAGGGAAGCGATGACTTATTAAGCACCCAGAAGCGGATAAAACCCCTGAGGAGCCGTTCAGCGGGAAACTCCCCGATGTCCAGGCAACCTCCCCGGACGTCAGGATCAACCTCACACGTGTCGGGGTAAAGAATGTCAAAAAACTCGTTGAGGTCACCCGTCCGGATAAACGGCCGGTGGTCTTTATCTCGAAGTTCGATGTCTACGTGGACCTGCCCGGCAGCCTGAAAGGCGCCAACCTCTCACGGAATTTTGAAGTAATTGACGAGGTTCTCCAGCAGGCAATCGATGGCGAGGTCAACGAGATCGAGAACCTCTGCAGTGCCGTTGCACGCAAGCTGCTCGACCGGCACGAATATGCCGACCGGACCGAGGTGCTCATGCGCAGCGAGTTCATGGTCAAGCGCGAGACCCCGGTCAGCCATACGACCTGCCACGAGGTCGTCAAAGTCCATGCACGGGCGATCGCAAAAAGGACGTTCCGCGAACCGATCGTACGAAAGAGCATCGGGGCGGAGGTCACCGGCATGACCGCCTGTCCCTGCGCCCAGAATATCATGAAGGAGCGTGCGAACCACGTCCTCGAAGGGCTCGGGGTCGATCAGAAGACCATCGATGCGTTCTTTGTCGAGGTCCCCATGGCCACCCACAACCAGCGCGGCAGGGGATTCCTCTGTATCGAGACCGATGACGACCAGCATGTCAACCTGGAAAAGATTATCCAGGTCCTCAAGGAATCCATGAGCGCCGGCATCTACGAACTCCTGAAGCGCGGCGATGAAAGTGCGGTCGTACTTGCCGCGCACAAAAATCCGCGGTTTGTGGAAGACTGCGTGCGGGAGATGGCAAAGAAAGTACTGACCGGATTTTCCTATCTTCCGGGCGATGCGGTCGTTACCATCAAGCAGACCAATGAGGAAAGCATTCACCAGCACGATGCATATGCCGAACGGAGGGCAACGCTCGCAGAACTGCTGGACGAACTCAATGGCGATAAAAACCGTTCCGGATAAAGCGGGGAGGTTTAATAAATCCCCCCATATACAGGCATAAAAAAAACGTGTTTTTTCTTACCGGTCTGCGCTGCTGAAAAAAACAGGCAAATTTTCTTTTGATTCTATTTTAATGGCCGATACACCCGTTATTTCACACGGGCCTTTTCCGCAGATTAAAACAATAAACGTTATAAAAGGGTTCGTTAAAGATAGAGATGAACGTACTTTGTACGGTCAATTATCTCTAGAGATGAGAGATGTATAGAGTAATTTTGTACTGTAATACGAACAACTCAACATAACATGAGGCGATTATATTGTCGAAAGTTGTAGAGATTTCCCCAACCACAAGACACGAGGGACACTCGAAGCTTGTCCTGAAGGTCAACGATGCAGGCATCGTTGAGACAGGCAACTGGTGTTCCATTACTCCGGTGCGGGGAGTTGAGAAACTCGCAGTCGGAAAGACCCCTGAACAGGTACCAAAGATTGCATCCCGCGTCTGTGGTATCTGTCCTATTGCCCACAACCTTGCAGCAACAGAGGCAATGGAGGCATCCATCAAGGTCGAAGTACCTAAGGATGCCAAGATGCTCCGGTACATCCTCCAGATGGCTAACCGGGTGCACAGCATTGCACTGCATGATATCCTGATCCTGCCCGATCTCTATCTCCCGGGCACCGATGTCAAGATCAACCCGTTCTCCCCCGAGGAGCCCGTCCGGTCCGTTGCAAAGCGGATCCAGAGACTCCGTGAGATCGGTCAGACCATCGGCCAGATTGCCGGTGGAGAAGCCATCCACCCGAGCAACACCCGCGTCGGCGGTATGTACATGAACTGCTCGGAGCAGGCAAAGATCAAGATGTACGACCTTGCAAAGGAAGGTCTCGTCCTTGCCCACCAGCAGATGGACTTCATGATCGCAGTCCTGCGCAACTACCAGAAGAGAGACTGGGTCGATGTCGGCGGCATGAAGGTCGCACTGCCCAAGGATCTCGGGTACCACGACCAGGGCTACCTTGCAACCCACCCGTTCTACGGCTGCTCCAGCATGGACGAATGCCCCACCTGGGACATCAACCGGTTCAAGGAAGTCCGGCCCTGGGACTGGTACATGGGCGAGATGGAGATTTCCCTCGAAGAGCCCAAGTACCCCGTTGGCGGAACCACCAAGCTCGGCACCAAGGTCAACCCGCAGATGGAAGCCTGCACCGGCATCCCGATGTACGACGGCGCACCCGTTGAAGTCGGTCCCCGTGCACGTCTTGTCAAGTACAAGAACTTCGACGAGAAGGGCACCATCGGCCAGAACGTTGCCCGTGAGATGGAATACACCGACTCCTTCTACGAGATGATCGACTGCATCGACGCACTTAACCCGAAGGGTAAGGTCGTTGCAGACTACATCCCGAAGGGTGACGGTACCCTCGGCTGGGCTTCCAACGAAGCACCCCGTGGCACGGATGTCCACCTTGCAAAGGTCAAGGACTGGAAGGTCCAGTACTTCTCAATGCTTGTTCCGACAACCTGGAACTTTGCAACCTGCAGCGCAGCACTCACCGGTGCACCCTGGCAGCTCGCCGAGGTCATCATGCGCGGGTACGACCCGTGCGTCTCGTGCGCTACACACATGATCGTAGTCAATGAGGACAACAAGGTAGTCGCCCAGAAACTCATCCAGCAGTGAGCGTACACACAATCATGCTGTATCCGGAGATTGTAATCGCAGGGTGTGGAAACCCCCTGTTTGCAGACGATGGCTTTGGTCCGGCAGTCATTGAGGAGTTGCAGAAACTCACACTTCCCGACAATGTAAAAGTAGTGGATGCAGGCCTTGGCGGCCCGCACTTTATTTTTACGCTGCTCGACCCGGAAGTGACCAAAAAACTCGTGATTGTCGATATCGCTGACTACGGCGCAGAGCCGGGATCGATCACCAAGCTGCGTGTCGAGGACCTGCCCCCGGGCAGTTACCGCGATGCACACTCGTGGGATCTCGCAGAGCCGCTCCAGCGGATCAAGGACAAAATCGATATTATCGTCATCGGATGCCAGCCTGCACGTGTCACCGATCCCGAAATGGAGATCGGGCTCTCGGATGAAGTTTCAAAGGCAATTCCCAAAACGGTACGGATAGTACTGGAAACAATAGGTGTTGATTATGGGACTGCTATCAAGTGTCTTCAAGAAGAACGCCAGCGAGGCTCCGCAGAAACCTGCGGCACCTGCAAAAACAGCTGACGTAGCACAAAAAGTGGAAACAACTAACAAGGAGGTTAAGCCTGTGGTAGACAAGATTTCAGTGGGCTATACGCACCTGAGCGGATGCACCGGTTGCACGGTTGCACTCGCAGACAACTACGGCGGACTATTAACACTCCTCGACCGGTATGTCGACCTGAAATACCACCTTACGCTTGCCGATGTCCGGCACATCCAACAGGTCGATGTCGCAATTGTCGAGGGTTCCGTCTGTATCCAGGATAAACTTGCAGTTGAGGAGATCAAGGAAACCAGGGAAAAGGCAGCAGTGGTCGTCGCACTCGGCGGCTGTGCCTGCTACGGTAACATTACCCGGTTCTCCCGCGGCGGCCAGCAGAACCAGCCGGCGCACGAGTCCTACCTGCCGATCGGCGACCTTATCAAGGTCGATGTGTACATCCCCGGATGCGCCCCGACCCCGCAGATGATCAGGAATGTCTGTGTCATGGCATACCTGCTCCTCAAGGGAAC
>NZ_DAQC01000010.1:0-1105 GCF_002502735.1 Methanoregula sp. UBA64
CCCATGAGTTCTGGTCACGGATGTTTGCCATCTCAAACCGGAACGGGTTTAAGCCGGCATCCTTGGTGGCCGTCCTGAAGGTCGGCTCGTGAAGCCGGGGGGTGCACGCAGCAACGACAACCCCGGTCAGGTTGTGCTCTTTTACTGCTTTCTGGATGATTGTCTGCCCGGGCATCGAGCACATGTACTTGTAGTTGTCTACATAGGCCACGTGCGGAATGGTCTTTGAGTATTCCTCAACAGCCGGGATATCCATGGAACCGGCGATGTTGGTACCACAGTGGCAGATGAAGACACCGATCCGGGCGTCCTTCGCGGTGGTGGCGCCGGGTGCTGCGACCGCCTGTTGTCCAGCCGGGGCGGGAGCTGCCTTAACTTCCTGTTTTACGGGAGCCACTTTTTTTGCCTCCTGCTTCTTGGTCTCGGTCTTTTTGGTAGTAGTTTTCTTCTTTTCGACCATCGTTACCACCTCTAGAGCACCTTCTGCAGGAACGGTTCGCAGCTGATTGCATGGAGGTCAAGCCCGAGTTCCTGGGGGCTCATGCCCTGTGCAAGGCCGAGAAGCTCGGCAAAGTGCAGTACCGGCAGGTTATAGTCGACGCCGAACTTTTCGTGGATCTCGATCTGGCCGCGGTCGAACTGGAGCTGGCAGAACGGACAGATATCGGTCAGGGCGTCTACGCCTACCTCTTTGAGGTTGATAAGCTTCTCGTTCGTGATATCCAGCGAGTGGACAATATCGTACCCGCGGACACCGCCGCCGGCACCGCAGCACTGCATCTTGTTGCGGTACTCGACCGGGGTTGCACCGAGTGCAGCGACGAGCTCTTCCATCCAGACGGGGTGTTCGGTGTTGAGCATAACCCCTTTCTCGAACTCACGGTCCTTGTGGGGCTTGGTCAGGTGGCAGCCGTAGTGGACGGCAATGCGGGCTCCGGTCAGCGGGGTAACAACGCTATCACGGATCTTGCTGACGCCGACGAACTTGTCGTTGTACAGGAGTTCTGCAAGGTGGTAGACGTTGATGGTGCCCTTGAACTCCATATCGATCTCTTTTAAGACTTCGTTGACGCCGTCCCTGAGATCCTTGTTGTGCTTGAGCTTG
>NZ_DAQC01000010.1:1387-24000 GCF_002502735.1 Methanoregula sp. UBA64
CTTCCCAGATCGACTTGTAGCAGCCGTTGCAGACCAGTGCAATGTCGGTCTTCATCTGCTCGGCAAGCACGAGGTTCCGTGCTGCCATTGCATAGAAGACGTTCATATCGATGGAACCGAATGCACCGGGTGCCGGGCAGCAGCTTGCTCCCTTGAGGGGAACGAGGTCGATACCGAGCTTCTTGCATCCCTTGATTGCCGCGGATTCGACACCGGGGTACCGGTTCGGTGCGATACAACCGAGGTATAATGCGAATGTGTGGTTAGCCTTTGATTCGGACATGCTCACTTATCCCTCCCGTTCCTTGATGATGCGGTCTGCATTTTCCTTGAGGTGGTAGTGGTCAAGGATCTTGCGGATACCGGGCATGTACTCGGGGTACATATGGGTGGTTGGCGGGTCACGGGTCAGACCGAGTTTCTCACGGGCTGCACGGTTGACATCGTTGTTCGGGACACCGTGGCCTGATGCATAGATCGCCGTCACGGTCTTGAGGAAGTTCACCGGCACGATATCGTGGGTGAATGCCATATTCCTCATCGACATGATAACATCGGTCGGTGCGATATCACGCGGGCACCGGTCGGTGCAGCTGTAACAGGTGGTGCACAGCCAGAGATCCGGGTCGGTCAGTGCTTCCATCTCGAGGCCGAGCACTGCTCTCCTCATGAACTTCCTGATGCGGTAGGTGCTCCTGGGTGCCGACGGGCACGAGCCGGTGCAGGTGCCGCACTGGTAACACATATGGGCAATCGTGCGTGAAGTTGCCTCGACCCTCTTGATAAAGTCGGGGGTTGAGTCTTCACGGTAAAACCGCTGATCTTTCAGTTTCTTTTCCAGCGCTTCCGGGTAACCTTTTGTTCTTGCCATGTTGCTCCCTCACGCCTTCTCCATCATTTTTATATTGACCTGTCCGGGTACGGATTCCTTTACCTCAGAGGTCCTCGCGGTGCAGAGCTTCTCTTTGATCCTCTTAAAGAGGTCGGTCTCTTTACCCTTTACGCGGATACCTGTCCTGTGGAGAACGATGATATCCTCACCCGGGCAGGCGTTCACGCAGGCCCCGCAGAGGATACAGAAATCCTTGTTGACTGCGATGGTGGGCTCGATCTGGTGCTTCATGTCCGCTGCCGGCTTCTCGGCGGGGAGATAGATGGCGTTTGCCGGGCAGATCTCTGCACAGGTAGAGCAGCCGCCGGGGCACTTCTCGGCGTGGAATTCGATGTCGCCCTCGAAGATCTTCTCGACGGTAATTGCCTCTGACGGACAGTTTATGGCGCACCATCTGCAGGTGCAGCAGTTGTCCTTCTCAATCGTGACCTTGCCGGCAACCTTGTCGGAGATGACTTCGCGTTCGACGGTGATGGCGTCCGTGGGACATGCCTCGACACAGATCTTGCAGGCATTGCACTTTGCCTCGTCCCAGATTACATCGCCTTCGACCTTGCCGCTTTCAGCGGTGAATTCCTTGTGCTTGACAACCAGTGCCGGGCAGAGTGCACCGCACAGGCCACACACCGTGCACTTCTCTTTGTCCACGGTAAAAGTCGTCTTGGTCTTGATAGCCGTGTGGCGTTCCTTGCCTCCGGCAACCGGTCCCTTGTAGGTTCCCTCAAAGGCGGGGACATCCCGGTCGATGGCGTCGCGGGGACAGACCTCTTCGCAGGTCGTGCACCGGACACACTTCTCGTCATCGATCTCTGCCTTCATATCATACTGGGGGAATCCTTCCTTCTCAAGGATCGGGAGTCTTTCCTGATTATCGACCTTTAATGTCAATGCATTGAAGGGGCACATGATAACGCAGACACCGCAGTACGAGCACTTGGTCTCGTCTACATCGATGGGTGCTGCGTAATTGATGGCTCCCCGACGGGTTGCACCGACAAGTCCAAGGACGATTGCCTCCTCAGGACATGCTTCGGCACAGATACCGCATCCCGTGCAGGTCTCTGAGTTGAGAATCAGGTTGTTCACGTTCTGGAGGAGACGCTGCTCCATCACAACGTTGACACCATCCCTCTTTTTTGAAAACTTTGGAAACAATGCCATGAAATACCCTCACGCTGTTCGTCTATTGCACCTTTGCCTTAAGCCCTGGTTTCCCAGAGCCCTGTCAGACTGATACTATCATGCGGATACGCCCGGATACGCCCACCATCCCCGGCCGGTGCCGGATTACCGGTGAAATATCCTGAAACATCCACAGGACATGCAACAACACAATTACTACAGCTGGTACCCGGTCCCCGCGCATTATGTACTGCACATGCCATGGATTCACGCACCAGCTATGATCGATTCCAAAATCGATTATCAAGAGAGTGGTGGAAGAATCTAGATAAATGTTCTGAAACTGATCGCGGCAGGGGAGGACTATTATTATTTTATTAAAATTGTTCTTTATATGCGGGGGAGGGTAGTTAATAAAAAACAGTAAACTTTGCCGGAATATCCGGCTGCGCTGCCGGGGAGGGTGGTTTTTGGGAATAAATAAGAACATTTATTCGGTAGTAATCATGGTACTTTTGGTATACCAGAGGTTATGTTATCATGGAAATCAACGGCGTAACAATCGATGATACCTACGCAGAGGCATTCCCGACCTGGGTCTGCCGGGTGATAATTACTGCAGTGACCAAGGACTGGGCTTTAAAGGCTGCAACGGAAGCTACCGGGTTTGCAACCTCGGCAATCGGCTGCCCCTGTGAAGCGGGTATCGAATCGGTCCTTTCCGGCAGCGAGACCCCCGACGGAAGACCGGGCGTTGCTATCCTCATCTGTGCAAGCAAGAAGAAGCTCAAGGAGCAGGTTGTGGAACGCCTTGCGGAATGTGTCCTGACTGCACCGACAACTGCTGTCTTTAACGGTATTACCGAGGCAGAAGAGAAGATCCCGGTAAAACTGCACTTCTTTGGCGACGGGTACGAGTACCAGAAGGAAGTCGGCGGCCGGAAGTGCTGGGCCATCCCGATCATGAACGGGGAATATATCGGCGAGGAAGAGTTCGGTATCGTGAAGGGCGTTGCCGGCGGCAACTTCTTTATCATGGGCGAGAACCAGATGGCAGCCCTTACCGCAGCCCAGGCAGCATCCGATGCGATTGCCGATGTCAGGGGCGTTATCACGAGCTTCCCCGGCGGCGTTGTGGCGAGCGGTTCGAAGGTTGGCAGCCTGAAGTACAAGTTCATGGTTGCCACGACAAACGAGAAGTACTGCCCGACACTCCGCGAGAAAGTGGCAGACACCAAGGTGCCGGCCGGTGTCAGGGCAGTGTACGAGATTGTCATCGATGGTGTCGATGAGAAGAGCGTTGCAGCAGCTATGGGCGCCGGTATCAAGGCAGCCGTGCATGTCCCGGGCGTTAAGTTCATCTCGGCCGGGAACTTTGGCGGAAACCTCGGCCCCTTTAAGCTCGAACTCAAGAACGTTATCTGATCACTCCCCCATTTTTCGCTCTTTTTTTGTGCAAAAATCACTGCAGTCACAGGATCCTATAAATAATTTTATTGCCGAATTACTTGTTAACGAAAATTTCGGCGATAACAATGATCACACTTACACCCGAAGATGTGAAAGAGCGGTTCGGGCCGCTGTTTTCCCGGAAGTTCCTGGTAATGGTGGATGAAAAGGCCGGTCTTGCCGAGATCATCGAGCAGTGCCAGGCCCGGGGTACGATCGAATGGGATGCCATGAACCGACGCCGGGCCGGCGGGGCTGTTGCCTCGTGTGCCGTTGAAGGCAGCACGATGACGATCCATGCCCGCCTTGGCCGGCATGTGGTTACCTTCGGGCCGGCAGCCGATACCATCGGCGGCCAGGCGCTCGAAGGGGTCGAAGTGAATGGCGATGAGGCGATCACCTCCTGGGAAGGCATAGCCGGAGCCGGGGTCGGTATCGCTGCATGCCTGCCCCAGGCACCGGGCGTTCTCCGGGCAGAATACCCCTCGGAAGAGGATCTCAAGGTTGGCGGGGCCCGTACCAACCATGTCAGGATCATTTCGCCAAAGTACGAGAAGGTCTCGTTTGGTATCGACGATACGGACACAAAGGCCGAGGGTGCAACCTGGGTGATGGCCTTGAAGTGTGCCGAGGCCTGCCATATCGCGGGCGTGGAATTTTTAAACATGCGCCTTGTCCAGCTCAACCCGAAGGTCCCGAACAAGACGACAAACTGTGTTGGTTCGGCGTTGAACTTTGCCGCCCGGCCACAGAGTATCCCGGCATTACGGGAATTCGTCTGTTCCTTTGTTGAAAAACAGACCGTCTCAAATGATACCGGCATCGCGTTTCTGCGTGGGATCGGGATGGAGAAGGAATCGCCGTATCTCAAGGCCATCAAGACCGAGATCCTGACCGTTGACCACGCCGAAAAGGAAGCACAGCGGCTCGGGATCGAATTCCTCGATAAGAACGGGAGGAAGGGAAGGATCGGGGCGCTCGGTGCCGTGCTCTGGGCAAACCGGGGAATCGAAGCCGCGGGTCTGTATGGCGAGCATCTCTGATCCCTATATCATCCGGTACCCGCAGATCGTGGCGGTGGCCGACAGGACCGGCGAAAGGGTCGAACTTGTCGAGTTCTTCGATTGCGTGGGCGGGGCCATGTGGACCCAGCACCACTATGCACAAAGCCCGCTTGTCGAAAATGTCCGGTGCGTGGGAGCAACCAGCCGATACCTGCTGAAGCCGGGTACGGTCGATCTTGCCCTCCAGGGCTCACGGTTCCCGGCCGGTATCTCCGGCGTATCGGTAACAGAAAACGAGATCGCGGTCACCTATATCGGTATGGGAGGCGGCGGAGTCGGGGCCACCTCGTGCCGTGCTGCGGCAAAGGGAGTACTGCGGGAACACTCGGATCCCTCCGGCGGGGGAAAGGTTGCCGCCGCCACGCTCTGGCTCCCCCGAAGGGAGCGTGTGCTGATCGGTGTCGACGATACCGATACGAGCGAGGCGGGCGCCACCTGGACGCTCGTACATAATATTGCAAAGGCCGTGGAAGACGAGAAGTCGGTGTATCTTTCCCACACTATCGTACAGCTCTTCCCGGTCGCATACCGGACCAAGAACTGCGTGAGCCTTGTCGCCGAGTTTGCGACAACCGAACCCGACCTCCTCGTGGAAAAATTCCGCCGGCTGCTCGAAAAGTACACCCTTTCGGAAAAGACCGGGATGGCAGTCTATACCGGTTTCTCCCCGTCCCCCGCGCTTCTTGACTACGGCCGCCGGGTAAAGCGGGGAGAGGTCGGGCCCGACCTGGTCCACAACCTCGCCGATCCCTCCTTAACGATCGTCATGAACGGCCGGGGGATCACCGGTGCCGTGGCTGCCCTGCCGTTTTATACCCGGTACGAGGAGGCGCTCGAGTTATGCAGTGGAACGAATTAAAAGCCCGGCTGCTCTCTGCCGGATCAGCCCGGATCAGCGGCGAACCGGCTGATGAATATATTGCAACGTCCAGCGCCGGCCCGGGGGCCGGGGGCAGAGGTTCGGTCTTCTTTGCCATGGGCAGCCACCGGGTCAAGCTGTCGCTTAACCCCTCATCACCTGTCGAGATTGTCCACCGGGGCGATGGTGTTGCCGATCTCTGTTTTGCGGGAACGCAGATCCCGGGCCGGCTGGCCCGGCCGGGCCTCCACTGCCCGGACCAGGCATTTATCACCGTGACAGAGAGCTGCATCTTCTCCTGCAAATACTGCTCTGTTCCCCGTCTTGCCGGAAAGCGCAAGAGCATCGAGGAGATTGTCGGCCTTGTCGATTCCGTAAAAGACCGGATCAGTGCCATCTCGCTCACGAGCGGCGTTGCGGGAAGTGTTGAGGACGAAGAGGCGTACGTCTGCGGTGTGATAAAGAACCTCACCCGGTTTGGCCTGCCCATAGGTGTCTCGATCTACCCGACAAAAAAGACCCCGGACCACCTGCATGCCCTCGGGGTCGTGGAAGTGAAGTTCAATATCGAGGCTGCGACTCCGAAGTTGTTTGAAGAGACCTGTCCCGGCCTTGATTACGCTACGATCTGGCAGGCACTGGATCGGTCCGTGGAGCTCTTCGGGAAGGGCAGGGTCTTTTCCAATCTGATCATCGGCCTGGGTGAAACCGATGCCGAACTCGCTGCATGCATCGAGAAACTCGTTGCCCGCGGGGTGGTCCCGGTGCTCCGCCCGCTCAACCCGGTTGCAGGGTTTGCCGGCATACCCCGCCCGTCACCGGAACGCATCAGAGCCGCATATCTTGTCCACAGCAGGGCGCTTGCCGCTGCGGGGATCGATCCCCTCGTGGCACAAACGATGTGCACGAACTGCGCCGGCTGCGACCTTGTTCCGGGGAGGGACTAGATGAAGGGCACACAGGCTCTTGCTGAAGCGCTGCGTGCCGCTACCGACCGGGTTTATACCGTGCCCGGCTATCCCGTCACCGAACTCGGGGAGCTTGCCGGTGCCGAGATGGTGATTAACGAGAAGACTGCGCTCGAGTATGCCCTTGGTGATTCCCTGTCCGGGCGGCGGGCAGCGGTTATTGTGAAGAATGTCGGGGTAAATGCCTGTGCCGATCCGCTCTGCGAGGCGACCGTGCAGGGCCTTGTCGGGGGCGTAATCCTTGTTGCCGGTGACGACCCAAAAGCAAAGGGCTCCCAGACCGCCCAGGACTCCCGGTATTACGGGGAGCTTGCCGAGATCCCGGTAATAGAGCCAGATGAGTCGTCCTGGTATGCCGGGGTCGAGGCAGCACTTGCAGCATCGGAATCATTCTCCCGGGTTGCCATGATCCGGCTCACGCCGGAAGTGCTGGAATCAGAGGCGAACGGACACCCCCTCCCCCGGGGTGACCTGAAAGGCCGGCTCGCCGATCCGGGATGGACCGTGCACGGCCGGGTAATGGCGGCTGCCTCTCTCTTCCGATCCATGCAGGACTGGTCCACGTCCTCGCCCCTCAACCGCTGGACGGAGGGATCGATCGGGGCCGGCCCGGCGCCCGGCGCGGGCAGGGTCGTTACGGTCTACCCGCCGCCTGCCCGCCTCGCAGGAGCCGGGATACACGAGTACGGCCGGCCGTTTGTCCGCGATCACCGTGCAGCGACCCTGCCGGACGATCCGGGACAGCCGGAGTCGCGGAAAGGGAGGGGGTATTACCGGACCTTCTGCCGGGAATGCCCGTTCCGACCGCTTCTTGCCCTTCTCAAATCCCGTGAGATGCAGGCAGTCTGCGATGCCGGCTGCTCCGTGTACGGGCTCAACCCCCCCTATGAGATCGGGGTCGCCAGCTACGGCATGGGGTCGAGCATTGCCGTTGCCGCCCGGAGTACCCGTGTTGCCCTTATCGGGGACTACGGCCTGCTCCATTCCGGCCTGCCCTCCCTGATCGACGTGTATGAAAAGAGACTTCCGCTCCTGTGCATCGTGATGAAGAACCACTGTGCAGCAATGACCGGCCGGCAGCCCGCCTTCGATCCCGTCCCCTACCTGGACTGGGCTCTCCCCGTCATCTGCCGTGCGGAAGATGAATCCCGCCTTCGTGAGGTTATCCGCCCTGCGGACAAACCGACTACGATCGTGGTAGAAGCAAACTGCCCGAAGGGGGCCCGTTATGAAACCGTGGAATGTTGAGATCTGTGACGTAACCTTACGTGACGGGGAGCAGACACCCGGCGTGTCGTTCTCCTGCGAAGAGAAGACGGATATCGCAAACACCCTCGATGCCATCGGCATCGAAGTGATCGAGGCCGGGTTCCCGGCCGTTTCGACGAGCGAAAAGCAGTGCGTGAAAGCCATCGCAAACCTCGGGCTCGACGCCCGGATCTGCGGTTTTGCCCGGGCACGCGAGCCGGATATCATGGACGCCGTAGACTGCGGCGTGGACATGGTCTCCATCTTCATTCCCACCTCAGAACTCCACGTTCGGCTCAAGTTCAAAAAACCCCGCGAAGCGGTACTCGAAGATGCCCTCAAAATGATCGATTTTGCCCACGATCACGGCGTCCAGGTGCGGTTTGCGGCCGAGGACGCCTCCCGTACCGATCTCCCCTTCTTAAAGGAGGTGTACCGGAGGGCGGCCGACCACGGGGCCGTCCTGCTCAGCTTTGCCGACACGGTGGGCTGCCTGATCCCCAACGAGATGCGCACGATCATGACCGATCTTGTTGCATCGGTCGATACCCCGTTCTGCGCCCACTGCCACAACGACATGGGCTGTGCGGTTGCAAACACCATCACGGCGGCACAGGCCGGCGCTTTCCAGCTCCATACCACGGTAAACGGCATCGGCGAGCGCTCGGGCAATGCCTCTTTAGAGGAGGTGCTTGTGATCCTCCGTCAGAAAGGGGGCATCGACCGGTATGACCTCTCGCACCTGTCCGCACTCTCCCACAAGGTGGAGAAGTACTCCGGCATTGCTCTCCCGAGAAACAAGCCGGTCACCGGCGAACTGGCCTTCTCGCACGAGAGCGGCATCCACATCGCCGCCATCCTCCAGGACCCGGAAACCTACGAGTACTTCCCGCCGGACCTTGTCGGGGGGGAGCGGCATTTCATCCTCGGCAAGCATACCGGGAGAAAGGCGCTCGAACACGTGGTGGCAACGCTCGGGTACGAGCTTACCGAACCGCAGATCTGCCGTGTCCTCGACCTCGTCAAGGACTATTCCGAGCAGAAGTGCAGTATCACCCCGGAGATCCTCAAAAAACTGATCCGGCGGGCACAGGCGGAGACGCCGGTATGAGCACGCTCTCGGAACGGATCCTCGGCGCCCCTGCAGGGGATTATGTTGACCGGAAGGTGGACCGGGCGTATGCCCATGACGGTACAGGAGTCCTTGCCCTTGAAGCGTGGAGACGGATGGGAAAGGACAGGCTCGGCAAAGAGACCCGGTACTCCATCCAGTTCGACCACATCGCACCGGCAAACAACAGCACGACTGCAACTCTCCAGCACGAACTCAGGGAGTTTGCCCGCGAGAAGTCCATGCGGTTCTCCGAGGTCGGTTGCGGTATCTGCCACCAGATTATGTGCGAGGACGAGATCCTGCCCGGGGAGATCGTGGTGGGTGCCGATTCCCACAGCGTTACCGGCGGGGCATTCGGGGCGTTTGCCACCGGCGTCGGTGCAACCGACATGGCTGCCATCTGGCTCACCGGGGAGACATGGTTTAAAGTCCCGTCATCGGCCGCAATCCACATCACCGGGAAATTATCGGGAGCTGCCGAGGCAAAGGATCTCGCGCTTGCCTATGTGGGAAAACTCGGCACCGATGGGGCCACAAACCAGGCACTCGAATTTGTCGGCGAAGGCGCACACTCGCTTTCCATGGACGAACGGTTCGTTCTTTCCAATCTCTCGGTCGAGGCCGGGGCAAAGGCCGGGCTCTTCTATGCCGACGATGTCACGGTCCGCTATCTCCGGGAACAGGGCCGGGCCGGGACCGTGCAGGCTCCCGAACCCTGCACTTACTGCCGGGAACTCGACTTCGATCTTGCCGATATCGTCCCGCTGGTCGCGGTCCCCCACCGGGTGGATACGGTCCGGCCGGTCGGCGATCTCGCCGGGACGCCCCTCGACCAGGTCTTTGTCGGGACCTGCACGAACGGGAGGTACTCCGATCTTGCCCGGTTTGCCCGGTGGGTAAAGGGAAAGAAGGTTGCCGTGCGCACCATCGTGGTTCCCGCTTCGGCAGCGGTCTTAAAAAAGGCGATCCGGACCGGGGTGCTCGCCGATATTGTCGAAGCGGGCTGCACGGTCGGGACGCCCGGCTGCGGCCCCTGCCTCGGGTACCATATGGGGGTGCTCGGCGAGGGCGAGGTCTGCCTTTCGACCGCGAACCGGAACTTCAAAAACCGGATGGGCGTCGGCGGCGAGATCTACCTTGGCTCCGTTGCAACGGCAGCGGCAAGCGCTATAAAAGGCGAGATCGCCTCACCGGAGGCGGCATAATGCAGGGAAAGGGAACGGCAGTCTGCCTGCCTGCCGATATCGACACCGACATCGTCATCGCCGGGCGGTACCTGAGGACGAAAGACCGGAGCATCTGGGCAACCCATATCTTCGAGGACCTCGACCCGGGGATCGCCCCGCGGCTCAACGGCGCCGTGATCGTTGCCGGGAAGAACTTCGGGTGCGGGTCGTCCCGCGAACAGGCAGCCATCGCCCTCCGCGAGGCAGGCGTTGTTGCGGTGATCGCTCCCTCATTTGCCCGGATCTTTTTCCGGAACGCGATCAACATCGGCCTGCCGCTCATCGAGTGCGACCTCTCCTGCGAAGAAGGAAGCGGGGTTGCCTTCGATCTGACCGAAGGGTGGGTCGAAAACAACGGCAAACGCCGGCAGATCCGGCCGCTCTCGGCACGGATGCAGGATATCCTCAAAGCCGGCGGCCTGGTGGAATACTGGAGGGATCACCCGTGATCTTTCCCGAGCACTGCAAGTACGTGGGGTATGCAACGACAAAGCCCTGCGGCGACCGGGTCTATGCCCTCAGCCGGTACCTCGTGCGGGAGACGCCGGAAGGGCCCGAACTCATCGAGATCGTCCCCGACCCGGCCCAGGATACCGTGATGCGGGATATCCGCCTCTCCCGGGTCCTTGCTGCACCGGACGAGGTGTACCGGTATCCCGGGAAGGTCCAGATCCATGACCGGGCCCGGCTGGTCCGGCTTGCAGCAGAAAGCGGGTACCGCTGCACGGTCTTTACGAGCCTCGAAGAGAACATGACCTTTGTCCTCGATCCCGATCTCTCGGAGTTTTTAACGATACATGTCTACGACGTGATCCCGCCCCGGCCCACCCTCTCGGCCGGTATAACGGAACTGGAGGCAGCCGGGCTTTTCGGGGAGCTTTCGGTCTGTTTCGAGCACCATGTGAGGGACATTGCCGGGATACCTGCCGATCTCTATCCCTGCCGGGCAGCCGGGTTTTCCCGGACGCTGGATGCCGACCCCCTGCACGGCGGCGAGCGGGTGGCCGGGTGTATGACGGCATCGCAGCTCTGCACGGAATGCTATGGTAAGGATTTCACGCTGGAGAACATCTGCCCTCTCGAACAGGTTGACCGGGAACCGTTTATCGCCCGGTGCTGCCGGTCCGAGCGCGAAGGAATCCGTACCTGGAACGGGAAGTTCGGGGTCGTTGTCCACTGGGGTGCAAGCCCGGCAAAGATTGCCCGGTCCGTGCAGGAACTGGTTGGCCGGTGGAGGGACCAGTGACGCGGATTGCCGTTGTCGAAGGCGACGGGATCGGTCGCGAGGTGATCCCGGTTGCACAAAAGGCGCTCTTTTTGCTCCACCCCGAGTACGAGTACTTCCCGGTCGACGTGGGATACGGGCGGTGGGAAGAGACCGGCTGTCCCTGCGGGGATACCGATATTGCGGCCTTAAAGACCGCCGATGCGGTCCTTTTTGGGGCGATAACAACCCCCCCGGTGAAGGACTACCAGAGCGTTGTCCTCCGGATCAGAAAGGCGCTCGACCTGTACGCAAACCTGCGGCCGGTGAAAGGCACCGGGTTCGATATCATGATCGTGCGGGAGAATACCGAGGGGCTGTACTCAGGGATCGAGGAACGGGGCCCGGACCGGGCAACCACGCTCCGGGTGGTGACCCGGGCGGGAACCGAACGGATCGCCCGGGCCGCCATCCGGTGTGCACAGCAGCGGCAGGGGCGTCTCACCATCGGGCACAAGGCAAACGTGCTCAAGTCCGATGTCTTCTTCCGCGATATCTGCGCCGAAGAGGCCAAAAAGGCCGGCGTGCCGTATAACGAAAAGTTCATCGACGCCCTCGGTCTTGACGTCCTCCAGCACCCGCAGGCGTACGATGTGATCGTGACCACGAACATCTTCGGGGATATCCTCTCCGACGTTGCCTCGTACCTGGTCGGGGGACTGGGCCTTGTCCCGAGCGCAAATATCGGCGACCGGTACGCCCTGTTCGAGCCGGTCCACGGGAGCGCTCCCGATATTGCGGGAAAAGACATCGCAAACCCCGTCGCTGCCCTGCGGAGCGCTGCAATGCTCCTCGCCCACCTCGGGGATACCGGGGGTGCCGGCCGGATCGAATCTGCCATTCAGCACGTGCTCGCGTCAGGCATAAAGACCCGGGACCTCGGCGGATCGGCCGGCACCCGGGCGTTCGGCAACGCGGTGCTGGCCCTGCTGGAAACGGGGCAGTCCGGCTGCTGATAGTACCTTTAAAAAAAACCAAAAAAGAACTTTTTTTATGTCATCCCGGGAGTCCCCGGGGCGTTATGGAATCTGCTGCAAGGTGGAGCAGGTACCCGAGTGCAAGAGCGGAGAGCACAAACGCCACGGTTTTTTGCGGCACTTCCGGCAGGAGCCAGAGGAGTGCCAGTCCGAAGAAAGCCGCCCCGGCCCCTTTGAGTACCGTTTTACTGTGGAAGAAGCCCCGGTGCCGGGAGCTTGTGGCCGGTTCGAGCAGGTCCGGGAGGACCGAGCCGGCAAGTGCGGCAAAAAGCCCGAAGACCAGCGTCCCCCGGGGTATCTCCTGCAAAAAGTGTCCCAGGTACGCATAGCTGCAGAACGCCAGCAGGCCGATCGCAAGATGCACTCCCCGTCTCATCCCGGATTTTTCTCTAAACCGGCTGGGATAAGGGATCGGCCGTGCACGGTGAAAGTGCTCCCGGCCTGGCGCCGGGCTGCGACCTACGGCATACACCTGTTCTTCCCCTGGAATATTCCTGTATCCCCTGTCGTAAACCGCACGATCGCCGGGTTTAGCATAAACCCGTATGCGGTTTATTTGCAGGGAATATGCGGGATCTCCCCGTTTTGGCACAAATTATGCACAAGGGGCTGCTCCGCTGTTCCCCACGAGAGCATTCCTGCCGAGGGATACCGGCAGGTACGGGCATCGTGCAACAATGCCGGAAAAGCAAAAGAGCTCAGATTACCACGCGGTAGCCTGCACGGGAGAATACATCCCTTACCCACCGTTCCCATGCAGCCTCATCGAGGATATCGGTGCCTGTTACTTCCGTATCCCAGAGTTCATGAAGGGCGGGGTCCAGGGAGGAAAAGGTGCGCGAGCCATCCCGGACCCTCCCGAGGTGCCGGCCGCTGTTGTCAAGGATAAGGACCCGGAAGCACCCGTACTGCCGGCAGAGCCCGGGCCGGGTGGCATGGACCGTGCAAAAGGCCCGTTTGTCCCGGAACCGGAGGAACGGGCAGGCCATGGGGTGCGATCGGGTACTATCCTGCGAGGAAAAGAGGTCTGCCTTATCCGGGTCGAGGGTTACGGTCCGCTCTTCCCCGGTAACCGGGAACCGGATCCGGTAGGTCCCGGGCCCGGTCTGCTCTTCGATTTCGATGATATCCCCCATATACCTGCAGCATTCACCGCACTGCTGACACCGGAAGACCACGTCAGGTTCGCCTTCGTCCTGTATCGATCATAGGCTGGAAATGGCATTAAGGTGACGAAACAACTCCCGAACTCTTCCGGAGGTTCCCGCAACCGGAATCCGGTGTTTTTTCCAGGTCCTTTAAGGGACTCTGGTCAGGATATGCAGCGGGGGGGCAGGGGGTACCCCCCCGCCCCGTTTAACCTGAAAGGGGGCTCACCCCCCCACCCCTCTTTTTTTCAGGAGGGGGTCACCCCCCCATAGTTCCCGGGCCGTAAACAGGTGCCTGGTGTAAAACCTTCGTCGGAACGGGGCGATCGTTGTGCGGTCAAGTGGGGGAGGGGGGTGGGGGTACCCCCCCACCCTGTTTGACCTGAGAGGGGGGATCACCCCCTCCCCCCAGTGCCGGCCCGGGTGGGGGGTACCCTCCCCCCATGCAAGTGTCTGCCGGATTTATTGGTATCCGACCGTGCCGGGCGATCATTATGATGGGGGCTGATGCCCCCATACCCCCGCAAGTGAGGAGTGCCGCCGCCCCCGACGGGGCGCCCCCGCGGCGGATCAGTGATGGAAAACGCATCTTAATTCGTTCCCTGCCCCACGATGTCCCGGCGGGGTCATGGGATAGAGAGTCCATATATGAGGGTATAGACAAAATCACAGGTCAAAATTAACGATACTTAATTTGGAAAGTAGAGACCTAGTCAATATCGATTATAATAATACTCGCGTATTATACAGCTTAAAATCAAAATGTGTATATATAAAAACGAACTCCCATTACAACATGGACTTTATCGATCAGATTAAAACTCATGCAAAAACTATTCAGAACCTAAAAGAAAAAATTCAAACCGAAGAGGGTACGAAAAATGCCCTAATTATGCCATTTATCACAATTTTGGGCTATAATGTTTTTGATCCGGATGAAGTAAATCCCGAATATGTTGCAGATGTCGGAACAAAAAAAGGTGAAAAGGTTGATTATGCAATTTTAAAAGACGGAAAACCCTGTATTTTGATTGAATGTAAGGCTATTAATTCCGATTTGAATAAAGAACAGGCATCGCAATTATATCGATATTTTTCTGTAACTCCTGCGAGAATCGGCATACTTACAAATGGGATAATTTATCGCTTTTTTACTGACCTTGAAAAAGAAAATACAATGGATGTCAAACCATTTTTGGAAATTAATTTGTTAGATATCAAAGAACCATTAATTGAGCAGCTTAAAAATTATACAAAACAGGGTCTTAATCTCGATGAACTTCACGATACTGCAACTCAATTGAAATACACTAAAGAAATTATTCAGATTGCCAACAAAGAATTTTCTGAACCGTCTGAAGATTTTGTCAAGTTTTTTGCACAACAGGTTTACCCCAGAAAACTAACTCAAAAAGCACTTGAAAATTTCTCTGCGATAACCAAAGAATCGTTAGACCAATTTTTATCTGAAAAAATTAATGAGCGATTAAAGTCCGCCATGAAACCTGAACCCTCTAAAACACCAGATGTGCAATCTCCTGAAAACAAACCCGTTGTAGAACCGACAGATGTGATTGTAACAACTGAAGAAGAGTGGGAGGGTTACTATTTCGTCAAAGCAATTTTACACGATGTGATTGACCCTTCAAAAATTGTGATTCGGGATGCAAAATCATATTGCGCGATACTATATGAGAACAATAATCGCAGACCGATTTGTCGGTTATATTTTGACGGCAAACAAAAGTATGTGGGGGTCTTTAACAACAAAGATCGTGAAGAGACCAAGATTCCCATATCCAGTCTACAGGACATATTCACCTTGGGAGATCAATTAAAAGCAACTGTCGCAATGTATCAGATTCCTGCACCAAAAACTCCACAAGCGCCCCAATAACCAATTTTACTTTTTTCCCTGACAATTAATTGCTAAAACTATCATTATCTCCAAGTGTCATATCGGGATTGTCAGCACCGTGGGTCCATTCGCCCATTTTCTTTTAATATATCCCTTTGTCCCATCAGATCATTTCCGTAACCTATACAACCAATCCGGTGCGATTACTGTGGTTAGGAGTGAGAAGGCACGGATATAGGTACCATCTGGGCGGCGGCAGCGATCCCGATCCTGATCCTCATTGCCCGTATTGCCGAGGCAAGCCTTGAATCGGTCAGGACGATCTATATCAGCAAGGGGCACGCGAACCTCGCCGCATATGTCGGGATCGTCAAGACCGGTATCTGGCTTATTTCCACCGGGCTCGTGCTTACGAACCTCACCCAGTACTGGAACCTCTTTGCCTACCTTGCAGGGTACGGTATCGGCACGGTGCTCGGCATGGCAATCGAGAACCTCATCTCGATCGGGTACGTGATCGTCCGGCTCATCACCCCCGCCGACCCGCAGCCCATCATGGCCCGGCTCTCCACGCTCGGCTACGGCATGACCCGGATCGAGGGGACCGGGAGTTTTTCCGGGACCGTGAGCATCATCTTCATGATCGTCCCAAGAAAAGAACTCTCCCGGCTGCTTGCCATATTCTCAAAGGAATACCCCGACATCCTCTACACCATCGAGGATGTGAGAAACATCCGGGACGGGGCACGGATCTTCTATAAGGACCCCAAACGCCGGATCCTCAGTTTCTTCGGCATGTAACCCTCCGTTGTCACGACCGGAGGGTCTATTGCCCCCTGCTCCCTAGATCGCACGTATACGCGGGAAAGGGAGTGCAGGTTACGACACCAGAAACAACAAAAGACACCACCGGCACCATCCCGGTGTTTAACCTCGGGACCGACCGGGTGGAGTACGTTGAAAAGATCGTGAGGACCGATGCCGAATGGCAGGCGATCCTTACCCCGGAACGGTATGCCGTGGCCCGCAAACAGGAGACGGAATATCCCTTCACCGGCAAATACCACGACTGTAAGGAACCGGGCATGTACCGCTGTGCCTGCTGCGGCACGGCGCTCTTCTCATCGGAAGACAAGTTCGATTCCGGCACCGGCTGGCCGAGTTTTACCTCCCCGGTCTCCCCGCTCAATATCCGGACCGGCCGGGACCTCTCGCACGGCATGGACCGCACCGAAGTGCTCTGCGCCCGCTGCGGGGCGCACCTGGGCCATGTCTTTGACGACGGGCCCCTGCCGGCGGGCAAACGCTACTGCATGAACTCGGCAGCGCTCTCGTTCTGCCGGATGCCTGCGGAACAGTGTCCGGACTAACCCCCCGGATCGGCTGCCGGACAGGGGGGGCCGGATATTCCGACGAGGGTTTATGGCAGATCCCGCCCCAGTCTGTACCGTATTTCATGGATCTCCTCACCAGCCTCCTTGTCGGGATCGGGCTTGCGATGGACTGTTTTGCGGTCTCGCTTGCGATTGGAACCTCGGTACGATCGAACCTTGCAAAGACCGCGCTCGTGATCGCTGCAAGTTTTGGGATCTTCCAGGCCGCCATGACCGTGGCCGGCTGGGGTATCGGGGCTACCCTCTATACGGAGATCTCCGCATACGGCCCCGGTATCGCCTTCCTCCTCCTTGCCGTCATCGGGGCAAAGATGATCTACGACGGGATCCGCGGGGAGAGCGAATCGCCCCTGGCAAACCTTGCGGTCCTTCCGGTCCTTATCCTCTCGGTTGCAACGAGCATCGATGCTCTCGCCGTGGGGGTATCCCTGGGGGTCATCGGGAGCGCGGTAATCGTACCGGCGGTGGTGATCGGCCTTGTCAGTTTCGCCTTTGCGGTCACCGGGGTCCTCTGCGGGATGCGCCTTGAGAAGATCCTCGGGCACCGGACCGAGATCCTCGGCGGGGCGATCCTTGTGGCGATCGGCATTAGGATCCTCACGGGGTCCGTCCTCCTGTGAGGGTTTTTAAAACCCCCCCGACCGTGGCATTCATGTAGTAGTCCGGACGAAACTCTGGTGAACGTCAATGGAAAAGAAAGACGATATTGCCGGGATAGAACGGATCATCGGGTACCATTTTTTCGAACCCCAGCACCTGATCCGGGCCCTTACGCACCCGGCCTATGCAAACGAGCTGATCCAGCAGAACCGGATCTGCCTTACCCAGGAAGCCTACAGCACCCTCGGCGATGCGGTCTTAAAGACGAGCCTGATTTTGTTTTTGATGGAAAAAGGCATCCAGGACAAGGGCACGATCACGCAGGTCAAAGAGCAGCTCGAGGATAACGCCTCCCTTGCCCGGATCGGCCACCGCATGAAGATAAAACGGTTTATCCGGCTCGGTCACGGGGCAAAGGATCTCTGGCGGTCCGGGGAAGACACGATCTTAGCGGACACGATGGAAGCGATCATCGGCGCAATCTTTTTGGACAGCGATGCCGGCCTCGGCGTTGTCCGCCAGTGCATCGGGGCCTGGTTCGAACCCGAGCTCGCCCGGGTCCGGCGGGACGAGCTCCCCAAAAAGAAAGAGAAGATCAAACCTCGTCCTTTCTCGACTTCCAGACGTGCAGCACCCAGAGGAACGAAGCGGCCGTCGCCACAACGGTCGAGGTAGCGAGGAGCGGAATATACCACCACTGCGATCCCATCTGGCCTCCCATGACCCCGCTGCCGGCAATGGTTGCGATCGTGTTCGGGACTAAAAATGCCGTGCCGAGCACCGTCAGGTAGGCGGTGACGAGCGCAAACCGGTTGTTGAGGCTCTGGAGCTGGTTGTTGTAGATGCTCTGCATCACTTCGAGGCCCGATGCGAGCACGTTTGACATCTGCTCGGAGAGCTCGATGTGGCGCTCGATATTGTCGGAGAGGATCCCGATCCTCCCGAGCAGTTTCTCGTCGTTGGTGATCAGGTCGGCGTCCCCGTACTGGAGCGAATTTATCACGTCTTTTGTCGCCCAGAGCACGTTTAGGTAATCGATCAAAACGTGCTTCATCCGGTAGATCCGGTGGGCAATCTGGCGTTTTGCCACTTCCTCTTCGATGAGCGACTTGCTGATCGCATCCCCGTGCGCCTCGATCTCCCGGAGGTACTCGAAGTTCCGGTCATTGTTCTCGTCGATGATCCGTTCGAGCATCAGGGTGATCTTGTCGCAGGTGCACATCGAGCTGATACGCTTGAAAAACGGCTGGGCGTACCGCGAGAACCGGAGCAGGCGGTTGATATCCTCGGAGTGGACGGTTAGGATGAAGTTCTCCCGGATTAAGACAAAGAGCGGGTGGACCGTCATCTGGTCGTTTTTCATTGTCACGGAAGGGAGCATGATCCCGAGCTCCGTGTCGTAATCCTCGTATGCCGAGTAAAAACCGGTGGAGAGCTTGGGGATCGGGAGCTTGGTGAACCCGGCTACCTGGGCGATCTGCTCGATTGCCTGTGCATCGTCCGTGGTGCTGTAATCGATCCAGGCGATGCTTGCCGCCGGGATTGCTGCGAGGTACTCCTCCAGCGGCCGGTTGATGATCCGGTCGATCCTGCCGTCTTTGGTGAGGGTGATGCAGAAGTTTAAGGGGGCGGCTGCCGATGCGGCCGCTGCCTGTTTTGATGAGGTGGTTTCCGGTTCCTGCGGGATCGGGGGTGTGTCCATCATATCGGTCTCACCTTTCTTTCTGTGGCAGTGTGTCCTGACCTGTGCGTTAGCTGATATTGCCCGGGGGAGCGTATAAACGTAGCCGCACGCGTGGCCCGGCACACGCTACCGTCAGCTCTATCGTCCGGCAGGAGAGATCTCCGGCCACACCCTCGGGGAAGCAGAGGTCACGACACTGTTTACGCGGCAGGGGTTTTGTCATCCCGCCCGGTCTCCCGGACAGAGACGATGAACAGGACGCAGATAAGAAGGGCGATGACGCAGCTGGCACCGAACCCTGCGCTGTATCCTGCGGCGGTGACGATAATCCCGGTGATGACGGGGCCTGCGGTCTGGCCGATGTCCATGATCGAGGAGAGTGCCCCCATGGACGCTCCCAACTGCTCTTTTCGCGCAACGTCAGCGACATAGGCGCTCGTTGCGACCGTGGAAAGCGACATGCCCGCGCCAAAGACGGCGCTCACGACAAGGAACCCGGCAAAGGAGCCGGCAAGGGTGAGCGCTGCGGCAGCGATCCCGGTAACGGCGAGCCCGAGAACGATCTGGATCCTCTTGTCGACCCGGTCGGCGATCCTGCCAAAGAAGGGCTTGGTTGCGGCTATCACCACGACCTGCACGGCAAAGATGATCCCGGTCTGGTACGCCCCGATCCCGAGGCCGAAGAGGTAGAGGGGGAGGAAGGTCTCGACTGCCCCGAACGCGAAATAGGTTGCCATGTCCGCGAGGGCCGTGCCCCGGAGCCTGCGGTTGGCAAAGAACGTGACAAAACTCTCGCGGAATGCGGAGAACGGCAGGGTGTTTAGGGGGAGGGACTTTTCTTCCTTGTAGAGCAGTGTCATAATAAAGACCGGCACGGCGGCAAGGAAGGCGACGATATAGACCGCCCGGTAGGGCACGAGCCCCGGGTACAGGATGAAATATGAGATGATGGCCCCGCCGGCAAGCGGTGCGAGGGTCCGGCCGATAAGCGTTGCCGAGGAGTACTGCCCGAGCATCTCGCCTTTCGTGTCCGGGAACCGCTCGGCGATCACCGCGGAGATGACCGGCCCGAGGATGGCAGTTGCCGTCCCGTGGAAGAACCGGACCGGGATGAGCCAGACCGGTTCGGTGATAAAGAGGTAGAGGACGGGAGCGATGAGGAATACCGCACCTGAGAGGACAAGCAGCCGCCGGCGCCCGATATGGTCCGAGATCACCCCGACCGGAAACGAGAAGAGGATCCCGGCAAGCGGGGAGAAGGCCGCAATGAGGCCGATCACGGCGCTGTCCGCCCCAATCGCGTTCGAGAAGAGGGGGAGCACCGGGTTTTTGGAGATCGTTGTCGAGAAGATGGCAAAGAACCCGAGCAGGGAGAGGTAATACATCATCCGCCGTTCTGGCGTGAATGCAAAACGGCCGGACCAGCCCGGGAAGTTCATGGATACCTGTGAGATGATCTGTCTGCCGGGCTCATAAGCGTGACCCCCCGGGAACTGTTGTGAAGGGGATCCAAAAGAACCCGGGCTCTAAAAAACAGGCACACTCCGGAGGGGATTACGGCCGGGGCTGCTGCTGGGTGGCGCAGTGGAATGTCCCGGAGCCTTCGACCATTGCCCGGGCGTCGACACCGACGACTTCCCTCCCCGGGAAGAGTTTTCTTAGGATGGCCAGGGCCTTTTCGTCGTTCGGATCGTTAAAGACCGGCACGACCACGACGGTTGTCCCGATATAGAAGTTGGTGTAACTGGCCGGGTAGCGCTCGCCGTCGAAAACCACCGGGGCTGGCATCGGGAGTTTTACCACCGTGAGCGGATTGTTCTCCTGGTCGGTTGCTTTCTGGAGGATCTCGTAGTTCTCGTGCAGGGCTGCGTAGTTCTCGTCGCCCGTGTTCTCCTCGTACGCACAGACCACGGTCGTGGGCGAGACAAACCGTGCAACATCGTCCACGTGGCCGTCGGTATCGTCCCCCGCGATCCCCCGGTTCAGCCAGAGGATCTTTGTGGCCCCGAGGTATTCACGGAGATAACTCTCGATATCGTCCTTGGAGAGCGAGGGGTTGCGGTTTTTGTTTAAGAGGCAGGACCGGGTGGTCAGGATCGTGCCGCGGCCGTTCGTGTCGATCGAGCCTCCTTCGAGGATGATGCCCGGGGAGAAGACCGGGAGATCGAGCCAGCGGTTCATGTCGCCCGGCACACGGCCGTCGGCGATCTGGTCCTCGTACTTTTCGCCCCAGGCATTGAAGTTCCACCGGACCAGGGCCGCTTTTTTGAGGGCGGGGTTGGTGACAAAGGTCGGGCCGTAGTCCCGTATCCAGACATCCGAGTAGGAGATTGTCCTGATGGTGACCCGGTCGAGCTCCACGCCCGCGGCCCGGAGCCGGGCTTTGACCATCCGGTTGGTCATGGGGTTTGGGACAAAGAGCTCGACATGTTCCGAGAGGGTGATTGCCGCGATGAACCGGACATACCCGTCCTCGACCTCTTTTAGGTGCGGGAAGGTGTTCTTGTTGTGCGGCCACGAGAGCCAGACTGCGTCGTGGGGCTCCCATTCGGCGGGCATGAAGTACCCCAGTTTCCGCGGGGTGTCCCCTTTCCGCGGGATCGGTGCGGTTGCGTCGTGCTCCGGCACCCGCGAACAGACCGAGGTATAGGTATCCGGCCGGCGGTTCCGGAAGAACCCCCAGGAGTCCCGGATGGCGGCGTTCATGCTGATGTCGATGGTCGCCATGACCGTCTCGTCGCCCTCCCCGGCGTGGCCGAGGATCTTCCCGAACGCATCGCAGACAAACGATCCGCCGAAGAACCGGATATTGCCCTCCGTTCCGGCCCGGTTGACCGCGGCGACATGCACGCTGTTTGCGATCGCATGGCTGCGCTGGATCAGCTCCCAGGCCTCCTGCCAGTCGCCCTCCCCGGGCGGGTTCTCGCAGAGGTTCCCGATTGCCGTCGGGTAAAAGATGATGTCCGCACCGTCGAGGGCAACCGAGCGGGCCGCCTCGGGGAACCACTGGTCGTAGCAGATCAAAACGGCGATCCGGCCGTACCGGGTATCGTGCACGGCATAGTGCTCCCCGGGATAGAAGTAGCATTTCTCAAAGAACCCCGGGTCCTCGGGGATATGGATCTTGTAATACGGGGCGTGAAGGCTGCCGTCGGCGTCGATGACAACCGCAGCGTTCCGGAACTTCCCGTCGTCGCCTGTCGTAAATACCGGGACGATGATGACCGCCTCGTACTGGCGTGCGAGCCGGGCAAACGCCTGCGTGGACTCTCCCGGTATGGCCTCGGCTAATGCCGGGTCGGGTTTTCCAATCTGCTGGGGGAAGTACCGGGAACGAAAGAGCTCCGGCAGGCAGACGATCTTTGCCCCGTCCTGTAATGCACGTTCGACACGCCCGAGTGCCTTTGCGAGGTTCTCTTTGGGGTCCGGCCCAATCTCCATCTGGACGAGGGCCAGGCTCAGTGTCGGACTGTCCATGTGCATCATGCTCCTTGCTTCTAGAGCGTTATTGCTCCATCAATATCATGCTTCGCAAAGATGGCTAATCTGGGCAGGGGAGAGGAAACGGGGGGAAGAATTCGGGAATTAGTGAGAGCTCCGGCGGTGACGGGGAAAGAATGGAAAAAACCGGGGTAAAAAAGGAAAAGGGTCCTTACCGGGGTTTGAACCTCCTGGTGTAAACAAAGTACCCGAGCGCGGCAAGAATAACAATAACGATCGTGGCGATACCGGGCATGCCCAGCACA
>NZ_DAQC01000011.1 GCF_002502735.1 Methanoregula sp. UBA64
GCCGGCTTCCGATGCGCTCGGCACGATAATCGCCGCGATTGTCGTTATCGGGATTATCGCCGCTCTTGCGTACTACTTCCTTGTCATGAGGAGGAAACAGTGAGGAATATGATGATTCCACCAGTATCTGTAGAAACGGCCGGGGGCAGGTGAACCGCGATGAAGAAGATCCTCATCATTGCATCTGTCCTGCTGGTTCTTTTTGCCTGCATGGCAACCCCGGCACTCGCCGGGACAAAGTACCTCAACGGCCTCCCGAACATGACCGCCTATGTCGCCGGCACAAACGAATACGCGGCCGGTGCCGATATCCAGATCCCGCTTGTTATCGAAAACAACGGGCAGAGCACGGACAAACAGATCTCTACATCGGTCATCGACCGCGACGATCCGCCCACTACGGCAAAGTTTGTCACCGTCACCCTCTCATCGGGAGATGCCCCGCTCGTAATAAAATCCGACCCGCAGATGATCGGGGATATTTTAGGCCTTGCAAAAAAGACCGTGACCGTCCATGCCAAGATCGATAAGGACGCTCCCGGCGGCACTTATGTGCTTCCCCTCAACATCACGTACACGCGGTTCGATTCTGTAGTTCAGTACCAGGTCGATACGTTCCGGTACTACTATGTCACCGATAACGTGACCGTGCCGGTCACCATTGTCATCAAACAGGAAGTCCTTCCGGAAGTCGTATCCGCACAGCCCGATCACCTGGTCGCCGGCGCTGACGGGTACATCAACCTGACCCTGAAAAATGCCGGATCGCTCGACGGGACAAAGGCCACGGTCAAGCTGGCACAGAACGACAACAGCCCGGTAAGCCCGGTTGACAACAGCGTCTATATCGGCGACTTCCCGGCCGGCGGCACGGTCTCCTGCCAGTACAAAGTGGCGGTTGCCAATACTGCGCAGAACAAGGAATATCCGATCGATATAACGGTAGTCTACCAGAATAACGAAGGCGACTTTGTCCAGTCCCGTACCGAAACGGCCGGTGTTGCCGTGGGGAACAAGGTGGACTTTGCCATCATATCCCCCGCAGTCGGGATGAGCCCGGGGAGCAAGAAGACGATCCAGGTCCAGTACAAAAATATCGGGAACTCCACGATAAAGAGTGCCCAGGCCCGGATCAGTGCGGTAAACCCGTTCACGAGCACCGCAGATGTTGCCTATCTCGGCGACCTTGCCCCCGGCCAGGTGGCAACGGCCTCGTTCCAGCTTGCTGTGGGAAGCGACGCCACGATCAAGGAATACGGCCTTGACTCAGAGATCCGGTACCGCGATGCCCTCAACACCACGTACGTATCGGACCCGATGAAAGTCCCGATCGATGTCAAAAACCAGACCGGCCTTGCAGGCATCCTCTCCAATGCCGTCCTGATGTCGATCATTGTTGCGGTTCTCATCGGAATTGTCTATGCCGGGTATTATTACTGGAAGAAACGCCGGCAATAATCCGTTTTCCCGGTCCCTGCGGCCGGGGAAATCACAAAACCCTAAAAAAAGATCCCGGGATTCTCCCGATACTTTTTGTTTACCCGGACAGGACTTTCCCGGCCGGGGAGTAAAAAATCCGGCGTTATTCCCGAAAAAAACAGGGCACGCCCTCTTGTAGTATCGCTGGTGGGCCGTACCGCAGGATAACCTGAATCCGGGAATCAATTCCGGAAAACCCGGTCAATCGTCGTCTTCGTCTTCTGCGGCTGCCCAGTCGTAATCGTCAGTGCCGGGTTCTTCTGTCCCGGCATAGAGGTCGCGCAGGTCGCCCCGGGGATCGTCGTCATGATCTTCCCATTCCCACGGTGCTTTCCCGTGGTCGTTTTCCTGGTCTGTGCTGCCTTTATGTCCCCGCCCACGGCGGCCAGTCGTGCTTTTTACCATCCGGACCACCTTGTTTTTTTCTGTGTTTTCTGGTAACACCGGTGAACTGCAACATGAATCCTCTTTTTCCCGGATAAAAAATATTTTGGCCCGTTTTTAGTTTCGGGCTGCGCGGCAAAAGATAAAAAAGCCGGTCGTCCACATTTCCGTCATGCAAGCGATCGTCAAAGACACTGCAGGCATAGGAATTCTCCTGTGGCTGATCGGCTATCTTGCCTCCCTCCTGCTCTTTATCTCTCCCCTGGCAGGCGTTATGGGCTGGATCCTGATTGCCGTGTTCACGCCTGTGAGCATACTGATCGTGTGGCGGTGGTTTCGCGGCCGGGATCTCCCGCTGGCATATTATGCGGGAATCGGCCTTGCATGGACCGCAATTGCGGTGGTTTTCGATTACCTGTTTATCGTCCTGCTCTTTTCTGCAACCTACTATGGCCCGGATGTCTTTGTGTACTATACCCTCACCTTTCTCATCCCGGTCTGCATCGGTCTCTGGAAACGACCGGTGGCCGGAAAAGGCAGTGTCCCCCCCGGGGCCCATGCGAAAGAGTAAAGATCATCCGTCGCCTTCGTAGTGTAATGGCAGAAGAGAAGTACAAGATCGTTGTCTTCGGTGCGTTCGGGGCGGGAAAGTCAACCCTCATCCAGACACTCGACCCGCAGGCACAACACATCGAGGCCGACTGCGCCGGGGGGACAACGACGGTCGCGCTCGATTACGGCCGGGTCCAGCTCGGGGACAAACGGGTCTACCTCTACGGTACACCGGGACAGGAGCGTTTCGAATTTGCCCGGGGGATCATCGGGAAGGGCATGGATGGCGCAATTCTCCTCGTGGACGCGACTGCACCGGTCGATGAGTTCGTCTGCCACCTCCATGATGCGATCGCTTTGGAAAAGATCCCATTTATCGTCTTTGTCAACAAGTACGACGCGGTCGGTGCGCAGCCCGGTGCGGTCCGGGAACGGTTTTCGGGTGCCGCTGTAAAAGACGTCTCGTCCCTCGACCGGAAAGGGGCGCGGGACGCGCTTGGCGTATTTATCGGCACGCTCCGTCCCCACGGTACCGGGATCGCCATTCCTCCCGGTTAGTACCGCTTGTGTGTCTTGCCCCGTCCGGCAGCGGGCTTTTTTGCATTCCTGTCGTACGGCACGAACTTTGCGCCCTGAAGGCGGATGCCCGAGACAATCTCCCTTTTTTCCCCGGTTTTGCCGTCGGTAACTGCTATCACGTCCACGGCACCGGCAAGCGGCCCGGCGAGAACCTTGGGAGCGAGGATCTCCTGGACCTGGAAGATCCCGGCGGGGCTCGACATGTGGATGAGGAGTTCGATGGGCTTTTCCCTCCCTTTTTGGATCTCCACGCGCTCGATCGAGAGCGCCGAGACCGAATGGATCGTGATGCTCCCCGATTCGAATGCAACCCGGCCGCGCCCCTTGGTCATATCGGTCGAGTCCGCGATACAGACAATGGCCGCCTCGACCGTGAGGGGTTTTGGCACACCGTGGTGCGAGTAGATGGCAGAGAGAATAAACGCCCGGATCGCGGTGCGCTTCTCCGGGTCCTCGTAGATCCGGGGCAGGAGCCGGTCGAGGACCGGCTGGGCGAGCACGACGCTTAGGTCCGCGTGGTCCTCGCGGTGCACCATGTTCCCGAGGTCGTGAAAGAGCATCGCGGTCATCACGACAAGCGCGGCATCGTCCCGGTCGCCAAAGCCCCCGGCCACGATATCGGGGACAAAGGCCGAGCCTTCGAGCAGGTCAAGCAGCGTGAGTGCCGACGCGGTGGCCACGGTGACATGGGTCCGGCCGTGGTCGTTCATCCCCAGTTTTTGTGCGGCAACAAAGTTTGCCATCTGCCAGCCGGTTACGATCTCGGGATCTCCGGTGATGAGTTCCCACATCTTACCGGCCCGGGGCCGCTCTTTAAGGTGGTCAAGGATGATCGTTTCCGAATGTGCTTCGAGATCGAAGTCCGTATCGCAGGGGATCTTTTTCATACAGAGTCCTGTTTTTTAACCGTTTGCGGGCCCGGGGGATAGGGATTTCCTGATTATACAATGTATCCGTGAAGCCTGGTCTATGAAAAAGAAAATCGTCCTTTATTCCACTACTGCGTGGAGGATGACGACCCGGTCCTTTGGCCGGTCGTTGTCATCTGTGGGGGCATTTGCAATCTTATCGACTACATCCATACCTCCGGCCACTTTCCCGAAGACCGGGTGTTTGCCGTCGAGGAAATTGTTGTTGACGAGATTGATAAAAAACTGCGAGCCGCCGGTATTCGGGCCGGCGTTTGCCATCGAAAGCGTGCCCCGGTCGTTCCGGTTATGGTCCGTAAACTCGTCCTTTATCGCATATCCCGGTCCGCCGCAGCCGGTGCCGGTCGGGTCGCCGCCCTGGATCATGAACCCGGCGATCACGCGGTGGAAGATGACACCGTCGTAGTAGCCTTTTTTTGCGAGCGTTGCAAAGTTGCCGGCAGTGATCGGCATCTCGGGGTCAAGGGCGATCGTGATGGTCCCCTTGTTCGTTTCGAGCCGTACCGTTGAACCTGGTGCTGTCGTCATGGTAAGTACAGGGTGTATTTGTCAGCGGGGATATTCTTTCTTCTCATCGGGGATCAGGGAAGGACATATGCCCGCAGGATCGTCACGTTATCGACCGGACGGTTCTTATCGCCAACCGGGACCCGCGAGATCGCGTCTGCTACCTCCATGCCCTCTGTCACCGTCCCAAAGACCGGGTAACCTGCGTCGAGCCCGGTATTGTCCCTGAGGTTGATGAAGAACTGCGAGCTGCCGGTATCGGGAACGCCCTTGTTTGCCATTGCCACGGTGCCCCGAAGGTTGTGGTTATGTGCCGTGAATTCGTCTGGGATCGTATACCCCGGTCCGCCGCGCCCGGTACCGGTCGGGTCGCCGGCCTGGACGATATATCCCGCTATCACCCGGTGGAAGGTGACGTTGTTGTAGAACCCGCTTTTTGTCAGGGCAAGGAAATTTTCCGTGGTGACAGGCATATCCGGGTCAAGGGCGATCGTAATGTTTCCCATCGTGGTTTCAAGCCGGACCTGCTGGAGCCCGGCTGTCGGTGCCGTGGTAACAGAGGCCTGTCCCGTCCCGGCAGGCTGCGTACAGCCTGCGGCAAGGAAGATCCCGATTGTGCAGATAAGGAGCAGAAAAGCCCCGGACCATTTCATGAAGTACCCGGTTTTTGGGGTAAGCGAAAAAAGGTTTGGGTGGTTACTGGTTCTTCTTTGCACCCGCGCCGGTCTCGTCATCGTTCCTGCCCCTGCCGAATGCGTAGAGGAGGCCGAGCACGATGATAATCGAGACTGCGCCGGTAACGAGGATCCACGTCCCCTGTGTCGTGGATTTCACATAATCGGATGCAGCGACATCAAGACCGAGGACCGCGTAGGTGTTGCCGGTTGAATCGCTTGCGGAGTCATCGATCGGCGCATACGCGGACATGAACGATCCCCACTTGTCTGAGTACGGCTCCGAAGAGGCGACCGGGCCCGAGAGCGCGGCGAAGATCTGCATCTTGTCCGGCGAATTGTCCGCCTGTCCTATCCGTGCCGAACCCTGCGGGTCGACCGGGTAGAGGTCGTCGACCAGGAAGACTGCGGTCTTGTCGGTCGCATTGACCCTGACGATATAGGCGTTGATGAGATTGTCGTTCATGCTCCGCATGGTGCGGAGTTTGCTCGCAATCGCGAGATATTTCGTGGTGTTCTCGTCGCCGGGCTTTATCCCCTGGATCTCGCTTGCATTGATCTGTGCCGCCATTGCGCCGGCCGTTGACTTCAGGCCCCACTGGGCGGTTTCTTTGAGCGCTGCATTCGAATGCGTATACGCGAATATGGTGAGCCCGCCGATGATCACGATCGCAATGATCGCGGCAGCGACAAGCTTTGTTGAACATGAACATGCCTGTGCCATAGTTAGCTCCTCCTCTTACTGATCGCGGCTATCCCGAAGACCGCTGCAAGCAGGCCGATAACGAGGACCGGTGCCGGGCCCGGCGAGAACGGCGTTGCCGTCGGGGTCGGTGCAGTCGTCATGGCAACCTGGAGCTGCGCGGTCTGTCCCGATACTACGGTGGTTGTCGTGGTGTAATCCACATACCCGGCTGCGGTGAGCCTGACCGTGTGGCTGCCCGCCGCGAGGTTGTCTACCGTTGTGGGCGTGTACCCGCGGAAGAGGTCATCGATATAGATCCCGGCATTGGACGGTGTCGAGCTGATTGCAATGCTCCCCGTTCCCTGGACCGGGGTCGGGTTGGTGCCGACCGGGGTCAGGGTTGCCGGAATGGTCGTCATGGTGTTTGCCTGGACATAGATCGTGTTCATCCAGTCGTTGTAGCCGGATTTGGTCACCTTGAAGAGGTGGTTGCCCGATGTAATTCCGGTCTGCTGGAGAACGCCTGCGGAGTTGGTGGTTCCGATCGGCGTGCTGTCCATGTACACCTTGGCGCCTGGCGCCGAGTTTACCGTGATCGAGCCAAAGATGGCTGTCGAGAGCGTCACCTGGATGTTCTGCGACTGGCCGGCGTTTACCATGACGTTCGTAGTGTAATCGTTGTAGCCCGCGAGCCTGATGTCGATGGTGTGGCCGCCGGGATAGAGCGTGAGGGTGATCGGGGTCTTCCCGTAGTACGAGCCATCGACATAGACCGAGGCCTGGTTCGGAACGGTGTTCACGTACACGGTCCCGGTCTGCCGGGGCTGCGGCGAGAGCTGGAGGACCGGGTAGTAATTGGCGGTCTGGCCGGCATATACCGTGACGAGCGTAGTGTCCGGTGTGTATCCCGCAAGCGACGCTTTCATGGAATAGGTCCCGGGGTACAGGTTCGGGATGCCCAGCGGGGCGTATCCCTGGAAGTTACCGTTCAGGTAGATCGCCGCACCCGTGGGCGAGGACTGGGCATAGATCTGCCCGGTCGTTACCGGGGGAATTGTTGTCGGGACGGTCGTGGGAGCGGTTGTCAGCGGGTTTAAGGTTGCATAGACCGCGACATGCTCGTTTTCTGCCGGCATGTGTGCGGGTGCCCCGGACCATTCCTGGTATCCGGATTTGGTCACCGTGATGGTGCTTATCGGGGTACCGGTCGAGGAGACCGCAACCGAGAGGATCCCGCCGGAGGTCTGGCCTTCATACTTGCCGTTAAAGTAAACCGAAGCGCCGTCCACATTGCAGTGGACATCGATCCAGCCCTGGCCGCCGCCGATGGGAGTCAGCGGTTCGGTGGTCGGGACCGTGGTCCTTTCCGTTGTCGGCTCGGTCGTTCTTTCGGTCGTTGGTTCGGTCAGAGTCGGGAGCAGCGTGGGCTCCGTGGTAACTTTGGTGGTGTCGATGATCACCGGGCCCGGTTCGAGCGGGATGGAGCCGGCTGAACCGGCACATGCCGCCAGGGGGACCAGCGCGACAAGGCAGAGTGCCAGTACGGGCACAAGTACGATCAGGTTCTTTGTCAACACTATCTCTTCCTGTAATATAGACTGGCAGATCCAGCTATATAAAAAAATAGGGTGTGTTACGGCAGAACCGGCCGGGACCGTGGCAGGAGGTGGTCCCTATTGTGCGCGATTGACAACCCCGGCGAGGCGGTGCATGCCTTCCGTGATTGTCTCTTCGGAAGAACTGGAGAAGTTGAGCCGGATCGTGTCCGCCCCGCCACCGTCCACAAAGAAGGGCATGCCGGGCAGCACCGCGACCTTGTGGGCAACTCCTTCGCGGAAGACGTCCATTGCATCCATCCCCCGGGGAAGGGTTGCGGTCAGAAACATCCCGCCCTCGGGTGTGGTATGGGAGAGCGCCGGCATGAGGTCGTCGAAGAGATCGCACATGAGCCGGCACTGCCGGGCATAGACGCCGACGATCTTTCTGATGTGGGCGTCGAGGTCGGTTGTTGCAAGATACCGGGCGAGGATCTGCTGGCAGAGGAAGTTCGAGTGGAGGTCCGCTGCCTGTTTTACGGTATTGAACGCGGCGAGGATCTCTTTTGGGGCATAGATCCACCCGATCCGCATGCCGGGCGCCGTGATCTTCGAGAACGATCCCGACATGACGGACTGGTCCGGGAGATAGCGTTTCACGGGCAGGCGCGGCTTTGCATCGAAGAAGAGCTCCCCGAACGCGTCGTCCTCATAAAAGACCGTGTCCGTGCCCGAAAGGCATTCCGCGATCGCTTTTCGCCGGTCCTGCGAGTACGTGCAGCCCGAGGGGTTCTGGGAGTTGGGGATGCCGTAGAAGAACCTGACCGGCCCGGCGTTCTGCATGGCTTCGAACGCGGCAGGGTCCGGGCCCTCGGTGTCGAGCGGCACCGCGGCAAACACCGGTTCGTAGAGCGAGAAGGCCTCGATTGCGCCAAGGTAGCCCGGCCGCTCCATGCCGACCCGGTCGCCGGGGTCAAGGAATATTTTTGCAATCAGGTCGAGGCACTGCTGGGAGCCGTTTACGATCTGGATCTCGTCTGCGGTTGCCGGAAGGCCGAGCCTTTTTTTGTACCGGTCCGCGATGTACTGCCGCAGCGGGAGGTAGCCGTCGGTGGTGGAGTACTGGAGGGCGGTCTTCGGGTCGTTTTCGAGAACATCATGGGCAGCCTGTGCGATCCCGGTGGTATCGATCAGTGCGGACGAGGGAAGTCCCCCGGCAAACGAGATGATCGAGGGATCGGAGGAGACCCTGAAGAGTTCCCCCAGGAACGATGCCGGTGCGTGCCCGATCCTCCTTGCAAAGGTAAATGTCATGGTATGGCCCGCTCTTTTCGCGTGTAGTACCGTTTTGGCCGCCGGACCAAAAAAGGGTATGACACCGCCCGGCAACCGCAGCCGGTACGTCCCCGCACAGATTATCCGTTTGCAGGGATAATTCCGGTACTATGACACTGACACGGGCCGATGAAGCGGCGGCAATCTTCTCCGAAGGGTACTCATGTGCGCAGGCGGTTGCAGCCGCATTTGCGGAAGATTTCGGGATCGAGAAGGAAAAAGCGCTCCGGCTCTCCTGCGGCTTTGGCGGGGGGATGTCGCACACGGGCGGCACCTGCGGGGCGGTGACGGGAGCGCTCATGGTGATCGGGATGAAGTACGGCATGACCGATGCCAGCGATCCCGGGGCAAAGGCAAAGACGTACGCGGTTGCAAACGAGTTTATTACCGAATTTCTGCGCCGGAACCACGCGGTCAGCTGTACGGACCTTTTAGGCCACAACCTGTCCGATCCAAAAGAGCTTGCGCTTGTTAAAGAGAACAACCTGTTCCGGGTCACATGCACGCGCTACGTGCACGATGCCGGTGAAATCCTGGAAAAAATTTTATAAAATTATCCGGGGGTAATCCCCGCGCTGGTGCGAAAACAAGGAGGGTTACGCAGCGTCGGCTACTTCGATCCTGATGATCTCGGATGTGAGGGACTGGATCGTGCGGTGCAGGTCGGCCTGCTGGGCCTGCTGTACCTGCCCGATCGCTTCACGGAGCCGGTCGAGCGCTTCTCCCTTGTTCGCACCCTGGCAGAAGGTTCCCGGGAGCTCGACACACCGGGCGGTAAAGCCGCCGCAGTCATCGGGTTCGAGAACGATTGTGTACTGCATAATTTATTCTATTTTGCGGGAGGGTATACAGCCTTTCTTGTCGGCAAATGGTGCCGGGACCCCCCGGGCAGCATGAAACGGTTGTTTTGATGAACGAACCCGGCGGTTCGAACACCCTACCCGGACAATCCCGGAAATATATACCACGGCCCCGGCAAACGCTTGGATAAGGATGTGTCCCGGAATATGCGGGACCATCACTCCGGCACGAGCCGGTTGGTGAGAACCATGACTCAATACAAAACCACCATTCTCCGGATCCTTTGCCTGGTCTGCCTGCTCGGGACAGTCATGCTCCCGGCTTCCGCAGCGCCCGTCAACGGGACCTTGTACAAGGATTCGCCTGAGCACATTGCAGCAATGAAAGCGTACGTGGCCTATGCAGGGGAAAAGACCGAGGCACGTATGGACGGCGCGATCGGGTACATCGGCACCATCAGCAACGGTGTCGAGACCGGCCGGCTGTCAGCAGCACAATCGCAGTATACCGGCATCGTTTCATCGGTGCAGGAGATGAACACCTGTGAGCAGATCCACGACGCAGAGACGCAGATGCGTACGGCCGGCACGGACTTTACGTCCGCTGCAAGAACCGAAGTTAAGCAGTACAACGGCACGGAAAAAGCCCTTGCGGCGGCCATAAAAGCATCGGTGACGGCCCGGGCCGGGACGATTACGCCCTTTGAGAATGCCTGGTGGACGGCCCGGACAACCAACCGTATGAACGAGTTTACTGCAAACGATGCACGCCGCACCGCGACAATTGCAAACCTCTCGGCTAAAGGTGTCGATGTAACGCAGGCTCAGTCCCTGGAAGCGCAGATCAAGGAGGCGGGTGCCGCACTCTCAACGGCGCTCGCCAGCCACGATGAGAAAGCCGTAAAAGCTGCAAACGAACAGCTCGCTGCGCTTGACAAGCAGTTTGCCGCAGCGGTAAAGACCGATGCCTGGTCGGGCCGCGAGACCGCCCGGCTTACCGCGTTTGACAAGGAGACCTCGCGGATGCAGGGCGAGCTTGCGAACCTTACCGCCAAAGGCACCGATGTCACGCAGGCACAGGCCGTCCTTACCCAGAGGATCGCCGAACGCGACCAGCTCAAAAGCGCCCTTGACGCAGATGACGCCGCAGCTTTAAAGACCGTCAACGCACAGGTAAAGGCGCTCGATACGCAGTTTGCAGAGATTGTGAAGGGGTACCATGAAGCCAAGGTAAAGAAGGCAAAGGGAACCCCGACCGCGACCGGCACACCGGCCACGGTATAATTTAATTTTTACTTTTTTTCAGCTGCCCGTGAATGGATCGGGCTCTGAGTGTCTCTGACAAAAAATGAAAATTTTGATGCACGCGCAAGCGGCAGCCCGGCCGGCAATGGGGCCGAGCCTGGAGTCGCTCCGAAAACGGCAACCCTGTTCAGGGTATAGGATACCACATATTCAGCCAGTCCCATGAGTCCAATCCGGGCTCATTTTGGGCTCCGATTACCCCTTGATCCGCCCAAACGGAGCCCGTATCGGGCTCCGTTTAAAAATCTCCTCAAATCGGGCTTATTTTTGAAAACGGACAAAATAAAACGGACTCGATAAAGGGGTTCTTTTGGCAGTTCTCCTGCCAGATGGGCACTTTTACGATCCGAAAAACGAAGGCTGCCAGAACGCGGATACGGGGCTGCAAAGGGTATTATATGGGGCTCAAAATCGGCGTATTTTTCAAAATGGGGTGTATTATGGGCTTGGATTTGCGGGGGTGGTGAAAATGGGGGGATGTTTGGTTGTTGGAGGGGATTTTTTCCGGAATGTTTCGTAACCTTCGCGAACTTTTTTTGAAAAGACCGGTAACGTCATTGAACTTTTTTTGGAATCTTCGCCAACGTTGCCGGACTTTTTTACAAAAGCCTGACAACCCCGCTGAACTTTTTTTAGAAAGTCCGGCAACTTTGCCGGACTTTTTTTGGACATCCGGCAGGGCAGCCTGAAGGTCCAGACGTAAACGGATCTTCACGAACCCCGGATTTTTTTGGAAATGTCCGGTAACTTTACCGGACTTTTTTTAAAAATCTTCACGAACCTTGCCGACTTTTTTACAAAAGTTCGATAATGTCATCAGACTTTTTTGGAAATCTTCAGCTGCTGTGCCGGACATTTTCCGGAAAAGTCCGGCCGGGCCGGGACTGAGCGCCCGTAGTTTGGGGCCGGGATCAAAAAGATGGGGGCTGATGTCCCCATACCCCCAACAAGCGAGGAGTGCCGCCGCCCCCGAAGGGGCGCCCCCGCGGCGGATCAGGGAAGGGATAACCGCACTCGCCCCGCCGCGCCCCGCGAGGGGCCCTGAAGCGGGGGGTATTGTAATTTTTTTTTGCGTGTTTGGAAAAAGTAGTCGGCGAATTTCAGGGTTTCCCGCCGGTTATTCCCTTCTCCCTTCTCCCGCAATCCGGCCCCGGGCAATCTCGCAGTACCGCGGATCGATCTCGATCCCGATCGCCTTACGCCCGCACCGTGAAGCGGCAACAAGCGTGCTCCCGCTGCCCATGAAAGGATCGAGCACCGTGTCGCCGACAAACGAGAAGAGTTTCATACAGCGCATCGGAAGCTCGACCGGGAACGGCGCCGGGTGGCCGATCCGGCTCTTCTTCTCGCCGTTAAATGTCCAGAGGCCGTTCGTCCAGGCCATGAACTCCTCCCTTGTTATGTCGGACTCGCCGGACCCGCTCGTCTTCTTCCACGAATCCCTGTAGAGCACCACGACGAGCTCGACCGGCGCGATCACATAAGGGGCCGAAGCCGAGAGCCACGAGCCCCACGCGGTCCGGCGCGAGATGTTCCCCTCGTTCCAGACAATGGTCGAATGGTAGGAAAAGCCGCACTCTTTTGCAATCGTGGTGAGATCGGCACCTACGCTCTGCTGGCCGTCCTTGTTCTTGTCAAGGGGAATGTTGAGGCAGAACCGGCCGTCGGTTTTGAGCCAGCCGTGGCAGCGCTTCATCCAGCGGCGGGAAAACTCCAGGTAATCCGCATAGGAAACCCCGTCGTTGTGGCTGTTGTACTGGATGTCCACGTTGTAGGGCGGCGAAGTGACAACGAGATCAATGCTCTTTGTCCGGATCTTCCTGGTGGCAAAGACGTCTTCGTTGAGGATGGTGAGGCTCTCCGGTACGTCCTTTGTTCTCGCTGCCATGGCCGCTCCTTATCGTATATGTGCGTTGATCGTCATTCCTAATCTAGTTCGGGTTTCGCATATCGGGTTTTATCGGATCCGGCCGCCCATAACAACGCATGAAGCACGAGCCCGGGCCCGCGTATTCCTACACGCCCATCGGCACGATCCACTCGCCGTTTACCGATATCGCCGGCATGCCCATCCAGCCGGTCGGCGCCCGGGGCGTCCGGGGCACGATCGAGATCCGCGAAGATCTCCGCGAAGGGCTCTCTGACCTTGCGGCATTCTCCCGCGTGATCCTGATCTACGCGCTGCACCGCTGCTCGGGCTACAGCCTCACGGTCACGCCGTTTCTGGACCCGGCTCCCCACGGGATCTTTGCCACCCGGTCGCCAAAACGGCCAAATGCCATCGGTCTCTCGGTCGTGCGGCTCACCGGGGTGGACGGCTGCACGATCTCCATCGAGGACGTGGATGTGCTCGACGGGACGCCGCTCCTCGACCTCAAACCCTATGTCCCGTCCTTTGACGCGTACCCCGATTCCTGCTGCGGGTGGTTCGAGCACGTTGCAGAGAATGCGAAAGTGACCCGGTCGGACGACCGGTTCCGGTGACAAAGCCCGGCAGCACGGTTTTCGGAATGTATAATAGGCACATTGTCCGATGGTAGATTATCATGGCAGAGAAGGAAGCCCTCCGCGGGGTTACCGGGATCATCCGGCCGTACAAGGAATACATGACCAGCCTCGGCCTCGTTAAAGGCGACCAGGTCGTCTATTACGGGTGCGTAGGGACCTGCACCCCGTTTGTCGAACTGCTCGCGATCGGGATCCGGGGCCTGCACCTTTCGCAGGTCTTTGTCCCGCTCCTTGACGAGACCAAAGCCCGGGCGATCACCGATGTCCCGGATGTCGGGATGCAGGCCGCGGGACCGCGTGCAGAGGTATCAGAGGTCTCCCCGAAAGTGATCGTTATTATGGGCGGGCTTGCCATGCCGCTGATGCCGACCACAAAGGAGCTGGTCCGTGACCTTGCAGAACGCCATCCGGAGTCAAAAGTTGTGGGCGTCTGTTTCCAGGACATGTTTGCCCGGGCCGGCTGGATGGACGTTGTGCCGTTCGATTTTACCATCAGCGCAATGATCGAGCCGATCACGGTAACGCACCACCGCGAATAATCCGGCCTCTCCCCTCTTCCTGGAGGGATGGCCGGGACGATACCTATTTTCTTCTTTTACGCCACACCAGTACGCATGGCTTCTTTTGTCCACCGCATAGAAGTTCACTATAAAAACGATCCCCGGGAGAAGACCCGGACCGAACGGGTACGGGCCATCGGCATCCCGGTTGAATCGCTTTCCCTCGTGGATGTGTACACGATTGCAACCGAAGGCCGGGATATAGACACGGACTCCCTTAATGAGATCGGCGCCCGGCTCTCCAACCCCGTGGTGCAGGACTTTGTGGTGGACGAAGCAACTCACGCCCTGTTCGAATATGCGATCGAGGTCGGGTTTTTGCCGGGCGTGACCGATAACGTGGGCACGACCGCACGACAGACAATCGAGGATTATCTGGAGGTCCCGTTTGCAAAAGGCGAGATCGTGGCCGCCTCGCAGCTCTACCTTGCCCGGGGCAGGCTTTCCCAGGAAGAGGTTGCCCGTCTTGCCTCCCTGCTCGCAAACCCCCTCATCAACCGGGTGAGCACGAAGACCCGGCAGGAGTACGGGGAGAAGGGGATGGACCCGGTCGTCCCCCGGGTCCGGCTCTCGGAAGAGCAGACTGCGGGAACGGTGGATCTCGATATCCCCGACGCTGAGCTTGCGAAGATTGGAAAAGAAGGGATCGCCGACCCGGCAACCGGGCAGCGCCGCGGGCCGCTCGCGCTTGACCTCGACCAGCTCCACGCCATCCGCGACTATTTCAAAACGCAGGGGAGAAATCCGACCGATGTGGAGCTCGAATCCCTTGCCCAGACCTGGAGCGAGCACTGCAAGCACACGATCTTTGCCTCGGCAATGGACGACGATGTCCCGCGTGGGCTCTACAAGACGTACATCCAGGCCGCGACAAACGAGATACGAAAAGAGAAGGGCGAGAAAGACATCTGCGTCACGGTCTTTACCGATAACTCCGGCGCGATTGTCTTTGACGACGAGTACATCGTGACCCACAAGGTCGAGACCCACAACTCTCCCTCGGCCCTTGATCCGTTCGGCGGGGCGCTCACGGGGATCGTGGGCGTGAACCGTGACACGATCGGCTTTGGCCTCGGGGCAAAACCGTGCATCAACATCTACGGGTTCTGCGTGGGCGACCCGGCTACGGACCCGCAGCTTTTCCGGGGAAAAGATAAGATGAACCCGGTGCTCTCGCCCCGGCAGATCTTCGACGGCGTTGTGCGGGGCGTTGGCACGGGCGGGAACTGCTCGGGGATCCCGACACCGCAGGGCTTCTGCTACTTCGACAACCGGTACGCGGGAAAACCGCTTGTCTTTGCCGGCACGGTCGGCGTGATGCCGAGAAACCTCGGGGAGAAACCCCTGTACGAGAAGAAAGCGGAACCGGGAGACCTCATCGTGATGGTCGGCGGCCGGGTGGGAAAGGACGGGATCCACGGCGCCACGTTCTCGTCAGAAGCGCTCGATCCGAACAGCCCCGTGACAGCGGTCCAGATCGGCGACCCGATCACGCAGAAGAAGTTCTCGGACGTGCTCGTGAAGGAGGCCCGGGACCGCGGGCTGTACCGGAGCATCACGGACGACGGGGCCGGAGGGCTTTCCTGCTCGGTGGCGGAGATGGCAAAGGAGTGCAACGGCTGCCGCGTTGACCTTGAAAAAGTCCCCTTAAAATACCCCGGCATGGCACCGTGGGAGATCTGGATCTCCGAGTCGCAGGAACGCATGACGCTCGCCGTCCCTCCGGAGAAACTGGCTGAGTTTTTGGAACTCATGCAGCGCCGGGGCGTCGAGGCAACCGTGATCGGCGAGTTCACGGGCACCGGCCGCTGCGTGGTTGAGTACAACAGGAAAACCGTGATGGATGTCGACCTTGCCTTCCTGCACGACGGCCTGCCAAAGAAACACCTTACCACGGCGCCGCAGGAAGCAGATGCGGCAGAGCCGGCATTTTCCTGCCCGGCCCGGCTCGATGAAACGCTCGTTGCGATGCTTGGCCGGAAGAATATCTGCTCGACCGAGTTTGTCACCGTCCAGTACGACCACACCGTGCAGGGCGGCCACGTGCTCGGGCCGGTGCAGGGGAAGGGCCGGGTGCAGTCCGCTGCAACGCTCACCAAAGTTGTGCCGGGCTCCAAAAAGGCCGTCGGCCTCTCGCAGGCGCTCTTTCCCTCGTACTCCGAGATCGACCCGTACCGGATGGCAGCAGCCTCGATCGATGCCGCCATCCGCGGGCTTGTTGCGCTCGGCGTCCCCCCGGACAACATCGCCCTCCTCGACAACTTCTGCTGGTGCTCTTCCGATGAACCGGGCCGGCTGTGGCAGCTCAAGGAAGCAGCGAGAGGGTGTTACGATTATGCAAAAGCATTCGGGACGCCGTTCATCTCCGGCAAAGACAGCATGTTCAATGATTTCTCGGGCTATGATGCAGAAAACAACCGGGTAAAAGTATCCGTCCCGCCAACGCTCCTCATCTCGTCCATCGGCGTCCACCCGGACGCGGGAAAAGCGGTCTCGCTCGATGCCAAGATCGCCGGTGACCTTGTCTACGTGATCGGTGCAACCGGGTCGGAGCTTGGCGGCTCCGAGTATCACGCCCTGTGCGGTCTTTCCGGCGGCGTTGTCCCGGCGCTTGATACCGAAGCGGCAAAGGCCCGGTACAAAAAGCTGCACGACGCGATCAGCCACGAGCTTGTTGCATCGGCGTTCCCGGTGGGACGGGGCGGTCTTGGCACCGCCCTTGCAAAGGTCGCAGTCGGCGGCCTGCTCGGGATGGACATTACGATCCCGTCAAAGGTCCGGCCCGATAGTTTCCTCTTTGCCGAAACGCCCGGCCGGTTCGTGGTGACCATTGCACCGGACCACAAGCGGGCATTCGAGCAGGCTCTTGGCGCCGATGCCCTGCTGCTCGGGATGGCTGGCGGCAGCCGGCTGCGGATCACCGGGGAGACACTTCTCGTTGAACAGGAGATCGCCGCCCTTGAAAAAGCCTACACGGCAGCATTCGGGGGGTTCTGACCATGACGCCCACTTTACCCAAATCCTCGCGGCCCCTCATTGAAGATCGGGCCCTGATCCTGAGCGGGTACGGGATCAACTCCGAGATGGAAACACAGGAAGCCCTCCGCCGGGCCGGGATGGCATCGGAGATCGTGCACATCAACGACCTGATCGCGGGCCGGGAGCGTTTGTCCGGTTACCGGCTCCTCGTCTTCCCCGGCGGGTTCTCGTACGGCGACGATACGGGAGCGGGCAATGCGTATGCCAACCGGGTAAAAAACAACCTCTGGGAAGAGCTCATGGAGTTCCTTGACGGGGACAACCTGGTCCTTGGGATCTGCAACGGGTTCCAGATCCTTGCAAACCTCGGCCTGGTTCCGGCATTTGACAAAACCTATTCCCGGGATATTGCCCTCATGCCCAACCGGGTAGGAAGGCTCGAATGCCGGTTCGTCACGCTCAAACCGGCGGCCGAGAACATCTGGACGCACGGGATCGTGAAACTGTACTGCCCGGTCTCGCACGGGGAAGGCAACCTTTCGTGCTCCCCCGCGACCTTACAGCGGATCAAAAAGCAGCACCAGATCGCGTTCACCTACTGCCGCGAGGATTTGAGTCCTGCCGGCGGGGAGTACCCCTACAACCCGAACGGCTCGGTCGAGGATATCGCCGGGATCACGTCAGCGGACGGGAAAGTGCTCGGGATGATGCCGCACCCGGAGCGGGCAATGGAGTTCACGAATCTCTATAACTGGCCGCTCGTAAAGGAACAGATGCGGCGGAGCGGTGAACGGGCCGATCCCGAATCCCTCAACATGCGGATCTTCCACAACGTGGTGGACTACTTCGCATAAGGTAATCCGCTAAAAAAGAAGTGCCCGGTTCCCGCGGGACTACTTACTTATGGAACAGCCCCTTCTTTTTACCCTGTTTACTCTGCGCCGGTTGTCCGTTGTCTTCCCTGGGTAGGGGCATGTCAGCAGCACGGCGGTTAAGATCTGCCTGGAGTTCGTCAGCAATAAGTGGCAGGTGGGAATACTTTTTCCGTGGTTCGGCCATCTGGACCATATCCAGCTGGTTTGCCGCAGCGGGGCGGCGCACGGCCGGTGTCATCCCCTCGCTCATGCGCTGGAGATCGGTCTTCTGCTGGTTCTGCGGCGGCAGCGGTGCCGAGACATCGTACGTGGGATCGCCATCGGTCCAGGGATCCCACTCGTCGGCAGAAGGTTCTGCAACAGGCAGGGGCTCTTTTCGTGTCTTGACTTTGACCGGTTCGGGTTCCGGTTCATAGCCGGCAGCCGGTACCGTCCGTGTCCTTGGCGGGGCTGCAGGAACAAACGCTGCCCCGCAGCGGCTGCAGAACTTGGAATGATAGGATGGCGCTATGTTGCGGCAGACCGGGCAGATCGGTTTTGCCAGCGGGGCTCCGCATACATCGCAGAACTGCGCAATCTTGTCTGAAACCACCGCACCGCAGACCGGGCAGACCGGCAGGCCCTGCGGGTTTGACTGCTCTTCGTCCGCGAGCGGCGCACCGCACAGGTCGCAGAACTTGGAATTTGTATCGGGAGCGGGGGCGCCGCAGTTTCCGCATTTTTTTGCCATGTACTCTCTAGTGAATAAAATAGGGAGAAACATAAAGTCTGCGGATCCGTCGTCCGCATCTTTTCCTGTATCTTCATTTTCCGTCGTTGTACGCGACCCTCAAAACCGGGTGGCGGGAACGATCCGGTTCCATTTTGTGTACACCTCCCGGCAGTTTATCAGCAGTTCCGGCACCCAAACATGCCGGATCCGGCCCTTGGTATTCCGGGTGATCCTGTCAGGATCCAATCAGGGGATTCTTTTTTTTGTCCGGGCAGGCAACCTAGAGAATGTGACAGAGGAAGACCCCTTACAGAAACAGTTCCCGGACATTATCCAGGTGCGGGAACTCGTGGGGATGTACGAGATCCGGGTAAAGGATGTCGAAGTGCCCCTCAAAATCAAGGTAATACGGATAGGTACCGTGTATTACGGCATTGCCAGCCTTGCCGTACGGGAGAAAGGAGCAAAAGAGCATGTCCGCGATCTTTCGGGCTACCCGTCAAAGGAAGCTGCCCTGCACGGGGCAGTAAACGGGTTCTTTTCCCATCTCTCGCCCGGGGCCTCGATTAAGGAGATCAAGAACTGGGGTCTCTGATATACAGCCCAACGAAGCTCAATCTCCGGTTTTATTCTCCGACTCATTAAATCAGATTCACTTGCGAGCAAATTGGTTGGGGATAAGAAATATACTCCAAAATTATTTTCTTTTATGTATTCAAAAGATTACTTAATGTAATGTTGTGCTAACATTATATGTGGGATTGTCTCCACAATAGAGTAATCTCTTGATCAATCTGCGTGCGGGTGTTAAGTTACGAAGAAAAAAGGAATAGATACTCACAGAAAGATCCGGAAGATCGTATTGGTAATTCTTCTCTTCATTACCGTGGGGTTTGTTTCCTCTGTGGGGGTTATTTTTGTATTCCCTCATCTGAATCCGTTCCCTGCTCTTGACCCCCGGGCCGCTGATACGATTGCCCTGGAAAGAAGTGACGCCGATGAAACAATTCTCCTTAATGATGAAGTTAATGCCCAGTATGGAGAAACGATCTACCCTCAGGGAAAAGACCGAATTTCGGCCGAGCTGGCAAAAGTCCAAAACATTTCCGACACAAAAGGAAAACTTGACGAAATATTTACCTGGGAGATGACCGACTGGGTAGAACCCGATGATAATATATCGGCATTTGCCTGTACTGATCGCACCTGTAGTTACACATACCTTATCAGTAATCCCTCCCGGATGAAAGCAAGCCCTTATTATGATAATATGCTCTATCCCCAGATGACACCGAACGGCACGTATTATGCTGACGATCCTTATTGGATTGCATATAATAAAATCGGGGAATGTCGGGAATATTCCGAATTATTTGCATTTATGGCACAACAATCGGGTATAGAATCTCATATTGTAATGACTGACGCACACCAATGGGTGGAACTTGAACTCCCCAACGGATCCTATTATTACGATCCGTGGTGTGCACATACCCGCGATTATTACAATGCCACTGATGGCAATCTGACGTTTGAGAATAAATGGTTTAATAAAATCGGGGTGTATGAGCAGAACTGCCACCCCCCCGACCCCTCCATAATCACATACAGCGAATTTCCGTATATCTGGGCTACCCCAAAATACTGGGTTGCTTCCCAATGGCAAGAATAGAAGATGCCCTAAGTGAAGGCTGTTTAGCTAGTCATCCGAATCGTTATCGGGAGCTAACGGAGGTCCTGCTATATTTTTAGAGAGTAATGATTCTGCCCACGTGTGAAGGGTCAATCTAGAAAAAAAAGGTTTAGATGTAGGGGTTCCGGAGAGCCTTGCCCACACCGAAGGTCTTCCTGGCTTCGAGTGTGTTCTTGTTCTTCGTGATCTTCTCGTTTGCGAGCTTGCTCACGAGTTCAAGGCCGGGCTTGACCTTCTCGATGGGCTGGGTCTCGAAGACACCAGCGGCCATTGCCTTTGCCCAGACCGAGTCACCGATCTTCGAGCGAACGAAGACCGTGCTCCAGCCGTCGGGGCTGCCAACGGAACCGGTCGAGATATCAGCGAGGTTTGCCACATAGTCCATACAGACGTGGCAGCCGGGCTGCTCGTACTTGTGGGTAACCTTGAGCGGCAGCTGAACGACCTGTCCGCGCTTGCCGTAGACCCAGAACTTGCCCTTCCCGATCTCCATCTTCTTGACGGACTCGAGCTTCATTGCTGCGTGGTCTTCCACGAGCTGGAGGATGCTCTGGTACGGGAAGTTCTCCATGCAGAAGATACCGACTGCAAGAGCGATGCTGGACTCAACATCTCTCCAGCCGAACGGGTACAGCTGCCCCTTCCTTACTGCCTGCATCTGGCACGGTGTGCCAACGATACCGACCTTGTCCAGACCGTAGCTGCGGGTTGCTTCCTTGATTAAGGAAACGTTCGGGCTGATGTTGTACTTGGTGCCGCGTGCCGCGAGCAGTTCTGCCTTTGTAGTGGCTACGATCGGCTTGGGTCTCCAGTGGTGGTTCTGGCTGGCCGTGCTCTCGACGTTTGGATCTTCTTCGTAGGATCCTGCTACAATGGCTCCGTCAATGATGCCCTCATCGAGTGCATATGCAAAGAGCGAGGTAACGATACCGCCGTCCTGTGCTCCCTTGAGGATCTCCTTGTCGGCGCTGCGTGCTGCAACAACTGATTTGTATTTACCGAGTTCTGCTCCCATGTCAATCACCCTCACTGAAGAGCCGCCATAATGGCCTCGTTGATCGCCTCATACTCACTGATGACATCAGTGTTGAAGAAGCCTCTCGGGCACTGGGAATAGCAGGCACCGCATTTGATGCACAGGTCGCGTTCGCCGTTGGGCTTGCCGAATTCCATGGTGATTGCACGGACCGGGCATGCTGCCGCACAGCTTCCGCATCCCATGCACAGGCCCTGGTTGATGACTTCGGTCATCAGTTCGCAGAAGCATGCGCTGGTTCCCTTTGCTGCCATGTTCATGAGCGGGGTCAGGAACTTGGTTGCGAGCTCTTTTTGTTCCTTTGTTCCCTTGAGGAGCAGGTATGCCA
>NZ_DAQC01000012.1 GCF_002502735.1 Methanoregula sp. UBA64
GGACGAAGGACTCGTAAACGGCGGGGGTAACTATGACCCTCTTAAGGTAGCGTAGTACCTTGTCGCTTAATTGGCGACTTGCATGAATGGATTAATGAGTGCGATACTGTCCCTAACACATATCCGTTGAACCTTTTGTTCTAGTGCAGAGACTAGAGACTCCTGATGGGAAGTGAAGACCCCGTTGAGCTTTACTGCAGCCTGTCGCTGAATTACGATAATTCTTGCGCAGTGTAGATGGGAGGCGTTATATCCAGCACTTTCGGGTACTGGGGAGCCATCGATGAGACACCATCCTAGTTTTGTTGTAGTTCTCACTCTAACGAGGACACCGGTAGGTAGGCAGTTTGGGTGGGGCGCCACACCCTCGAAAAAATATCAAGGGTGCCCCAAGGTCAACTCATGTGAGTCAGCAACTCACAGAAGAGTGTCAAGAGCATAAGTTGGCCTGACGCGATCACGCATAGCAAGTGATCGCGAGAGGAAACTCGGGTCTAACGAACCAATACGCCCTTTTGATGAGGGCTATTGACTACAGAAAAGCTACCACGGGGATAACAGAGTCGTCGCCGGCAAGAGCACATATCGACCCGGCGGCTTGCTACCTCGATGTCGGTTCTTTCCATCCTGGCTGTGCAGCAGCAGCCAAGGGTGAGGTTGTTCGCCTATTAAAGGGGATCGTGAGCTGGGTTTAGACCGTCGTGAGACAGGTCGGTTACTATCTATCAGGAGTGTGTGAAGTCTGAAGGTAAGAATGAAATAGTACGAGAGGAACTTTCATTCGGCGCCTCTAGTGGATCGGTTGTCTGACAAGGCAGTGCCGAGCAGCCACGCGCCAAGGGATAAAAGCTGAAAGCATCTAAGCTTGAAACTCGGCCTAAACAAGAGACTTCGTTACAGGACACGGGTAAAAGACCCGATTGATAGGCTTCGGATGTACGCACGAAGGCAACGACGTGTTCAGTCCGGAAGTACTAACGTCCAAATACTAGTGCTCACCACGCTAAGCCCAGACGAAATTCTGAGTGTAAACCTTATATCCGATCCTGACCAACAGGATAAGGTATTATCCTACACGGTCGCCAAGGTGGCGGAGCGGCCACGCGGCTGACTGCAGATCAGCTACAATCCGGTTCAACTCCGGACCTTGGCTTGGACTGGTGTTCCGATAAAAAGGAATACTGGTCTTCCGAAGAAAAAGCATCTACTTCTTCGGCTGCAAAACAAAAAAAAGCAAATCATGTGGTGATAGCGGCCATAGCTGTCGGGAAACACCTGGTCTCATTCCGAACCCAGCAGTTAAGCTGACACACGTAGTATGCTGTACTGAGGTACGCGAGTCCCCGGGAACCATACCAAGCTGCTATCACCTTTCCTTATTACACGAGTCTTCTTGTAATGTTTCGCTTAAAAGCGAACGCTATCGTTGTTACCTGTATCGTTTCTTAACGGATACCTGAAAGGTTCGCGACCTTCGTGACACGTATCTTCAATAAAATGCCTGCGGCGTACTTGTTGGCAGACGGGCGAAATTTTTCTTGGTTCTACCCTCAGTATGAGGATTGGGGCACAACTTTTTAGAGAATAATGAATACCGGCGTTTTGTGTTCGACTTTCAATACGATTGCCGATGAAATCGCCGTACTTGTAAACGGTTTTTTGATAACTATACTCGTGAAGCCAATGATGGTGTCAGCAAACAGACTTGGAGATTTTAGTTCACCTGCAGCATAGTAGGTATACGACCATATATCCCCCCAAAAACCCGCTGTATACTCGGGAATTACCGCTATCGCGGTTGCCTGAAACTGGCGGCTCTGCTGTATATAGCCGGGGGCGTTACGAAAAAAGGGAATTTTCCCGGTTTATCCCTGGGATGTATGCTTCAGCCGGGTCATGGTTATCGATAAGAGTGTGAGTATAACCCCTGCACTTACCACGAATGAGAGGATCCAGTCCGTTGTTGTCATCACCGGGTTGACCAGTACGTACCAGAGTATCAGCGTACAGTAGGGCATCATCAGGAACATGGTTGTGAAAAGGCCGGGATTGTATCCTTTATGCCGGATCTGGAACAGGCCAATATGCTGGATGTTATTAATCCCCAGCTGGAAAAAGATCGCACTGATTCCGATCCACGGCACCGTATAGAATAGTGCTCCCAGTGTCACCCACGGCCATATCAGGATTGGATTCATGAAAAGGATGTAGGGCTCGTTCAGCGGTACATCCTCTTTGAGGGGAGTGGGCGCAAGGAGGGTTTTTGTATTAAAAAAATTCTTGAAGCCCCCGGGAGCAACGTATTCCTCGAACTCATGGATCATGATGATCGGCAGACCCAGCCACAAGAGCCAGGAAAACATCTGCAGGTTAGGGGTGGTAAAATACAGGATCAGGAGCAGGGTGAAGAGAATCGGGAAGAGCAATGCACCCGTTACCTGCCATGCGGTGTTTAATTTTTTGTACGTAAGCCCGGGAGCGTCCGGGGTTTCATTCTGGTTCTGAATCAAGGTATCCCTCTTTTTTTTTATGTTATCATTGGCATGCGCTGAATGGAATCCGGGACAAATCTTCCCCCTTGCACATTCACGGGTTTTATGCCCCGGCCTGATGCGGATATACGAGATGGAACTGCCCGCCCGCTGTTTTGCATATCCTGGTAAAGAATCAGCGTGCAGAGGCACTCGTTTTCACGCAATTTTCATCTAGGATCGTATTTGGATAAAAAGGCCCCCGGTTTAAATCGGGATCAGATGCCGGTAGTTTCCCGCCCTGTACGGCGATCTCTAAAGAGACCGCGTGGATAAAAACCCCGTTCTCACGTCAAAGAAATTTTTTCATCCGCCTGTTTTGCCGGGCAGAAATTGCAGATGGAGAAAAAAACCTCTTTTTCCCGGTCCCGGATCAGGCAGTAATACTCCCCGCTGCGTTCCTCAACGGCAAATCCCCCGGGGAAGGGCATCCCCACCGGGTGGCCGGGCTTATCGAGGACAAACATCGTAAAGGCTGCCATGAGGTAGTAAAAAAGCCGGTGTTTCGGGGAATAGGCAAACGGCGTCCGGTCCGCATGCTCGTCCCAGCTAAAACAGCCCTCCGGGATCATTGCACAGAACTTATTGAATGTTTCCCGGTCCCGGATGGGTGACGCACGTCCCTCCATGCCTCCCGAACGGTGCAGCAGGAGGAGCCGGTGGTGCGCCCCGAAGATCTGCTCGGTAAAGTACGGGCGGACCCTGGCCCGGTAGGGCTCGGGCAGGGCCTCGACTTCGGTGTACAGCTTTCCTCCCAGCACCTGGAGATCGGCAAGCGTGTAATCGCCCGCGGTCCGTGCAATGCAGTCTGCCAGCTCGTTTTTTGTTCGTGCAGCTGCAAGGGACCGGGCTACCGATCTGACATATTCCTGTTCCTCCGGGGAAGGTGTTCGTGCGATGGTCATTATTTCCTGTTCTTTCCGGATCGGTTGTATGCCCGGGAGTATATCAGTATGCGATCGGTACTCCGGGTTTTTAAAAATATTTATTGAGATTGACCGCGTTCTATCCCGTATGCGATGGATCCTTGTCACCGGGTTTCTTGTGCTTGCCATTCTTGTTGCCGGCTGCACCCAGAATTCAGCCGTTCCTGTAACGCCCACTATCACGCAATCGGTCGATCTCATCACGCCGACTGCCACGCCGACCGCGGTTATCGCGGACGGGATGATGCAGATCAACGTGACGGCAAAACAGAGCGGCCATAATGTTATTGTAACCTATAACGGCGGCGCAAGCGCTGCAAGCCTGACGGCACTCAAGATTACCATCTACGATCAGAACGGGCAGATCGTTACCCGGACCATGGAAAACCCGCAGCCGGGTGATGTGTATACATTCCCCTATGAAGGGGTACCGGATCCATCCAACGTCGACGTTATTGGTATCTTTACCGGTGGCGTCCAGCAGACCGTGCTCATGACGAACCTATAACCTGCTGATGAGGCAGGGTCCAGTTCTCCCATTTTTAGGAAGATTCCTCGGACGGCGTCGATATGTTAACGATACCCCGGAAATAATACCTCCTCTGGTATGTCCCGTCCCGGAAAAAATCCCCTTGTCCCCTGTGCCGTTCCTGTCGTCTTTCTGGTAGCGGCGGTTTTTGTCATCTGCACGCCCGCTGCCGCAACCCTTGTCCTCACCGACCAGTCGTTAGTCCCCGTCCCCCCGCTGGCTCTGGGGAGCGGGGAGCAGGCACGCGTTACCTTCGCCGTTCTCCCCTCGGGTGACACGACGTTTATCGGGACGCACACGCTCCAGATGCAGACCGGGCTGTCCGGTGCCCGGTGGGATATTCAGGTTATTGCAAACGGTCGTGCTGCCGCGCAGCAGTCGGCATCCGGCACATCGGCGTTTGTGAACGGGTATCTCCTCTCGTACCCGGTGACAAGCGACGTCTCGCTTACGGTCGCGCTCAACGGTACGGTCCCGTCAGGTGCAGCCCCGGAAGTAACGATCCTTCAGGTGACCGAACTCGACACTGCGGGCCAGCCTGTTCCGGGGAGCAGTATCCTGATTTCCGCCCCGGTGGTATCTCCCTCTGCTGTACCGGCCGTGTCCCGTCAGGAAACGCAATCTTCCCTGCCCGCATCGCAGCCGTCGCCGACAAAGGCCGGCTCGTCGGCAGTATGCCTCGGGGCGGTTGCTGCCGTACTGGCGCTGTTCGGGTATGCCCGGGTACGGAAGTAACCGGACTATCCGGTGTCCGTCTCATGCCGGCGGCTCGTGACCGCCGCTGCGCACACGCCGCCAAGCGCCAGGCAGGCGCCGATCACCACGAGCCCGGCATTCGTGCTCCCGGTGATCTGGGCCAGGCAGCCCATGAGGGTCGGGCCGACAAAGCCCCCGAGGTTCCCGATCGAGTTGATGACCGCAATCCCGGCCGCGGCCGTGACCTCGGCAAGGAAGAGCGAGGGGAGCGTCCAGAACGGCCCGAAGGCGAGAAAGATCCCCATTGTTGCGATGACGAGCAGGGCAAACGCGATGAGCGGTGAAGAGACGATCCCCGACAGGGCTAGGGCTATCCCCCCCGCGAGCGGCGGGATTGCCGTGTGCCAGCGCCGCTCCCCGGTCCGGTCGGAGTGCCGGGACCAGAGGATCATCCCTGCACCGGCACATGCATAGGGGATGACCATCACCAGCCCGATGGTGGTGTTCGAGAGGCTCGCGTTCATGGACCTGATGATCTGGGGCATCCAGAACCCGAGGCCGTATAACGCGATCACGAGCATGCAGTAGATGAACGCCAGGTGCCAGATCCTTTTGTCGGCCACGACCGAGACAAGGCCGGTATGGCCGCCCTTTTGTTCGCGCAGGGAGTTCTCTTTTTCAATTTCAGAAGAGAGCCAGGCCCGCTCTTCCGGTTCGAGCCAGCGGGCGTTTTCGGGCCGGTCGGTGAGGTAAAAATACGCGACGATCCCAAGGAGGATCGCGGGCAGGCCCTCGATGATAAAGAGCCAGCGCCAGCCGGCCATGCCCAGCCAGTGGACGGAGTCGAGGATCCAGGTTGAGACCGGTGCCCCCACGATCGTGGAGATGGCAAGCGCGGTCATCAACAGCCCGACCGCTTTTGCCTGGTCTTTTCCCCGGAACCAGTAGGTGATATAGAGGAGGACGCCCGGGAAGAAGCCGGCCTCTGCAACCCCGAGTGCGAACCGGAGCACGGCTACCTGGAATGCACCGGTGACAAAGGCCGTAAACATCACCACGATCCCCCAGCTTACGAGGATCCGGGCGATCCAGATCCGGGCCCCGACCTTCTGGAGGATCAGGTTGCTGGGGAGTTCGAAGAAGAGATACCCGATAAAGAAGATCCCGGAGAGAAAGCCGAAGACCTCGCTTGAAAGCCCGAGCGCACTGTTCATCTCGAGGGCCGCAAAACCGAAGTTCACACGGTCGAGGTAGGCGATCACGTAAAGGAGGATCAGAAACGGCAGCAGCCGGACGCTCACTTTTTTTATGGTCCGCTCCCCGATATCCCCGCAGGTGCCGGAGTTCACGTATCCCCGTTGGCAGTACCTGGCATTATGCCTGCCGGTCGGCACTGCCGGCGGTTGCCTGCGACGGTAACTATACTATACCCGGCACCCCACCTGTTCTGCATGGATAACACCGCCGCTGCTCTTGCTGCGCTCCGTGGTACCACGATACCGGAAAAGATGGCCTCTATCGGGGTCGACAAAGGAAGAATGGTCGACATCCGAAATCTCGAGGGGATTGCCCGGGATTACGGAGTTGCGGTCTACCTGTTTTTCGAGAAGGATCTCGCCACTACCCGGAGCCTTGCCGAGGTGCAGGAGGAGTACCGCGGTGTCCCCGAGTACGAGCGGCCCTTTATCCGGGTGGACCGGTTCCTTGCATTTACCAAGGAGAACGATCCCTCCTTTGCCCAGACCATCGAGGAGTTCCCCCTGATGGTCGAGATTGTCAGCGTTGGGGAAGGCCCCGATGCAGAGACCGGGAAGACCGGGCCGTTTGCCACCGGCCTTATGCCGTTTTTGGACGAGTTCGATGTAGATACGGACCCGGTAGCAACCAGAAACGGCCAGCCGCTCTGATTTTTCCCTTCGCAGCTGCCCGCGAGTCACCCCGCCCGGATACGCGTATGGCAAAAAAGTCCCGCCGGTTTATCTGGCAGTTTGTTATCTGCCTTGGCTTTCTCTCGGGGATCTGGACCGCGATCGGCCTTGACCCGGGGGATCTGCTGATATCGGTGGTCGGTTCGGCCATCGATTCCGTCTTCCCGAGCCCCCTTGTCAGGTACCTGTTCGTCATCCTGCCCACCATTCTCCTCGCCATCTCGGTTATCGGGGCCTACCGGAAGGGAAACGTGCTTGGCCTGGTCTCGGTTCTCGTAGCGTACGGGGCGGGCCTCGTGATCCTAGCCATGCCCGGTTTCGGACTTGTCCTGCTCGCACTTGCGGCAGCTGTCGGGTACTGTGCCGCAGCAAAACGCCGGAAAGGAATTGTGTAACCCGGGGGATATACGCAATTTAAATCCCGGCACAACAAAAATTTACGGACATGAGTCTGTTCCCCAAGAAGAATATCATCTGTTTTTTCGATACCATTGCGCCCAGCAAGTACCTGGTAAAATTCCGGAAACTCGCCATAATCGAGCCGTTCATGGGATACGATATCGCGAACCGGGGCCGGCTCTCCCATTACGGCAGCCCCGAGAGGAAGCAGTTCGCTACCTCCTTAAAGAAGATCCGGTCCGAGACCGAGCTGCTCCTTGAGGATATCGAAGCCTACCACATCTATATGGCGGCAAAGATCACCCAGAAGATCCCCGGCGATATTGCCGAGGTCGGCGTGTACAAGGGCGGGTCCGCGAAGATCATCTGCTCTGCAAAAGGCGACCGGGCCCTGCACCTCTTCGACACGTTTGCCGGCCTGCCCAAGGTGGACGAGGTAGACCAGGTCTGGCCGTTCTACGAGGGCAAGTTCGCCGCATCCTATGAAAATGTCAGGGCCTACCTTGCCGGGGAGAAAAATGTCCACATCTACAAGGGGCTCTTCCCCGACACGGCCGGCCCGGTCACAGAGAAGCAGTTCTCGCTCGTGAACCTGGATGTCGACACCTACGAGAGCACGAAAAAGTGCCTCGAATTTTTCTACCCCCGGATGAATGCCGGTGGCGTTATCATCTCCCACGATTACCTGACCGTGCCCGGGGTACGAAAAGCGGTGGACGAGTATTTCACCGACAAGCCGGAGCCGGTCGTGGAAACTGCCGCATCCCAGTGTATCGTAGTAAAAGTCTAATCCCCAGTACGGGGAACAGTCGTTTTTATCTCTCTTTTTTTGGCCGTTTCCTTTCAAAGAAACGGGATTGTTAACTCTGCAATAAAAAAAGGGGTTTATTCCCGGAAGATGAGGATGCCGAAGATCACGAGCATCAGGCCGGCAAGCAGCACGACGATGCCGATGAGCCCCTCTACGGCAACGATAACCTGGGGCAGGAATGCCCAGATTGCCCAGGCCCCGAGGATCACAAGGATGATACCCACAATGAGTGCAGCGATTCCAGTCTTGTCCATAATCAATTCTCCGGATATATCTCTCTCAATGAGACCCTATAAGGATTTGCCGCCCGGTCCGTCCTTCCATTCCCTAATAAAAGAATTTCCCAGGGGAGAGCGCACCGTCACGTCCGCACAAGTTTGAGGATCTCGACCGGGATCTCATGAGCATCCCGGGTATGGAAGGCAAACGTGCGTTTGATGGAAAATGTCCCGCTGACCTGCCCGGCAACCGTCGCCCGCCCTTTGACATATGCATTCACGAACGGCGTCGAACCGGCATTGAAGATCCCGTAGGTCACCGGGGCGATTGCAAGGGCCGCGTCGATAAACGGCCGGTCGGCATGGAGGTTCTGTTTCTGGGCGCCAAACGGCGGGTTCATGACGATCGTGTCACAGGGACCGGCCGTTTCCTGCGCCGTAGCGATATCCGCAGGGATATATTCCACGTCGGCACCGAGAAGCCGGGCATTCTCCCGTGCGATCCGGATCGCATCGGTATCCGTCTCGATGCCCCGGACCGGCGCTGCCCCGAGCAGGGCGGCACCGATGGCAAGGATGCCTGTCCCGCTCCCGAGATCGCAGACCGATTTTCCCTCGATATCTCCCTGCATGAATGCATCGTAGAGGAGCCGGGCGGCAAGCGGTGCCGGTGTCTGGTACTGTTCGAGCCCGGCCCGTGGTTTTGTATATCCCGCACACCGCTGGAGCGCTATCTCAAGCTGCCGGAGTTTCATGCGATCTCGTCGATGGCATAATCGTCCCACGAGCGTTTGCCGCAGAGGATCTCGAACTCTTCGGGGGAGAGGACGGGCTTGGGGAACCTGATCTGATCGTCATAGGCGAGTCGGGGGCAGGCGGTGTTCACATAGCAGTCGAAGCCGAGGTTGAGGAGCTCGTCCGGGCTTACCTCGCGCAGGGCAACGATCACGGCCCCGGGGGAGAGCGCGGCAAGCCGTTCTGCAAGCGCTTTTCGTGCCTGCCCGGACTTGGTGCTCAGGAGAATGCCGATGGTCTTTGCATTGCGCGCTTTCTCGATCACCGCGAAGCGCCGGCGCAGGAGCGTATCGGCACTGACCTCCTGTGCAATTCCTGTCAGCGGGTCGAGCGCCACCACCCGGGCCTTGGTTGCAAGGGCGATCCCGATGGGGTGGAACACGCCCGTACCGACAAAAAGGATCACCGGGGCGCCGGCAGACTTTGCGGCGGCAAAACTGCACCCGAGGACCTGCCCCCGCAGGGGTGTACGGCCCGAGCCTTCGCCTACCCTGACCTCGTACCCTTTCGATGAGAGGAATGCTTCCATGGCAGGTACGAGATGGGCGTGCTGGACGGTCGTGACAAGGCCGACGGTCTTTTCCGGTACGAACGGCAGGGCTTTTTCAAGAACCGCCGTGTCGAAGTCCACGGCCCACGGGATAAAAAGGACATCGTCCCGGGTATCTACCGGTGCATGGCCGAAGTGCACGAGCAGATCGGCGCCATTGGATAAACAATCAAGGGCAAGGTCGCAGGCCCCGTAACAGGGATCGCCGCTCACGACCACCGCAAAACCCGCGGCTTTGAGGGCAGCGGCAGTCTCCGCCGCCTGCCGTTTGAGCCCCGCGGGGAACTGGAGGGCGACCTTCTTTGCCCCGCGGGATCTGAGCTGGGTTATCAGGTCAGATGTGGCGTTCAACGACGTGCACCTTGTCGTCGACATCGATCTTCACAAGCGACTTGTACGGCCGGCCGATATCCGGGTTCCCGCGCTGGATCACGATGCAGACATCTTTTACCTCGGCGCCTGCGATCTCAAGCGCGGCAAGCAGGGCCTTCATCGTGCCCCCGGTACTCACCACATCGTCGATGATGATGATCCGGTCGCCCTTGTACACGCCGTTTAAGTACAGCTCGCCTTTCGAGTACCCGGTCTTCTGGTGGACGGGCACCTCGTGGGGAAGCTTGTACTCGCGCTTGCGCATGACCACCATGGGGATGTCGGTCATCACCGAGAGTACGGATCCGATGTGGATGCCCATGGCCTCGACGACCACGATCTTGTCGACATTGTTTAAGTCGAGGACCTTGATCATCGCGCTGCACACGTCGCGCAGAAGTGCCGGTTCGACAACCGGTACCCCGTCAGTGATCGGGTGGATGAAGTAGTTGTATTCGCCCCTCTTTACCATCGGGCAGGTTTCCAGCGATTCTATCAGTTTTTCAAGCATGCATATCACCAAAATCGGAAAGGAATGCTTCGATGCAGTCTGCGGTTACGTGCGGCATGCAGACGATCCGCATGTGCCCGGCGCGGGTCCAGGAGACCCTCCACGGCGCGGGCGCCTTGTCGCAGACAAACGTCGCGACATTCACGTCGGGCGATGTTGCGGCCCGAACGCCGTACGTTTCCATACCGGCGATCAGGCGCCGGGTATTTTTCATGCACCCGGCAACAATGGCTTTCATGCCCTCGCTCCCCAAGTAATCGAGCACCGCAAGCGCCCCGGCCACCGGGGCCCCCGGCCGGGTGCCGGCAAGGGTATACTCTTTTTTTACCGTGAGGTACGGCGTATCGATGTTGAGCACGTCGAGCATGTCCGGCTCCCGGGTTAACAGGCACCCGGCCGGGATCGTGCTCATGCCCATCTTGTGCGGGTCGACCGCAATCGTGGTGACGCCGGGCAGGGAAAAGTCGAAGGGAATGGGATTGTCGAGGAAGGGGATCACCATGCCGCCAAACGCTGCATCCACGTGGAAGAAGATCCCGTGCTGGTCGGCGATTTTTGCAAGGTCGGCTATCGGGTCGACCATCCCGTACTCCGTGGTCCCGGCAACCGCGACCAGTGCGATCGTATTCCTGTCGATGAGTTCAGCCGCTGCGTCCACGTCCATGCGTTTATCCGGGCCGAGTGGGACGCTCCTCGTCTCGATACTGAGGATGTCGCAGGCTTTCTTAAAGGAGAAATGGGCGGACTGGGGGACGATCACGTTCTGGGCTTTGGTATGGCAGAGGGCTTTTGCAAGCCGGAGCGCCTGGAGGTTTGACTCGGTCCCCCCGCTCGTTGCATACCCCCCGGCATCCGGCTTATGGAAGAGCGTGCCGAAGCGTTCGATCAGCAGCCGTTCAAGAGACGCAGTTCCGGGAAAGAGCCCCGGATCGCCGAGGTTGGTCTCCATGAACATATCGTGCGCCCTGACCGCAACCGGGTGCGGGAGCGTACACATGGAGCTGAGGATATAGCGGTGATCCATATCCTCCCTTTTTTTTGAGGCCAAAAATGAGAAGAGATCGGCTTCTGTACAGCCCTTATTCAGCATCGCGGTTTCTCGCAGCTTCAAGAATGATGCGTTTCTCGGTCTTTGCAACTGCTTCGCGGATCTTTGCAATGGCATCGATGTTTGCCGAGATGCTGGTGATCCCGTGCTCGACAAGCCAGACTGCCATCTTCGGGTCGGAACCTGCCTGCCCGCAGATCGAGCACTCGACATCGTATTCGCGGCACTTCTGGATCGCATTGTGGATCAGGGTGAGGACCGCCGGGTGCCGGGGATTGTACATGTCGGCCACGTTCTCGTTGTTCCGGTCAATGGCGATCGTGTACTGGATGAGGTCGTTGGTCCCAAACGAGGCAAACTTGATGCCTGCCTGGAGGAAGTCCTCGATCATAATGGCGCTTGCCGGGATCTCGATCATGATGCCGAGCGTTGCGTTCTCGACATCCACGCCCCACTCCGCCATCATCGACTTGGCCTTGATGAACTGGTCGGGGTGGGAGACCATCGGGAACATGACACCGAGGTTCTCGTAGCCGGCCTTCCAGAGGCGCTTGAACGCTTCGACCTGGAGCCGGAACTGCTCTGCGCTCTGGAGATCGCGGCGGATGCCTCTCCACCCGAGCATCGGGTTGTGTTCGAGGGGTTCGCTCTCGCCGCCTGCCATGTTCCGGAACTCGTCGGTCGGCGCATCGAGCGTCCGTACCCAGACCGTTTTCCCGGGGAAAGCGTCGAGCACGATCTTGATGCCGTCGTAGAGTTCCTTGACAAACTCCTCTTCCTTGTGGTTGGCGATGAACCAGCCGGGCGTCTTGTTGAGCCCGAGGATGAGGTGCTCGATCCGGAGGAGACCCACGCCGTCTGCGCCCGTTGCTGCTGCCCGGGCTGCTGCCTCGGGGATGGAGACGTTGACCTTTACGCTCGTTGCGGTGACAACCGGGGCTGCCCCGGCAACCACGACCGGTGCCGCGCCGGCCTTTGCCTGCGTTGCGCCGCCTACTGCGCCTTCGTACACAATGCCGAGCTCGCCGTCAACGGTCACCATCTGGCCGTTTGTGAGCTGCTGGGTTGCGGTCTTTGTCCCGACAACGGCAGGGGTGCCCAGTTCCCGTGAGACAATCGCTGCGTGGCAGGTCATCCCGCCTTCGTCGGTGATGATGGCGGCAACCTTGCGCATTGCCGGCACCATGTCCGGGTTGGTCATCCGGGTGACGAGGATGTCGCCCTCTTTTACCGCGCCCGTGTCTTTTGCATCCCGGATAATCGCGACTTTACCGGATGCGATACCCGGCGCCGCACCCTGTCCCTTGATCAGAATCTTTGCATCCTTGCTCTGTCCAGACATGCCCTTTCCCTCTTTTTTCCCGATAGTCGTGATCGGCCGGGACTGGAGGATATAGATCGTCCCTGCCACAATGCCCCATTCAACGTCCTGCGGAACCCCGTAGTGGTTCTCGGCGATCTTGCCGTACATTGCCAGCTTTTTGAGCTCCTCGTCCGAGAGCACCCGTGCGTCCTGCCGGGCTGCATCGACCGGGACGAGTTTTGTGCCGTGGGATCCGTCGGGGATGATCTCCACGTTCTTGTTGACAATGGTCACTTCGGCGATGGTCTCCGTCCGCTGGTCGAAAACATAGTGATCGGGAGAGACCGAACCCGAGACCACAGCCTCGCCAAGGCCCCACGATCCTTCGATGATCGTGAGCGGCTCGCCGCTGATCGGATGGGAGGTGAACATGACACCGGCCTTTTCCGAGTGGACCAGCTGCTGGACCACGACCGCGATGTTGACCGTACTCTCCTCGAATCCCTGCTTTGCCCGGTAGTAGATCGCCCGGGCCCCGTACAGGGACGCCCAGCAGTTCTGGACTGAGGAAATAAGCGCTGCCTCGCCCCGGATATTGAGGTAGGTCTCCTGCTGGCCGGCAAAGCTCGCATCGGGAAGATCCTCGGCGGTCGCGCTCGACCGGACCGCAACGATGAGGTCCTTTTGTGCCATCTTCCCGTACGAGGCTTTGATATCGTTCTGGATTGCCTGCGGCATCGAGGCCGAGGTTACCATCGCCTTGATGGTATCTGCGGCCTGCTCCAGTGCCTCGTTGTTCTCGACATCGAGGTTGTCCGAGACCTTGAAGATCTTCTGGTCAAGACCGGTCTCGACCAGGAACCTGCGGAACGCCTGAGCGGTGACCACAAATGCCGGGGGTACCGGAAGGCCTATCGAGGCCATCTCGCCAAGGGATGCCCCCTTGCCGCCGACCGACGAGATGTCCTCCTTCCTGATCTCTTCGAGCCATAGAATATTGGGCACATCTTTCATGCTCGCACCACTTACTAATCTCTTCTCCCCCCTGTTTAAGTATTCTCATACGTCGCGCCAGACCGTCGGATGAGCCGGCAGGGTGTCGTTTTTTATAATCCTTTAAGAAGAATAACCCTGATTAGGTATCGCGCAGATACTGTATGGGTTTTTATGGCAAACGCACGAGTGCTCGTCAGCGATCCGCTGGC